>JAZUGI010000084.1:0-45600 GCA_045641125.1 Akkermansia sp.
AAGGTATCATACCTTGAACGCCTCCCTTTTACCACAGCGGATTAATAGAGCTTCCAGACTCGGTAACGTGCGTATTTTCCAGCACTAGCCACGGGACGGAAGGCATCCGGGCCGTGGGTTTCCCCATGGCCTATACGGAAACCCACGCCGGCGCAAGGTATCATACCTTGAACGCCTCCCTTTTACCACAGCGGATTAATAGAGAGCCACGGGTGTAAACCCGTGGGATAACGAGCGTGCAAGTGTCTCCGCCGGGGAACCCCGCCTCGTCGCGCCTCAGCGTGACGAACGGCGGGGTGGCTCCGCTATCCGGTTGCAAGTCTCTGAACCACCAAGATGCGCCTTGCGTATCATCTCCCCCACCACCCGAATTCATAGGTTCCCAAAATTCTTTGGGACACATGAGGTCTGGCACACATGTGACCCGCAGGCCGCAATACCCATTATGATACACCGCCCCGTCCGGCTTGCCGCCGGACGGGGCGTGTTTCCCACTCCCGCCGCATTACTGCTCGGGTATGGTTTGCGTGAACTAGCGGATGAGGGGCCAGTTTATCAGAGACGTGACATCCGCCACGATTTCTTGCATCATTTCATCATTCAGCTCATGAATTTTGCAAGTCTTGCAGATTTGCCCCTCCGGCCAATTGGTGGAATGCTCAGCATTGGGCAACCACCATGTATTGGTATCACCATCTATTCCTGTTTCATCGGGATGCCTGCGCATGCCCCACTCTACTGTCTTGCCGTTGCTGCAAATGCATGCCAAGCCTTTCCGCCGGCTGCCGGAGGCATCCACATATTCTACAGGAATGCCGCATGCAAGCCAGTCGCGCCCCCAATCACCCGGTTTCTGAATCTGTTTCTGCTCCCCCCTGTATGCAATCGCCCACACGGGGCATTCATCCACCTGTGCACTCTGTGCGCGCATGGCCGCTGCGAACCGCTCGAACAATTCCCTGCGTTTCCCGTCGCACTCGCTGAAATCAAGCAGTTCATCCCATTTCAAGCTCTCGTAGCATTCATGGTAGATGCGCTCTAGGCGGCGTGCAATAATGCAGCCTAAATCATACGTGGCCGCCTGGTCGTTTTCAATTCGATCCTTAGGATATTCGGACAGGAACGCCGGCTTGGGGTCCGAATCGTCCAAATCAGTGTACAGACCGGCATCTTCGTTTTCCAAGTATTGATGCTTAGCATCGTACGGCGCATTGTCGTGCTTCTGCCTGTTGCGCGCAAAGGGAATGGGGGCAATGTTGCCGATGCAGTTGATAAAATCGCCGACTATTCCGTGATACTCGCCCCGCCTGTTACCCTGGCCGTGAATCAGCCAATTCTGCGGAAAGATGTGGTCGTAGTCCCATGGGCAGTTGTCGTCTTTCCAGGCTGCATTGGCGGGGTCGTACTTCGGGAAGGTGCGCCCAATATAGTCGCGGCACGCATACAGCAAGAGCATGCGTGACTCAAAATTGCTCCATCCCCACACCTTGCAGACTGCGCCCTGGTACAAGCTCGGATTCCATGCCTTGTCCAGCTCGTCCTTGTTGCGGCTGCGCGCCGCCTCCAATATTCCGTGGTAGATAGCAGGGGGCGGAGGGAGGTATAGCTGGCAGTTGATTGCCAGCTGGTAGAGCAGTTGCCGGATGCTCCCGTGATGGTGCTTGTATGCGTCCGCATAAACAATGTTGTTGCCATACATGGCCAGTAGCATGAATGCTCCAAGATACATGCTCTTTTCCGGCTCGGCATGCTCCACCATGGAGAGGAAAAGCATGTATTGCTCCGGCCTGTTGCGAACAACGCAAGAAAGAACATAGGCGGGTATCCCCTTGCTCCCGCTACTCCGCGACCACAGCAGCATTTCCTCCAGCTTGCGCACGCGCTGCTGCAGGGGGCCGTCTACTTTGACGTACTCCCGGAACCCCGCGTCTGCCGCCAACTCGTATACATCTTTGCGGGTGACGTTCGCCCGCCATCTCTGATCCCGCTCGGTCAAATACAAGCGCATGGCAATTGCCGCCATGCGGGAAGGTTTCATCCGGTTTTCGGCAATCGTGTCGATACTGCCCAGCGCCGGCACAATTGATTTTAGAATGGAATAGTTTACATCCTCGGGACCGGGCACGCTTCCGCCGCGATTTAGGCGGGAGAAGAACACCGCCACATCCGTTTCCGCCTGCGTGTCGTCAACGGCACCCAAGGTGCGGTCAAAAGTTTGCGGGGAAACCACCACCACGGCCTTGGCCGCCTTGGCGTTTTCCAAGCCGCGCTCCAACACTCCCATATCCGCTTCTGCCAACTGGCCGAGCTGCGGACCCACTTTCTTCTCGTACCACGCGTGCTTCGCTCCGTACTTTGTGACGGCGGCAAGCAAGTTGTCCTTGAAATCACCGGGCTCTTGCGCCGCTTGCCAGATGATACCAAACGGCACCGGGCACTCTGCCTGGTACGGCCACATCTCCCGTGCATGCGGCTTGGTGTTTTGTTCTGGCAAGGCATTGCCGAACGCTTCCCCTATCGCCCTGCGGTACTCGTCCGAACTCAGGCGCGATTGGCTGTTGTCGCCCACGGCATCGCTGATTTTATAACCCCACGGTTGCCCGGGTGTCGTTAAATACAAATGGTACTTGCGCGTTTTGATTTTCCCGGAATTCGGTATAAGGTCAAGCCACAAGATTGATTCATTGGCTTCTCCTTTTTCTGTTGCAAAGGGGTTTTTGTAGCCGATGGAGAGCGCGTTCAAACGTTGCTGACCATCGAATACGCCATGTGTGGCATTGTTGTCACCTCGCGAGCCCGTATACTGAATGAGCGTGATCGTGCCGATGGGTATGCCTCTCAACACTGAATCCCACAGCGCCTCAACCTGCGCCGGGTTCCATACCAAGCCGCGTTGGAACGCTGGTATATCCATGGTTATTTTTTCCCCATCTGCTAGAATTTCCTTGTCCGCCAGATCTTTCAAAGGACAAAGGAACGACTGATACTTCTTTTCCGTTTTCATATCTGTATTTCAGTTATAATTATGCGAGCGCAAGCCCATCTTGAATTTTACATGCTTCTTCATGAGTGTCAACATAATTCCTGCATAATACATGAATTGTTAGATTGTATTACAGTTGTATTACAAGTGTATTACAACCTAACACAATTACAATCCATGCGCTGCTATGGTAAAATTGCCTTGCGTGTCGCCGCAATCCTGTCCGCGCAATTTTGCACGCGACCGCACGCAGCGCAGGGCTGCCCAACCACACGGCATCAAAGTGCCGGATGCCTTGGCCAACCAGCTTCGCTTCCGTGGTCGGGATGGCCGCCTCAAAGTTGCGGCGCTGTA
The DNA here is from genome assembly GCA_045641125.1 of Akkermansia sp. Taxonomy (GTDB): domain Bacteria; phylum Verrucomicrobiota; class Verrucomicrobiia; order Verrucomicrobiales; family Akkermansiaceae; genus Akkermansia. The sequence goes on from JAZUGI010000084.1 coordinate 3,338, forward strand.
CACTTTTCATGCCCAGCGCCGCTCCCGTGAGATTGGCGGCCCCGATGTAGGTTGGCTACCGTTGCGGGGTACTTGTCGAAATCCTCACGGAAGGCCGGCCCCGGCTCCTTCGCATGGACCAGCCGCACATTCACCCCGCGCTCCAACAACGAAGCAAGCATCCCAAGCAACGGCACCACCTTCCGCCCCTTCTTCACGTACACGTCTTTATATCCGCGCCCCAATCCACAGCTCCCGCTTCACACCCAACCATCCGCTCCACCACCTCCCGGTAGTGGAGCTCATCAGTGATGTAACGGGTGTTAGTAGACATGCGAGATTTGCAAACAGAGCGAGAGTGGGTGTCGTCCACACGCCGCCTACCAGGCTATATGTATGCCATCCCAATAGTGTGCACTCAAGGTTAGCCCAAATCCGGGTGGGGGTGAACCACGTGGACGTTCCGCCACCGAGTCCCGCCGAACAACGGGGCGTATGAGCGTCAAAACCTACACCTCTCCGCGAGTCTGTTACCACCCAACAATATACACCATCAGCGTATGAATCAGCGTCCTTCAAATCTGTTGTTACCAAACATTCTTACCATCCGCATTGACGAAAACTTCGGCAATATGCCTTGCCTTCTCATGTTCTTCCATACGCTCATAGCACCAGTACGCACTTTGAACAAGCCTATACGTTCCTCTGCCTCCGGTATACTCTGCGTTATAGCTTGTTCTGAAATTATTATCATTTAACAAGCGCGCCAGTTCTTTTATGTACATCGTACTGCCATCGCCCGCGCATTTTTCGGCAATTTCCGAGATAAACTTATGACGCGGATTGATATTATAATTGTGAAACAGTTTGTCCTGTTGCGGTGCCATTTTTTTTTAATTCGTTCAATAATCTGTCTTCACCATAATAATATTTTTTGACGACGTCGCCAATAGGTTTATAGTAACAATTGAATTCTTTTTTCAATGCAGAAAAATGCCATGTGTCAAGCACAAGGGCTGTTTTCATGCCATTTCTCGCTCGATATACATGCACATCGGGATTTGCTGTGTCAATAGGTTCGCATTCATCGAAGATAGCTTCGCGAATTTCTTGATTCCTTATAAAAGACATTGTGATAAGAATATCAGGCTCGAGCAATTCTACTTCTTTCTTTATGTAGGAAGCACCTTCTCTCACTGACCGCATCACATCCGCCCAATTTGTGTGACGATAGTAGCAATCAGGACTTATCTTTGAAATGTTCATGAATGCAAAACTAATACCATCATTTGTAAAAATTTTATCTTTATATCCTGTTGGATATGGCACATCTTGCCACGCAGGAAAATCTTTTAAAATTCCATATGCAATATAGAAAATTCGTCGATGGAAAGAAGATTTATTAGTTGAAGTGCCATCGTTAAAGCAGCCTCTTTGCATCACTTGATGAAATGCTTCGATGTAGTTGCATCTGCCCATACCATAACTTTCTTGCCCTATGAACAATACTTTAATCTTTTGTTGTGTATAGAACGGATAAAAACCATCATAGCAAAAATCTTTCTGATCTTGCTCGAATTTTAATGATTGGCTCCATTGATCTTGGAGCGTATTGATTTTCTCTAACAAATCTTGTTCGTTAGACGGATATTTATCTACATATTGATTTTCCATATAAGTAATTTGATTTTGGTTAGTAATATTTGTATTCTCTTAAGAAGAGAGCTGTCAGTCAAGTATTTTCTTTCTCGCCAATCGCGCTTTTCTCTTCTGCTGGGCAGGCTTTGTCTGCTACATCCATGATGACTTGGATGGCGGCTTTTGGATTGTTTTTGTTTTTTTCCTGGCAGGCGGGGCCTTGGAGGATTGAAAGGGCGTCTTTGGTGGCTTGGAGGAGGGAGATTTCTGCCTCTTTCCCTATGCTTTCTTGGCGGTGGTGGAAGGGGGGCTGATCGAAATTCTCCTCGAGGACTTCTTTGGCTGTTTTACCGGCGGAGTCTTTAATGGCGGGGTCTGCGCCGTGTTCCAGGAGAAGGCGGATGGCAGCAGGATTCGCGGTGAAGAAAAGGGGCGTGCAGCCGTTATGGTCTCGCAGGTTGGGGTCTGCACCTGCATCGAGAAGCAGGGAGACCGCCTCCGCATATCCGTGGTGGTGGAGCGGGGAATGCCCCTCTGCATCCTGGGCGTTTGGATTTGCGCCGTGTTCCAGGAGAAGGCGGATGGAGACAGCATCGTTCGAGAGCATGAGGGGTGTAATTCCGTTGCCGTCTTTCGGGTCGGCGCAGCATCCGGCCTCGAGGAGGATCTTGACCATTTCCGGGGAGTTGCAGTGCTCATGGAGAGGGGTTCTGCCCCCGTTGTCTGCTGCATGCACATCTGCCCCGGCCCGGATGAGCAGCTCCAAGCCGCGAGAAGACATAACAGTCATGGCGGGAGTGGTGCCGTCTTCGTTGCGGGCGTTGGGGTCCGCCCCGGCCTGGAGCAGGGCCTCCACCTCACCATCGAGACAGGCGGCGTGCAAAGCGGTGCGCCCCCGGTGGTCCGCGGCGCGGCCATCTGCGCCGGCGGCGGAGAGGAGGCGGATGCAGTCTGAATCGGCAGCTTCCATGAGGGGAGAGCGTCCGTTTGCGTCCACGGCGTTGACATCTGCGCCGGCCTTGATGAGCAGAGCCATGGCATCCGAGCCGCCGACATCGTGGAGGGCGGTGCGCCCGTTTTCGTCGCGTGCGTTGGGGTTGGCACCTGCGCTCAGGAGGGCATCGACCGCGCCTTGGTCGCGCGTCTCCATGAGCGGTGTGCAGCCCTGGTTGTCCTGAACGTTGGGGTCTGCGCCGGCGCGCAGGAGCTCGGCAACCACAGCGGCATCATACTTGCGGAAGAGGGCGGTGCGGCCCTCCTTGCTGCGCGCTTGGATATTGCAGCCTGCGCGCAGGAGCATGCGGACGGCCTCTGCATCCTCGGCACACCAGAGCGGGGTCTCTCCGCAGGCGTCCACGGCATCTGCGCGCGTGCCGGCGCGGAGCAGGATATCCGCCATATCTGCATCGAGACACAAGTTGAACAGGGCGTTGCGGCCATGCCGGTCTGTGGCGTTGGGGTCCGCCCCGGCATCCAAAAGCAAGCGCACGATGGCGGTGTCATGCGCTTTGAGCAGGGCGGTTTGCCCGTCCTTGTCCGCAGCGTCCACCTGTGCCCCGGCGCGGAGCAGGAGGGCAGCGGTTTCCTGGTCCCGCTGGTCCATAAGCGGAGTACGGCCGTTGATATCCGCCGTATTGGGGTTTGCACCGTGTTCCAGCAGGAGGGCGGTCATCTCGGGCGAGCGCGCCAAGCGCAGGGCGGAGCGGCCGAGCCCGTCGCGCGCGTTGACATCCGCCCCCGCCTCCAGCAGGAAGCGGGCGACGAGGGGGAGATCTGCCGCCGCTGCCTGAATGAGCAGGGTGGCGCCGGAGGAATCGGTAGCGTTGATGTTCATAAAGAGTTGGGAGATTTACGATGTACGATTTGGGATTTACGCTATCCGGCGGGCGGGCGCTCATCTGTGGCGGAGACGCCAGGTGATACCCTCGTTGGTGGAGAAGTAGAGCCCCTTGTCGGTGACGGCCAAGAGCTGGTCGTCATCCTCGATGAGCTCCTCGAAATGGAAGTCGTGCAGGCCTCCGTAGATGTGCCAAGTGATACCCTTGTTGGAGGAATACTCCAACCTGCGGTCGTCCTTGGGAGAAATGCGGATGAGCTTGCCTGAGTCTGCAGTGATGATAGTTGGCATAGTGTTGATTTGGTTTAGGGTTGTTGATTTGGATTGATGCGCACGGCGGCGCGGGGCTAGATGACGTTGATATCCATGGTCTCGTTGGGCGGGGCGTTGAAGCGGTGTTGGGCTTCTTCCCTGGAGATGGCACCGCAGAGGACGCCGCGTGCCACGAGCTGGCGGTAGCGGTCTGATTTTTCCGGCACGGCGTAGGCGTCCGGCTTTTTGTCCAGGTAGTAGTGGGAGGAGTAGAAGGTCTCAAAGCGCTGGTGGGCCTCCGGGGAGACGATGCCGAGCTGCCAGGCGCGGATCATGAGGGCCTTGAGACTGGCGCCGAAATAGTGCTTGAGCTCCAGCAGCTCACCGAGCTGCACGGAGTCTCTCTGCTTTCTGCCGAGCGCCTCGAAAAGCGCGGCGCGCGGCACCAGCAGGGCCCCGGCAAAGTGCATGATGTAGTATTCCTCCTCCGTGCCCTCGTCTGCATCCAGGTTCGGGAAGAGGATGTGGCCGAGCTCGTGTGCGAGCGTCATGCGCTTGCGGGGCAGGTAGATGGTGTCGTTGAGCCATTGCGCCACGCAGATGAGCGGGGAGCCGCCCAGCTCGGCGGAAAAGCCGCTGAAATGCTTGTCGCCGCTCTCCGCCTCGTACACCTTGATACCCTTGCGCTCCAACAGGTAGCTGAAGTTCGGCAGCGGGCCGAATCCCAGCTCCCAGCGCCGCCGCAGCTCATCCGCCACGTCCTCCATCACATCCGTGTCGCCGCTGAAATCGAACTCCCCCTCCGCAAAGGGGTTGCGGAACGGCGTGGCGGCCCCCACGCGGTGCTCCACCTCGCGGTACAGGTTGAAATGCTCCGTGGCAGAGGCAATGATGGCTTCCTGCTCCTTGCGTGAAAGCTCATAGCGGGCGCGCAGCTGAATGTTCTGCAGCGGCTCCATGGCCAAGGGCGCGGCATCCGTGATGCCCAGCACCGCCCGCAGGCGCTCCGCCACATCTTCCCGCGGCTCCAGCGCACCGCGCTCGTAGCGCGCCAGCATCTCATGCGACACCAGCCCGCCGATGGCATCACGCAACGCGCGCAGCGACATGCGGCGCACCTTCCGGCGGTTCTTCATCTGGCTTGCAAACGTATTCATTCTGGGTGTTAGGTTGGTTGCAGTTGACAAAATAGCACTTTAATAGCACATCTGTCAACCCGAAAATCAAAAAAATTGCTGTTTTTTATGTAAGGCAAGCATTTTCTATAGAAAACGCACTAAGGATATAGACGAAACCGCCCTGCCGAGTGGGCAGGGCGATTGTTGAATCATGCCGTGCGCGCCTCTCAGCGCTTCTCAATCATGCGCAGGGCGAGCTCGCGGGTGGCATCGTCAACCGCATCCAGGTACATCTGAGCGGGAGAGACGAGGAAGGAGCCGTTCTGTTCCACGGAATCGGCGAGGGTGGCGGGCTGCTCAATGAGGTGGAGCACCACGTTGCCGCCCTCCGCAACCTCCGTGAGACCGCATTCGCGGGCGAAATCACCCACGCGGAAGGGGTAGATGTGACCGTGCGACACCGCAGGGCGCTGGGTTTGCGCGTAGTGGGCGGCGGCCCAGGCACCCGTGAACCAGCAGCGGATGCCGCTGAGGCTGCGCACCTCGTTCACACGCCACTCCAGCTGCTCCGGGGTGAGATCCGTGTGGAAACGGCGGATGCCCTGCGGGGCGGCAGCGTACTCGCGCGCCCAGGCCTGCATGAGGCCGTCCACATGGGAAAGGCGGATGCCCTGCGGCGTGGTTTCCGCCCACAGGTTGTCGCACAGGAAGGTTTTCACCTTGTGCACCAGGCCGATGCTGCACCCCAGCGTCTGGGAAAGGTCCTTGAGCTTCCAGGGCTTTTCCACATCGTGCACCAAGCGGCGCAGAATGGTGGAGGAAATAGGCGTGGTGGTGCTGAAAATGGCGGGGCGGCGCGGCTTGCGCACCGCCTTGTTGCGGTGGCCGCCCTCTGCAATGTACACCTGGCCGAAACACACGCGGCAGTTGCCCGCAAAATCCAGGCAGCTCGCGCCGAGCTGGGCGCAAAGCTTTACCGCGTCTTGAGAGATGAACGGAGAAACCACCAGCGGGTGCCCCTGCCAGTTGTCACGGGCCTGCAGCGTGCGCAGCACCACGGCCGGGTAGGCCTGCGCCAGCACCACCGCCTCCAGTGTTTCCACCGTGCCGCCCTGCAGCTCGTAGCGTACCAAAAAGCCGTCGCGCGTATCCTGCACCGCTTCGCATCCCACTGCAAACGGCACCTGCATCAGCACCTGCCGCACCTGTTCCTTGGCTTCTTCCCTGTTTTTCATATGTCGCGCGCAATGCTACCACCTCTTGCCCCGGCAGTCAAGATAATATGCAGTGAAACATGACGTAATGGCGCAATTTTCTGTCGCGCATCGGCTAATTGGCTGCTGATTAGCCGCAGATTGACCGATAAGGAATCAGCCTTCGGTTTCCTCACGGTTCAGTTCCAGAACGCGTTGGGAGAAATCCGGCACAGCCTTGAAAATGAATTCGCGGCCCACCTTGCGTACGGAGAAAAGCCCGCATTGGGCGAGCTCTGTCAGGTCGGTTCTGGCGGTTTGGCGCACGGTGCCGTGCTCGCGGCAGTGCGTGGTGACACTGGTGGCGGTTCCGGGATGGCGCATGGCGAAGGCAATGAGGGCCTTCTGGCGGCTGTTGAAGCGGGGGCTGAGACGCAGGGAGCCGAGCAGGTTTTTCTGCTCGCGGGTTTTGGCCGCCACATACTCGTGCAGCTGCTCTATGGCGCGCACAATGGTGTGCAGCTGGTCGGAGATGAAGTAGTTGAGGTCGTTGTCGTCCTCCTCCGCATCGCGGAACGCCTTGTAGTAGGACTTGGGGCGGCACAGGATTTCATGGGAAATGGAGATGTACTCGAAGAGCCAAAACCCCGCGTGCAGCATGGCCCAGTAGAACAGCGCGCGCGCGGTGCGCCCGTTGCCGTCCGTGAACGGGTGGTCGTAGGCCATCCAGAAATGCAGAATGATGGCGCGCAACACCGGGTGGATGAACTGCTCTCCGGCGCCGTTGGCAAAATCGCACAGCGCCTGCATTTGCTGCGGCAGGGTGGCGGCGGGGGGCGGCACATGCACCACCTCCCCGGTGGCGCTGTTTTCAATGCGCACGTTGTCGCTTTCGCGGCGCAGTACGCCGCACCGCTCCGGCTCCAGCGTGCCCTGGGTTGCCAGGCGGTGAAGGTCCAAAATCCGTTCCACGGTCATGGGTTCGTCCCGCCACTCCAGGATGCGCTGCATGGTGCGGTAGTTGTTGATAATCATGCGCTCATGATCGTTGGTGGCCTTGCGGTTGCTGCGCAGCAGCGCCTTGGCCTCCTGACGGGTCACGGCAGCACCCTCCAGCATGCTGGACATGATGGATTCCTCCATGATGGATGTGATGAGGTAGCGGTTGCGGTCCTCCGCGGAAACGCCCATGCCTTCCTCCCCTCCCATGGTGCCGCCCGCCGAGAGATCGATGCGGTGCAGGTTCTCCACCAGCAGGTTGGTGTAGGCATAGGTAAAGGGGTCCCCGTTGGCTGCCAGGATAGGCGTGTCACGCCGCGCCTGCATGCGGTGGAAACGTATGCCCACCCACCATTCCTCGCAGCTGATGCCCTCCGGTACATGGCGGTAGCGGAGTTCCTCCCAGTTCAGGTAGCGGTCCGTACGGTTGGCCTCCGGCCCTGCCGCCTGCAGAACCTTCATCAGGTCAAACCCGGGCTTGCCTAGGTAATCCTGCACTTTGGGCGGTATCGGGCGCGGTTTCATGCATGACATTGTAGCAGACCGGGTGTCCGTGTCAATGATTATCGGCTAATTAGCCGATAATTAGCCGCAGATTGGTTAACCTGGCTTAAATTGTTATAACCATGTCAGCTGTTCAACTGATGTCACAAGAAATCAGCGTGCTGACCCTAACAAAAATATATATTAGTTTAGTTGCTGTGCGAATGCATGGACGGCGCTTGCAAGATGCCTGTATAGAAGAGAGAATCCGATTCCCGCACAGCTCGCTTTATAAAGTGCTGTATGGAAAAAAAGAAACATGATATATATGAAGACATTCGTAACAACAATGTTGGCATTGGCCTCCCTGGCATACGCTGCGGAAGATTCGGCTGCCTTGCAGGATTCCCTGTCGCTCCAGCCGGGGGATATCGGCATGGCGAATTGGACCATCAGCGCGCCGGGCGGCACGCCGCAGATGGCAGACGATGGAGAGGTGCTCACCTTCACCTACTACCGCACGCGCATCTACACGCAGGAGCAGCAGGATTGGACCCAGAACCCCGTCTCCTTCCTGAACGCGGGGGAGGCGGCCGGCAAGTACGTGCCCAATTTTGCCATGCGCACCGCTCGGCCCGATGGTGATTTCTTTGTGCTGGACTTCTACGTGAAGAACGATACGGATGTGGCCGTGCAGCTCAACGCGCTCACGTTCGATCTCATGGTGCTCACGAATGATGGCGCGTATGTGGAAATCCCCGTGCGGAGCGGCCCCGGCCTGGTGATACGCCCGCAGGGCGGGAGCGATGTGAATGCCGACCTGTTCTCGTTGACGGAATACGACCCGGATACCCGGCGCGGCACTGCCACCTATGATATGGGGGCATTTGAAAACGTCTTGCCGGGCAGCACCATCATCGCCCCCGGTGAACAGGTGCGCATCTCCATTACGCAGAACAACATAGGCTACGAGGCGTACAACTACGGCATGGTGGGCGGCACCCTCTCCTACACCGCCGTGCCGGAGCCGGCCACCGCCACCTTGTCCATGCTTGCCCTCGCAGGGCTCGCCCTGCGCCGCCGCAGGTAGGCAAGCAGGAAACAGCCCCGCCGCCGCATCCTACAGGGTGCGGCGGTAGGGGCCGTCACCCACGGAGAGCACCTGCACGCGCACCGTGGTGAGCCCCTTGCCCACAAAGCCCAGCCGCTTGGCCACCGATGTGCTCACATCTATCAGGCGGCCGGCAATAAAGGGGCCGCGGTCCGCCACGCGCGCCGTGCAGCTTTTCCCGTTCTCGATATTGGTTATTTTCACCACGCAGGGCAGGGGAAGCGTGCGGTGTGCGGCGTACAGCTGGTCGCTGTACAGCTTCTGGCCAATGGCTCCGCGGTCTCCGTCGGCCTCGTAGTGGGAGGCCACGCCGGTCTGGTCGTACCGCAGGGCGGCATCAATGCCCATGGGCACAAAATGGTTGCCGCGCACAGTGTACGGGGACATCTTGTAACCATTGTACTGCTGGAACTCGTGGTGCTGGCTGCAGGCGGCCAGGAACAGCCCCGCCAGGGCAAGGTGCAGGCATTTGCGCATCATGCCCGCCAGTCTACCACAACCCGCGCCCCGGAACGAGCAAAAATTTCCTTGCCTCCGCCTGGCAGGCGTGGTATAGAAAACACCGCGCCGCGCTGCTGATTATGGGAACCTACACACCACCGTTTCAACAGACCCCCACCGTCATTGCCCTGCTGGCTGAGATATGCGAGCTGGTTGGTCGCGTGGAGGTGGCCCACCGGGATGACATCACAGTACAGCTGAGGCGGCAAAACCAGATTCGCTCCATCCACTCCTCGCTGGCCATCGAGCACAATTCCCTCACGCTCGAACAGGTCACCGCCATCTTGAACGGCAAGAGGGTGCTGGGCCCGCCCCATGAAATCCGGGAGGTTCAGAACGCAGCCCAGGCATACGCGCTCATGCAATCCCTCAATCCATTGAAAGAGTTGGACATGTTGAAAGCGCACCGCCTCATGATGGACTCCCTCGTCAAAGAGGCGGGCCGCTTCAGAAGCGGCGGCGTGGGCGTTGTAGAGGGAGAGCGCGTCATTCATCTCGCACCGCCTGCCCACCTGGTTCCCTGGCAGGTGCGAGACTTGTTGGCGTGGTACGCAACAAGCGACCTGCACCCGCTCGTCAAGAGCTCTGTCTTCCACTACGAGTTCGAGTTCATCCACCCCTTTGCAGACGGGAACGGGCGCATGGGGCGGCTCTGGCACACCCTCCTGCTCGCCCGTTGGAAACCCTTCTTCGCCTGGCTCCCCATTGAGGAGCTCATCGCCAAGCGCCAGCAGGAATACTACCGGGCTCTTCAACTGGCCGATTCCTCCAATGATTCCTCCTGCTTTGTCATCATGATGCTCCAGGTCATCCGTGATGTCCTGCAGGAAATGCCTCTGGCCGACCGACCAAGCGCCGACCAAGTGCCGACCAAGCTGGACAGCACGGCTCAGCGTGCCGTAAACGCCCTGCTATCGGCGTTGGGGAACGATACGCTCTCCGCAGCAGAGCTCATGGGGCGCATGGGTTTGACGCACCGCCCGCATTTCCGGGAGCGCTACCTCACGCCCGCGCTTCAAAGCGGCCTATTGGAGCGCACCATACCGGATAAACCCAACAGCCCCCACCAGCGCTACCGTGCCGCCAGGGAAGGGCGGTAATCGGCGGTTCCGTTGCACTCGGCCGGGCAGGTGCCCTTTACGCCTTGCCGCAATAGTTCATTTTTTCCAGGCAGGAATGTAGATGCGTATGGCATCGGCATCCTGCGCTGTCAAGACATGCTCAAAATTGTATGTGCCGGAGCCCCCGCGGCCTATTCCGAAAGGCGCATTGTTATATAAAAAACCGGTGAACAATTGGCTGTCGTCTGTTTCCAGGGTAATGGAATACCCGTTGAGATTGTTTTCATTCGCATGGCGCACATTGGCCGGGCGGCCGTTGATGATGATGGGGGCGCATGCCTTCTCAAGGGCCTCCCTGAACTCGTGCCTGTGTTCTGCAGGTATGTCCAGCACCAGCTTGGTGCTCCCGTGGTAGTCAAGCGTTACTTGCCATGTATGCGGCTTGCTGCTGCAAGAGGCCGCAACCAACAGGGAAAGGGCAAGGGGTATAGCGTGTGTTGTTTTCATGGTGGAGTCTCCACACCCTATTAAGCCACCGGAAAGCCGAATGGTCAACGCTTTTCAAATTTTTACTGCATTAACCACGGGAGACAGGTGTAAAAAAGCCGCTCTGCGCCGGGCGCGGAGCGGCTTGAAGTTTTTTTGACGTGTGGCTTAGGCGCCGAGCTGGAAGCGGTAGAAGGATTCCACCTTGATGGTGTCGCCGAGCTTCTTGGCGGTGTCCGCCACAAGCTTCTCCACGGAAACGGAGGGATCCTTCACGAACTCCTGGCTCAGCAGGCAGCTCTGCTTGTAGAGGGCCTTGAGCTTGCCGGGGAGAATCTTCTCCAGCAGGGCTTCCGGCTTGCCTTCAGCCAGCAGCTGGGCCTTGGCAATCTCCTGCTCCTCTGCCACGAAGGAGGGATCCAGGGAGCTGGAATCCACGCTCTTGGGGGCGCAGGCGGCAATGTGCAGCGTAAGGTCCTTGCACATGGTCAGGAACTCCTCGTTGGCGGCGGTGGCGGCGTTGCCGCAGGAGACGTGCAGGAGCACGCCCACCTTGCCGCCCATGTGGATGTAGGAGGCCAGGGTGCCCTCTGCATTCATGGTGTAGCGGCCGAACTTGCGGAACTTCATGTTCTCACCGATGGCGGCGCACTGCTCGGCCAGGTACTTCTCCACCGTGGTGCCGTTGATGGCCACGCTCTGCGCGGCCTCCACCGTTGTCACATCGGAAGCCTTGAGCGCGGCGCCGATCTCGGCCACCAGGTTCTTGAACTTGTCGCCCTTGGCGCAGAAGTCCGTCTCGCAGTTGATTTCGTAGATGATGCCGTCCTTGCCCTCCACCACGGTGGCCACGATGCCTTCCTTGGCCTCGCGGTCAGCCTTCTTGGCGGCCTTGGCAATGCCCTTTTCGCGAAGGTACTTCACAGCCTCGTCCATGTTGCCGTCGCATTCCACGAGGGCGTTCTTGCAGTCCATCATGCCGGCGTCCGTCATGACGCGCAGCTCCTTGACCATTGCGGGTGTAATATCAGCCATGTTCGTCTTGCGGGGTTAGGCTTTCACTTCAGCGGGCTTGGCCTTGTTGATGGCCTCCACGAGCACGGAGAGCACCAGGCGGATGGAGCGCACGGCATCGTCGTTGCCGGGAATCGGGAAATCCACGGAATCCGGGTCGGCGTTCGTGTCGGTCAGCACAATCACGGGAATGCCCAGCTTGTGGGCCTCGCGGATGGCGATGTCCTCGTGGTCGGCACCGATGGCGATGAGCACATCGGGGGCGCCGCCCATGGCGCGGATACCCTGCAGGTTGCGCAGGAGCTTCTCACGCTCGCGGGCGAGGGCTGCGAGCTCCTTCTTGGACATGGACTTGTACTCGGGCTGCTTGTCGAGGTTCTCCAAGTAGTCGAGACGAGCGATGCTCTTCTTGATGGTGGCCATGTTGGTGAGCATGCCGCCCAGCCAACGGAAATTGACGTAGTACTGGCCGGTGGCCTCGGCAGCGTCCTTCACGGCCTCCTGGGCCTGGCGCTTGCAGCCCACAAAGAGAATCTTCTTGTTCTTTGCGGCCAGATCGGAGAGGAACGCGCAAGCCTTGTCCAGGCACTTCTCGGTTTCCTCCAGGTTCACGATATGAATGCCATTCTTCTGGGTGAGAATGTACTTCTTCATGTTGGGATGCCACTTGCGGGTCTGGTGCCCGAAGTGAACCCCGGCTTCCACCATCTTGGTGATGAGTTCGTCGATCATTGTATTTATTGTTGTTGTGCGCCCCTTGGTACAGGTGGCGCGGGTTTGTGGAAGGTGCTGCGCGTTCGCCCCCAGCCTTCCGTTGTTGGTATGGCAGCATCAGCGGGGACGCGCAGGATACACGCAGGCCCCCGTTTTGTCAACCTTTTTCACGGCTATTCCGCAAAAAAACGTGCAAAATCAGACACGCAGCATAATGCGGTGGCGGCGCAGGCACTCCAGCAGTGCCCAGAGCAGCAGGAAAGAGAGCGCGTTGAACACCAGCGGACCCCATTCCCCGCAGACGGAGGCCAGCCCGCCGAAGAGCGGCTGCGTGATGCCCCACCAGAAGGGATGCCCGCCCACACCCCGCATCTCTGTGAGCACATAGGCCAGAATGGCATTGGTGCCGAATGCCTGCAAGGGGGTGAAAAAGCGGGTGGCACGCAGCCCCGTGTCGCACAGCAGGTGGAAGAGCGCCAGCAGCAGCAGGCACCAGCCGCCGCTCCAAAGCACCATGGTGGGGGTGAAGATTTGCTTGATGAGCGGCGTGTCGCACTCCAGTGCCAGGGCGGCACCCAGGCTGGCTGCGCCGGCCGCCGCGAGCACGGCGGTGGATTTGCCCGCATTCATCAGCCGAATGCATTGGCCGCCAAGCACCCCCATGAGCGTGAGCACGCCGAAGGACAGGGAGGTGAGTATCCAGGTGTTGGGAGTGCCGTCCTGCCAGTGCCCCTGCAGGAGGCAATCCACGTGGTAGGCCAGGTTGTCGTGCGGCAGGAAGCGCCCGCCCTCATGCCCGGCATAGGGAAAGAAACGCAGGGCGGCCCAGTACAGCACCAGGCATGCCATACAGCCAGCCAGCTGACTGCGCACCCCGCCCCAAACCAGCAGTACGGAGGCAATGAGATAGCCGGCGGCAATGGCCTGCAGCGTGTTGCAGAACAGGCTCATGTGCTCCGGGTTGCACCCCAGCAGGTTTCCCTGCACCACCATGCCCAGCAGGAAGAGCAGCACCACACGGCGCAGCACCCGCAGCATGGTGCGCCGCCGCCATCCCTCCCCGCCGGCGGTACGGTATTTCGTGAAGGCAAAGGGCATGGAGCAGCCCACAATGAAAATGAACAGCGGCATCACCAAATCCCAGCAAGTGAAAGCCCCGCCCCACTGCGCATGCGTGAACTGTTGGGCCACGGCATCCGGCAGGCTCCCGCCGGCAGACAGCGTGAGCGCTTCCTTCAACACAACGGCACCGCCGGTCAGCACGGCCATATCCAGCCCGCGCAGTATATCAATGCTGGCAATCCTCTCGCTCATCCCGGCAAGGCTACCATACCTTCCTTTCCCTGTAAAACGGAAAATGCCGCAGATACCCTGTCGCCCCACATGTTTCCCCAAGATTGAATTTCCCTTTTGCAACACGCCGGCGGACAATACATGTTGCCGAACTTTCAAGATGCTTTTTGCATTTCATCCCGCCTTTCCCCAAATTCACGGGTTCCTCAAATTCATGGGGATGTATGCAACCCAGCAGCCCCTTCTTTGCGGGAGGGGCTGTTTCAAATGCCTCTGCTGACCTGGCGGGTCAACACACGCACATGTCCCGCCGCAGGGCCGGGGTCTTGTCCGCGCAGCCCAGGTAATCCGCCAGTGCAAAGCCGAATTCCAGCGCCGCGCCGGGGCCGCGCCCGGTCACAATGTTGGCGTCCGTGGCTGCCGGGGTGTCCAGCACCTCGGCGGCGGATTTCAGGTCCCCCTTCACGGCCGGGTAGCAGGTCACGCGCCTCCCGGCGATGACCCCCGCCGCCTCCAGCGCTATCGGGGCGGCGCAAATGGCCCCCACCAGCTTGCCCTCCGCATGCATGGCGCGCACCAGGGCAAGCACGTCCGGGGTGTCTCTCAGCGTCCAGGATGCCGGACCGCCCGGCAGCACAATGCCGGCATAATCCGCCGGGTTTGCATCCGCCATCAGCATTTCTGCCGTTACGGGCACCCCATGCGCACCCGTAACGTTGCGTTCGGCAAGTCCGGCGGTCTGCACGGGAATATCCAAGCGGCGCAATATATCGATAGGGGCGGTGAGCTCGATTTCCTCGAACCCGGGAGCAACGATAAAGAGGATAGGCTTCATAAGCTGCCATTCTACCGCGCCCTCCCTCGCGCGTCAATCAATTTCACCCGTATGGGTACGCAATCCGAGGATGCCTCAAGTGGCGTTTCGACTGCAGTTGGGCCAAATGCATAGTGGGGGGCGAGAGGGGCCCGATGATGGCCATTTCTCTATCCGGGACGCTGGTTTGAGGGCGGGCTTTCAGGAGGTTGTGCCACCGGCAACAGTACGGTACGCTTGCTGGGGGTGATGGGGCTTTTCCGGATACCTGGCTTCCAGCTTGCGGGAGAAGACCAAAGCGTCACAGTGCCGGCGGATGGTGCGCATTCCCCTGTCGAGGATGCCGGCAATATCTGCGGAGTTGCGCCAGGTACCATCGCACAGGATTAAGATGGCATCCCACATCTCTCCTTGGGTTGACTTTCGGTCTTTTGCCACTTTACGGACTATTTCAGGGAAAAGGGATGCCGAATCTGTTCGATGAGCATCGGCGCCGAGGTCGGCCATTTGGCCATGAGGTCGGCCATTTGGTTCGTTTAGGTCGGCCATTTGGCCATGAGGTCGGCCATTTGATTCATTTAGGTCGGCCATTTGAGTGACGGGATTTGCAGATTTTTCGACAGGGAGGCAATATTTGGTGCCTCTACCGCGCCCTGTAGATTGCAGCAGGCCGTGACTCACAAGGCGCGCAAGGCGTTTGCTGAGGTCGGCCGGGTGGATGCGGAGGAGTCTGGCCAAATCGCTGTTGCCGATGGTGGGCTGCGAGGGCACACAAAGAAGAATGAATTTGTCGGCGATATCCAGACTGGCAAAGGCTTGCCGCCCGACAGTCACGGAGACGTCATCAAGCCGCTCGCGCGGAATCATGCTGGCGAAGGGGAGTTTCCAAACAACGCAGTCAGGCTGCTGCATTTCCTGCACTTCTGGCAGGGCGATACAGCAGTCCAACCATCCATTGACAATCTTGTCGATACCTGAACCTGCCTTGTCTACCACGCCCAAGGCCTGGAACATTTTTTGTAGCCCCTTGTTGCGGCAGATGCTGGGGTGTTGTTGAGTGTCGAAAAGCAGACGGCTATCTACCAGCAAGCTACCGGGATTGGTAAAGGTGATGCCCGAGGGGCGCAAGTCTATGCGGACTCCGAAGCGTTCGAAGTAGTCTGCATGAATCAGGGCGTTGGCCAGGGTTTCCTTGACTGCGATGTGTGCTGGCGTGGATTCGTTTCTGATTAATTCTTCATTCAACTGGAAGGGTAGCTTGAGCGCCTGGTTGAGGCGCGGGAGCACCCTGAAGAAGAATTCGTAGAGGTTGCCGGCCCAGGTGCCGTCTGTGGTGATGCGGTCCACCCAGCGCTTTTGGATGTCTGTGCTGTCATCGTACTCAAAAAAGTCCAGCTGGAAATGCGGCAGGAATTCCTGCAAGGCATCGCTGGCGCCGAACATGAGCAGACCGGCCATGGTGACGCCCTCTTCTCCGGAATCGCGGTCCACTCGGTAGCCGCCCAGTTTCGTGAGCAGGGAAAGGTCGTCGTAATCCTGTAGCGACTCTCCCAGACTTGTAATTTGCATGCGTTGGCGGAATTTGCGGAGGGTGGTTGCATCCAGGTCTCGCAGGTTGGAATGGCGGAGGATGGCGGCATCCAGCGAGAAGTCCAGGCTCTCCACCACATCACGATTGCGGCGCATGCGTGTGATGTCCTCCTTCTTGCTGCGCACGTCGGCAGAACCCTTGCGGATGTAGCAGTTGGCTTCGTTCCCGCGAAGGAAGACGGGGCGCAGGGCCGGTTCTGCCTTGGGCACATACATGGCGATAATCTTCTTGCCCTGCAGGCTGATGGCTTGGATATGGCGGTTGTCGCAGAGCGCGGCGCTGCATTTTTGCGGGTTGTTCTGGGTGACAAAAAGGGCTTCGATGGTTTTTTGCGGGTCTTTGACTCCGGAGATGCGGCCGTCATCTTCCACGCCGAGGAGGATGATGCCGCCTGCAGTGTTGGCAAATGCGCTGTAGGAAGACCACAGCTCAGCGGGGATGCCGCCTTGGGCACTTTTGAACTCAAGACGGTCGTCCTCAAACCAGAACTGGTTGTGCCGGTCGCGGACTTCTTCTGTCAGGCTCTCGAATTCCATGGCTTGGTTCTATTTTGCATGTGGCGTAGTCGCGGGAGCGAAAAGGATTGTGCATCCATTGTACGCCCGCCCGCGTTGTGGGTAAAGCGAAAAACGGCCCCCGCTGCTGCCACTTCACCCCAGGCTGGGGTCCAGGGCGTAGCGGAGGGAGGAGAGGGCCATGAAGACGGCGGTTTCCACGCGGAGGATGATGCCGCCGAGGGAGATGTGGGTGAAGCCGGCTTGGGCGGCGGCTTCGTACTCCGCCGGGGAGAATCCACCCTCCGGGCCAATGAGGATGAGGGCGGAGTCCGCCCCCTCGTTGCGGGCGGATTCCAGGACCCGGCGGATGGGTTTTGCCTGCGGGGTGATGGCGCACATGAGGCGCGTTTGCGGCAGGTCCGTGCGCTGCAGCAGGGTGGGCAGGGGCTGCGGCACCTCCACCGCGGGCAGGCGGCGCACGCCGCACTGCTTGCAGGCTTCCAGCACGGTTCTGCGCCACTTTTCCGCCTTGGCTTCTGCCTCTGCGGGTTTGAGGCGCACGATGGTGCGCTCCGAGATGACGGGGATGATGCGCGAGGCGCCCAGCTCCACCGCCTTTTGCATGATGAGGTCTGTGTTGGTTCCCTTGGCGAGGGCCACGGCCAGGGTGATGGGCGGCACGGGCGGCAAGTCCGGCAGGGGCTCCAAATCCCCCACGGTGAGGGAGCTGCCGCCCTGCGTGGCCACAATGCGCCCGCGTACGGCATGGCCGCAGCCGTCGAACACCTCGCATGCCTCCCCCACTTTCATGCGCAGCACGCGCAGGGCGTGGTGGGCCTCCTCCCGCTCAATGGTGAGCGCGGGGGCGGAAAAATCGGCATCCGGCAGGTAGCAGCGGTGCATGGCCGTGCAAGGGCAGGGGATGGAATCAGGATTTCAGGAAGCGGGCTGCGCGCTTGCGGAATTCCGCCACTTCCGGCTGGTTGCTGTCCTTGAGGGATTCGGTGAAGGCGTCCAGCGCCTTCTGCTGGGCGGAGCTGAGCCCCTTGGGGGTCTCCACCTGCACCTCCACCAGGAGGTCGCCGCGGTTGCCGCCGCGCAGCAGGGGCATGCCCTTGCCGCGCACGCGCAGGATGGTGCCGCTCTGCGTGCCTGCGGGAATCTTGAGCTTGGCTGGGCCCTCCAGGGTGGGGGCGGCCACCACGCCGCCGCGCGCGGCATCCGCAAACGGGATGAATACCGTGCAGCTGAGGTCCGCGCCGTTGCGCGTGAAGACATCGTGCGGTTTCACCTCGATAAAGACATACAGGTCACCGGTGTTGCCGCCGTGCAGGCCGGCGTCTCCGTTGCCGGTGGAGCGCAGCTTCACGCCGTTGTCCACGCCGGCGGGAATGTGCATGGTGATGGATACGTCCTTGTGCACTCGGCCCTCGCCGCGGCACTTGGGGCAGGGGTTGGTGATGGTCTGCCCCTGCCCGTGGCAGGTGGGGCAGGTGCTCTGCTGCACAAAGAAACCGTTCTGGCGGGTGACCACGCCGGTGCCTTGGCAGGTGGGGCAGGTCTTGAAGCCGGCGGAGCCGTCCTTGGAGCCGGTGGCGTTGCATGTCTCGCAGGGCACCAGACGCTCAATGTTGAGCTGCTTGTCGCACCCGGCGAAAGCCTCCTCCAGCGTGAGCTCCAGATCGAACCGCAGGTCCGACCCGGGCTGGCGGGGATCCGCCTGGCGGCGCTGCTGGCGGCCAAAGCCGCCGAACCCGCCAAAGCCGCCGCCGAACATCTGGGCGAAGATATCCATGGGGTCGGAGAAGCCGCCGAATCCGCCGGGGCCGCCGGCACCGCCCATGCCGCCGTTCTTGAAGGCCTCATGGCCCATGCGGTCGTAGGCGGCGCGCTTGTCGGCATCGCTGAGCACCTCGTAGGCCTCGCCCAGCTCCTTGAATTTCTCCTCGGCCTCCTTGTTGTCCGGATTGCGGTCCGGATGGTACTTCATGGCGAGCTTGCGGTAGGCCTTCTTGATGGTGGCGTCGTCCGCGTTGCGGTCCACGCCCAGCACCTCGTAATAATCTCTGGACATAGTTTCGGGTAGGGGAAAGGGTTAGTCTTGCTGCTCCCCGGCGGCCTGTTGCGCGGGGGCGGCGGTGACCACGTTGACGGGGCGCAGCAGGCGGCCGCGCAGGTTGTAGCCCTTGCGCAGGATGCGCAGCACGGTGCCTTCCGGCTGGTCGCTGGGCTCGCTCATGATAGCCTCGTGGATGTTGTGGTCGAACATCTGGCCGGGCTCGGCGGGTATGGCCTCCACGCCCTGGACGTCCAGGAAATCCGCGAGCTGCTTCTGCACCATCTTCATGCCGATGTAGATCATAGACCCCTGGTCCTTCTCCGCCATCTGCATGCCCATCTCAAAGTTGTCAATCACGGGCAGCAGCTCCTCCAGCAGGCTGCGGTTGGCGTACTTGGCAAAATCCTCGCGGTCCTTCACGCAGCGCTTGCGGTAGTTGTCGTACTCCGCCGCGGTGCGCATGGCGAGCTCCCGCCACTTGGCGAGCTCGTCCTCCGGCGTGGGCTCCGCGTTTTCCTCACCATCCGCGCATGTAGCGTTGTCGGTGTCCTGCACGGTATCGGGGCAGGGGCAATCCTGTCCGCATTCCGTTGCTGTTTTCTGCTCTTCGGCCTCCTGTTGCTTTTTGTCACGCATGCGTGTATATGTAGCGCGCGGGGGCGGGAAAGTCAATCACCGCCTGTGACAGCGCAACACCATGCCGCACCGGGTTGCACACCCGCGCGGGTCCTATTTGCCCTTGGGCTGTTCCTTCTGCGGTTTGGGCTTGAGGGGCACCACGTGGTAGGGCTCCGGCTTGGCGCGCTGGAAGGCGGGGTTCATGGAGGCAATCTGTTCGTTGCTCACGTTGAAGGTGAAGGAGCCGCCGCGGGCGGTGTCCTTGGCATCCAGGATGTGGTCGAACACGCAAACCGGGTGGTTGCCCGGGGTTTCCGGCATCACGAAGAGGCCTATGCCCAGCGCGGGGTGCTCCATGCCCGCGTTGTCCTTGATGGTGTAGGAGATGGTGTTCTGGCCGCGGCGCAGGCCGCCCGCTATGGTGTCCGCGCGGCGCTCGTCGTAGAACTCGTGCAGGGAGACACCGTTGATGCGCATCTCAATCTCGCGCCCGGGGGCGTCCACAAACACCTTGCCGATGAGCTGCGGAGCGCCGCAGCGCGGCGGGATAACGGGCATCTTGTCGTACGGGTGGAAGCCGTCCTGCTCCTGCAGCACGCTGAGGTCGCGCGCATGGAGGCGCTTCTTGACATCCGGGAGATTGGAGAGGTTGAAGAAGCGGGTTTGGTCCAGCTTCCACTTGCCGCCCTCGTTCACGAGCTCGATGACCATGGCGTTCTCCGCGAGCTGGCCCTTGGCACCCAGCTGGAGCTTGCCGACGAAGGTGCAGGCCATGGTGCGGTTGCCGCATCCGGCAATGGAGCCCACGTAGGTGAAATGCTCCAGCTGCGGGGGCGGGGGCTGCTTGCTGAAGAAGTCCTGCGGGAACTGCTTGCGCTCAGAGACAACCATGTTGCGAATCTTGTTCTGGCGGGAGGCGGTGGTGGCGCTGGCCCAAGCCTGCTCGTTGCCGCGCATCATGCCGATTCGCCAAGTGTTGTACGCCGTTTCCGCGATTTCCTTGGCCATCTGCTGGTTGGGCTTCACATAGGTGGGCGTGGCGGCCGCCTGCGGGGGCAGGGTGATGCCGCGCGGCGCGGGAATGGGTGCGGGTTTTCCGGGGGCGGCTTGCTGCGCCCATGCGCAACCGATGGCCGCCAGGGCTCCGATAATTGGGAAAATTGCTCTCATGGCTTTACACAGGTTACAACAGGCTTGCCTTTATGGCAAGAAAAATGCATACTAGGCGGCGTAACTAATGCCGGAGCGACCCACAGAGCCGGGGCAGGAAGAGCCAGATTTCATCCAGCAGGTCTTGCAGGAGGCACCCTCCTTCACTTGGAAACGCTTTCTGGACGGCACCGAGCTGCGCTGTCTCATGATAGCGCCGGACGACCACACGCCCTCCGCCGCCGCACCGGCGGTGGTGTTCCTCTTCGGCGGCATGTGGGCGCTGGAATACTCCACGGAATTCATCTCCTGGGCCGTTCATCTCTCGGACCGCGGCATCGTGTGCCTCATCCCGGAATACCGCACCCGTGCGCGGTACGATGTGAAGGCGGGCGATATCATCGGCGACGGGCTCGACATCTGGAAGTGGGTGCACCACAACGCCGGCAACCTGGGGATCGACCGCGGCCGCATCACCCTGGCCGGTACGGATGCCGGCGGCCTGATGGCCCTCAACGCATCCATGCAGCCCCTGGTCTACAAGAAGAAATGGTGGGAATTCAGCAAGCGGGATGTGCCGCCGCTGCAGCCCGCCTGCGTGGCCATCTTCCGCGGCATCGTGGATGTAACTGCACCGGAGGCGCGCGTGCTCAACGTGCCCGCAGAGGTGCCGGACCCGCAGAGCGTGAACCCCTGCGCCCTGCTCCGCAGCCAGCTGCCCGCCCTCTTCTGCGCCCACGGCATGATGGACCCCCTGCTGGATTTCGAGATGCGCCGCTGGTTCTGTGAGCAGTGGGAGGCCAAGGGCAACATTGCGGAATGCCTGCTTTGCCCCAACGGAGACCACACCCTCACCCACTTCGAGGTCAACCCCACCGTCTTTGAACAAGTCCTCCTCGCCTGGGAGGCCATCATGGTGGATATCGGCATCTGGCCCAAGTCGGATGTCAAGATCGACGCCCTCATGGGCTGAGCGCGCATGCGCCAAGTTCGACGATTGACGGTACCCACAGGAAAACGGCAGGACGTTGAATGCCTACAAAATCTCAAACAGCGCGGAAAAAGATGGCGTAGAGGGAGAAGTAGAGGAGGAGCAACGCGATGGTGCGGCGCGTGGCGCCGGGGGTGGCGCGGTGTTGCAGCAGGAGCATCGTCAGATACGAAGAGCAGGCGTAATTCTTTATGCACCAATACCGCCAGAGGCAGCCCAGCCCCAACAGGGGTACCTTGAAGAACTCGTCGAGGATGCGCACCGGCATATAGCTTTCCGCGGGGGAGTTTTTGGAGAGCGGCTCATCAGGGAAGACGACGGCTATGAACAGCATCGGCAGGATTGATGCCAGGGCGAGAATGCCGAGACCCAGAAAGCCGTACTTGGCGTAGGGAAAGCTTTTTTTCCAAAGGGCAATCAAGAAGAGGAGCGGGATAAGCACGACCATGCCCAGCCCCAAATAGCCCATGGCTCCCATCGGGTGCCTGTAGAGAGTGTGGGAGTTGTAAAAGACTGTGGAAAACAGCTGCCAGTAGGCAACAACGAGCACGACGAAGCAGCTGAAGACGATTTCCAGGACGCTCAGAAACTTACGCCTCCCGCTGTTCAGGAAGGGCGGGTCGGAATGGTGCTGCACCGGGGTGTCGGGAGCATCCTCCCTCTGAATAGAGGGTTGTGGCATACTTTTTTTGATTTTCTTCATCGCACATCAGTTGTTTATCCCTCCTGCTTACAGCAAATCATATTCTCTCTTTTTGATTTCTTCACAAAAGAAAACAAAAGGAAAAGTTGCAATGCCAGCATAGAGTTAATTAAAATAATACAGTATAATACCAAATCAAAAACAGCGCTAATCCGCTCTTCAAAAAAAGCAATAATTGCAGAAGAATCGTGAGCAAATTCAATATGCTCAGGTATGAATGTTATAAGCGTAGGCAAGCTCAACATCAACAATAATATTATACAAGATAGCGCCATTATTAACAGAATTGTTGCCACTGGCAACAGGAAGCGAAGTTTCATCCTATTCGTTATATTAATGATAGCCATATTTGATCATGCTTATATAGTTAAGTGATATATGGGGTGCGGATTTCCCCGCTATTTTTGTTTAATCGTGAAGTCATTGCCATTCCATAGAGGGATGGAGTTTAGGTTAAAGGGAGTCTATCAGTTCCGGGCCGGGGTTACAAGCCTATGGTTCAACGTGATGACCTCTGGCGGCCCGAGCAGTACGCCGTTATTGATGTGGAATCCGATGTTGGACATGGTTTGTTACCTTTCTATGTTGATGTTTTGCGTGGTCGCCCCTTACGCCGCACCTGCGGCGTGATGGCGTTCTCTACTACGTATAAGCACCCAGAAGACAAAATGTACAACAAAAAATGATTTTTTTTCAAAAAAATCGCGGCGTGTTTGTAAGGTTCGCAATTCCAACGTGTAAGAGTAGAAAAAAATTTCAGGCGTTTTGGCATGCGGCAACCATTAGGTCCCATCCGGTCCCCTTCTTTGAATTTTGTCAGTAAAGGCGGTCCGAGATGTGCAACCGGAGACGTCATCCACCCCGCAGAGCGGGGTTCTGTGCCGAGTAGATAGAACGGTGGTTGCCCCCAGCGCACTGGGCTAACTTTGAGCCGCCATCGGAATGGCTCTGCATCTTGCCTGCCCTTCGGGCGCGTTTCAACGTAAGGCCCCGCTTTGCGGGGCATACTCTGGCGCGTGTGTGAAGCATCCCTTATATGGCGTGGTTTGGTACTGTTGCAGCCATGCGGGCGCGGAAGCGGGCGCTGGAGCATCCCCCCCTGAGTAAGAGGGAAGAGGCCTGCTTTTTTTGATTTCCTTCATCATACGCCAGCTATTTAAACTTCACTCCAACCTGCCGAGCTTTCTTCATCGTCCAAGCGAGAATTTCCGGGTAAAAAAAGCTTCCGTTCCCGTGGGGGAAGGAAGGCTTGGGCGGGAGTGTGCGAACCCGCGATGCGGAGTGTGTGGGTCTCCGCATGAAGAACTTGGCGCCAGCTTAGCGCTGAACGGGCACAACCTGATTCTCCTCCGGGGTGGGGGGCAGGGTGTTACCGGCGGCTGTGAAAGCGGTGCAAGCAAGCAGGATGGCGATTGTCTTCATTTCTATGTGTTCGAGGTTGAGTTGAAAAAAAACTCGGCGGGCGAATAATACCCCCATTTTTCCGGGTGTCAACCCCGGAGGCGACTTTTTTTCATTTTTTTTGAAAAAAACGGCAGCGGAGGTAACGCCCTTCAATGGCATAGGCGCATGACAGCCCCGGATTGTTCAATGAAAACACGTTGCTGACACAAAACGGTGGCGGGTGCGCCCTATTTGGCCTCTGTCACGCCAATGCGGTCGATGAGGTTCAACTGTTGCAGCAGGTCCTGCGGGGAGAGGGAGCCGCGCAGCAGGCGCTGGTAGGCGGAGATGATTTCCGCGGCCTTGTCGGCGGATTCCTGCAGCAGCTCGATGCGGAAGCGTGAAAGGCCGCAGCGGATGATGGAGTGCAGGTGGCGCGCGGCGCTCTGCGCCTGCCCGTTGAAGAGGGTGTTGCGGCACCCCTCGTCGCTGGTGAGGTAGTGCATGGCATGGGTGCGGTCCATCACGCGGACGCGGTGGTGTTCGCACGGCTGGCCGCAGTCCTTGAAGCTGCGGCCCAGGGAAAGGAAGGTGCAGAACACGCAGTGCTCACAGTGGAACATGGGCATGTGCTGGTGCAGTGTGAGCTCCAGCCAGGGGCCGCAGCCGGCGGCCAGCAAATCCGCGAGCTGCTGCGCGTTGAGATCATACGAAGCGGTGGAGTGCAGCATGCCGAATTCCCGCCAGAGCTGCACGGCGGCGGGGTTGGCGGTGTTGAGGGAGAAATCCCCGGCCATGGGAATGCCCCTTTCCTTGAAGAAGCGGGCGGCGCCGATGTTGCGCACCAGCACGCCGTGCGGCTGCGCGGCGAGGATGAACTTGAAGAAGCCGCCCTCATGTGGTTTCATGATACGCAGGGTGGCAATCCAGCATTCTGTGCCGGGGTGTTCCGCGCGCAGTTGTTCTGCGGTGGGCTGCAGGAGCTTGAGGTCTTTGAAATCCAGGTAGACGCGCTTGATGCCTGCTGCTGCTGCGGCCTGCGCCTGCTCCGGCGTGCGGCAGAGCACGGAGAGCAGGGCATCTTTTGCGTTTGCGGCGCGCAGGGGCGGGAAATCCACCGTCCAGGGTGCGGGCGGTGCTGCGGGTGCGGCATCCGCCTGCGGTATGCGCGCCACGAGCTCGCGGCGCATGCGGTTGAGCTCGGAAACGGGCAGGATGGTACCTTCCGCGATGCCGAATGTGCAGTTGCCCAGGGTGAAGCCCGTGCCGCCCAGGCGCGAGAATTGCGCGAGTATGCCCTCTTGCGTGAGCGGGCGCTTTTCCGCGCGCTGCAAGGGCTGCGCGCTTTGCACGGTGATGCCGCGGCAGGTGGCGGCAAGCGGCGTGCCGATGCGCCCAGTGAAGCGGATATCCAGCGCGGCGCCGCCGGTTTCCGCGGCGTTGCGGGCAAAGTTGCACCAGGTGCCGTGCAGCGTTTTCTCCAGCGCGGGATCGGCGGTTTTCCAGAGGAGGTTGCCCGGGCGCACGCGTTGCCAGTCAATGCGGCTGCCCTTGCCGTGGAAGTACAGGCGCGCGCCCTCTGCCTTCCAGATGCGACCGCCCTGTTCCTCGTTGCGGTCTTCTCCGGCATCAATGACGAATCCGTCACCGGGAGCCACGGGCAGGGCGGGCGGGCCTTCCAGCTCCACCCAGCCGTATCCGCAGCGGGTGATGCGCCCGGCGAGCGCGCCGCGCTTCTTGCCGAAGCGGCCGTGCGTGAGCAGCGGGTGGTTGGTGCCATCGAGCCACCCGGTGGAGAAGCCGCGAGAGAAGGCCATCTGCAGCGCGTACAAATCCGCCGCGTGCAGCTTGGGCGGCACGCCGCGCTCCTTGATTGCGGCATCGATGGCGCGGCGGTAGGCGCGCGTGGTGGCCGCCACGTATTCCGGGGATTTCAGGCGTCCCTCCACCTTGAAGCTGTGCACGCCTGCCGCGAGCATCTGCGGAATGCGGTCCAGCGAGCAGAGGTCCTGCGGGGAGAAGAGGTAGCGGCGCTCACCGAGATCGCGCATGCGCCCGTCCACCTCCAGGCGGTAGGGCATGCGGCAGGCCTGCGCGCACTCGCCGCGGTTGGCGCTGCGCTGGCCCAGGCTCTCACTGGTGAGGCACTGGCCGGAGTACGCCACGCAGAGCGCGCCGTGGCAGAACACCTCAATAGGTTTGGCGGTGGCCTTGGCGCAGGCTTCTATTTCCCGCAGGGAGAGCTCGCGCGCCAGCACAATCTGCTGAGGGTCGAACAGCTCGTCCACCATCTTCACCGCCTCCGGGCTGGTGAGGGTCATCTGCGTGGAGAGGTGCAGTTCCAGGTGGCGGATGTTCCCGGCGCGGCGCTGCTGCGCCACATAGGCGGCCAGACCCATGTCCTGCACAATGACACCGTCCACCCGCGCCTGTTCCAGCGCCTGGATGTAGGCGGCGGCATCCGCCATCTCATCCGGGAAGATGAGCACGTTCAGGGTAACGTATCCCCGCACGCCGTGCGCATGCAGGAAGGGCATGAGCGCGCCCAGGTCCGCCACGGTGAAGTTGTCCGCCCGCATGCGTGCGTTGAAGCGGTCCAGCCCGAAATAGACGGCATCCGCACCGTTGGCCACGGCGGCGCGCACGCAATCCCAGTTGCCCGCAGGGGCCAGCAGTTCAGGTTTCATCATGGCAGAGGGGGGAGAGAATGTCTTCGAGTTCCGCGTAGGATGCCACGCGGGAGAGCTGCGGGCGCAGGGGCTTGGTGCCGGGAATGCCCTTGGCGTATGCCAGCAGGCGGGAACGCATGGCGCGCATGGTGGGAAGCTCATCCCCGTAGTGGCGGCTATCCACGGCCATGCGGGTGTGGCGCAGCACAAAGGAGATACGCTCCCGCGGCGTGGGCGGCGGCGGGATGACGCCGCTCTGCAGGTATGCCTTGGCCTGCCGGAATATCCACGGCGCGGACATGGCAGCGCGGCCGATGGCCACGCCTGAAACGGCGGTGGTTTCCTTCACGCGGCGGATATCCTCCGGGGTGGTGAGGTCGCCGTTGCCGATGACGGGGATGGAGGCCTGCCTTGCACAGGCATCGATGATGCCCCAATCCGCCTTGCCGCCGTACTGCTGGCTGCGGGTGCGGCCGTGGATGGTGACGGCGCGCACGCCGGCATCCTGCAAGCGCTGCACGGCTTCCGCGGCGCAGATGTGTTCCGCATCCCAGCCGATGCGGATTTTGGCGGTCGCGGGGCAATCCGCGCCCATCTCTGCCACGAGCGCCTGTGCGATGCGCTGCAGCAGCGGCAAATCCTTCAGCAGGGAGGAGCCGCCGTTCTTGCCCACCACCTTGGGCACGGGGCAACCGGCGTTGATATCGATAAAATCGGGCTTTGCGGCATCATAGATGATGCGCGCGGCAGCTGCCATGTGCTCCGGTACGGAGCCGAAGAGCTGGATGCCGAGCGGGCGGTGGGCATCCTCGAATTCCACGTAGCGGCGGTTGCGCTCCCAGCACTGCAGCACACCCTCTGCGGAAACGAACTCCGTCTCCATCACATCCGCCCCCTCCTCCTTGCACAGCGTGCGGAAGACGGGATCTGTCACGCCGGCCATGGGGGCCAGGCAAATGGGGAAGGAATCAAACACGGGAGGGGGGTTATCTGTAGGTGGCGCAGCGGTTGAGCCAGCCGGGCAGCCAGCGGCGTTCGCCGCGCTCTGCGGGAGAGTTGTTCACGCGGCGCGTGAGCACCACACCCGCCGCGCGGGAGAATTCCGCCGTGGCGGCGCGCCCCTGCGGGTTGCCGCGCATTTCCTCCAGCACCTGGAGCAAGCCCCAGCCGCAGTTGTTGTAGCGTTCGGAGGCCTTCACGCCCTCGCCCTTGAAGTTGACATAGTCCACCAGGCAGTACATGCCCTGCGTGGTGGCGGCCAGCGCATTGTAGTGCGCCACCACGGCCTGGGGGTTGGAGCTCATGCGGGCCATGGTGCCCAGGGCCGCGCGGGAGCGGGCCATGATGAAGCGCGTTTGCAGCTCCACATGCTGCGCCAGCCACTGGCGCATCTGGTCTGCGCGGCCGCTGCGGTCCGCCAGGAAGGCTGCCTTGTCGGGCCAGGGCGCGGGGCCGTTGAAGAAGGCCGGCACCTGCACGCCGCTGCGGCGCGCGTAGGCAACGAATTTCGGGAAGCTCTCATCAAATCTTTCCTGCACACCGGCGGGATACCAGATAAAGTGGCCGATGCCCAGCGAGGGGAAGGCTTCCCCCGCATTCCACGAGACGAGCCCGGGCACGGTGCCGGCGCATTCGTTCGCCCAAATCTTGCGGCCAAGCCAGGCTGTGTCCACATTGGCGCTTGCCGCCGTGCCGCGCACGGGCTGCGTGCCGGGCTCCGCCACACAGGAGCCCAGGGCCAGCGCCACCAGGGGTATCATCAGGTATGCCTTCATACCCCGCCAGTCTATATCTTTCCGCGCCGGATTTCAAGGAGAATGCGCGTGCCGATGCCCTTGCCGCGGCGATTTTGAGCGTTTTTCCAACATCCGCCTTGCCCACCCGCCCACGGCGGGGTAGAATAGGGGCATCATGGAAAACGCAGAAGAACTCCCCGGCTACACCCTCAACGATCCACAGTCCCTCATCCGTTTCCTGCAGGATGCCTACCGCCAGCGCAAGGATGTGGTGATCCGCGCGGACGACTGCCGCTACCTGGCCGACACGCTGCAGGAGCGCCTGGGCTCTTCCGACTATTCCGGGGCCACGCTGCTGTAAGGCGCACCACCTGCACGTATACAGCGAAACCCGCGCCTGCACGGAGCAGGGCGGGTTCGCTTTTTCCCCCGGTTTTGGCAGTGGCGCGCGGTTTACATCCCGCTGTCGCCGGTCGTGGGCTGGGTATCGCCCTTGGTGCCGTCCTTCTCGGCGTCCTTGCTTCCCTTGCAGCAGTTGTTCCACATGGTCTTGTACTTGGCTGCCATCTCAGGGTCCTTGTCCACGCCCTTGCCGTCCGTGTACATCTGGCAAAGTGCGCGGCATGCTCCGGCATGGCCGTCCTGCGCGGCCTTCTCCAGCGCGGGGCGCGCCTTGGCGTACATCTCCTGCGCCTTGTCGCTGTCGCGCGGCACAGAGATGCCGTTGTCCGTCATGTACGCAATCGTGTACTGCGCAATCGGGTTGCCGTTCTGAGCCTCCCACGTGACCGTGTCGATGTTCAGCCACTTGGAGTCGCCACAGCTGATGCCGGTTTCCGACATGGAGCAGATGGGGGTGCTGTCCGCCGCGGCGGGCGCGCCGTTGACGGTGGTTTCAGCTGCCATGAGATTCAGCCCCAGCAGGGCTGCCATTGTTGTTGTCAGTGCTATGTTCTTCATAGGCTCACCATCCTGAACCTACCAAAACCCGCTTGCAATCTAACTTTCCAACCGTTTCAACCCACCCGGAATTTTATTAACTTTTGCGTAACAACTCCCCTTTTTTGCACTTTTTTTCATTTTTTTTGCAAAAATTCAGAAATTATGGTTGACGTATTGGAAGAATGCGGGTAAAATCTCCCCGCTTTGCGTTTCTTACCGCAAGAGACGCCCTCGAGTTTAACGCTTCTGTAGCTCAGTGGTAGAGCGCATCCTTGGTAAGGATGAGGTCGCGGGTTCAAGTCCCGCCAGAAGCTTATGCTCATGCAAGAATAAGCAGCAATACAAACAATACTCAATCAAACACTGTTATGGCTAAAGAAGCATTCCAGCGCACCAAGCCCCACGTGAACGTGGGAACGATCGGTCACGTCGACCATGGCAAGACCACCCTCACCGCTGCAATTACCAAGGTTCTTGCAGACCAGGGTAAGGCAGAGTTCAAGGCTTACGACCAGATCGACGGCGCTCCCGAGGAGCGCGAGCGTGGCATCACCATCTCCACCGCACACGTGGAGTACGAGACCGACGCCCGCCACTACGCCCACGTCGACTGCCCCGGGCACGCCGACTACGTGAAGAACATGATCACCGGTGCTGCCCAGATGGACGGCGCTATCCTGGTGGTTTCCGCCGCTGACGGCCCCATGCCGCAGACCCGTGAGCACATCCTGCTTGCCCGCCAGGTGGGCGTGCCGAAGATTGTTGTGTTCATGAACAAGATGGACCTCGCTGATCCGGAGCTCGCCGAGCTCGTGGAGATGGAGATCCGCGACCTTCTTTCCTCCTACGAGTTCCCGGGCGACGAGATTCCGATCGTCAAGGGTTCCGCCGCCAAGGCCCTGGAGGGCGACGCCGACAACGTGAAGGCCATCATGGACCTCATGGATCAGGTGGACGCCTACATCCCCACCCCGCAGCGTCCGACCGACCTGCCCTTCCTGATGCCGGTGGAGGACGTGTTCTCCATCTCCGGCCGTGGCACGGTGGCTACCGGCCGTATCGAGCGCGGTATCATCAAGAAGATGGAAGAAGTGGAAATCGTGGGTATCAAGCCCACCGTCAAGACCTCTGTGACGGACATCGAAATGTTCCGCAAGCTTCTTGACCAGGGTGAGGCTGGTGATAACGTGGGCGTTCTGCTCCGCGGTATCAAGAAGGAGGACATCGTCCGCGGCCAGGTGATTGCCAAGCCCGGTTCCGTGACCCCCCACACCAAGTTCCAGGCTACCGTGTACGTCCTCTCCAAGGAGGAAGGCGGCCGCCACACCCCGTTCTTCAACAACTATCGCCCGCAGTTCTACTTCCGCACGACGGACGTGACCGGCACGGTCACCCTGCCCGCCGGCACGGAAATGGTGATGCCCGGCGATAACGTGACGTTCGGTGTCGAGCTCATCACCCCCGTTGCCATGGAGAAGGGCATGCGCTTCGCTATCCGCGAAGGCGGCCGCACCGTTGGCGCCGGCACGGTGGCCGAGATCGAGGCCTAACTCGCCACGTCATCTCAAACCCCGGTCGCCTGAGCCATCCCGGTGAAGGCGACCACGGCTGGGGGAGATGTCCGGCTCTGCCGAGGCATCTCCCCTGTCCAGCCGAAAGACAAAATCCCCTAGGGTACTAGCTCAATTGGTAGAGCAGCGGTCTCCA
The DNA here is from genome assembly GCA_045641125.1 of Akkermansia sp. Lineage (GTDB taxonomy): Bacteria > Verrucomicrobiota > Verrucomicrobiia > Verrucomicrobiales > Akkermansiaceae > Akkermansia. The sequence continues at coordinate 33,876 of JAZUGI010000084.1, forward strand.
AAACCGCGTGTTGGGAGTTCGAGTCTCTCGTACCCTGTTCCTAACCGGAAGCAATCCCCGCAAGACAAACCATGAACAAGAAGAAGGAAGGCCTCATAAAGAGGATGTTTGGTTACATCTCCCTCGTCAAGACGGAGCTTAAAAAATGTTCATGGCCGTGGGAGAGCGACCCCAAGATCACGGGTTTCAAAAAGTACCGTGAGCTCTCCGGCTCCACCATGGTGGTGCTGGTTGCCATGGTGCTGCTGGGCGCCTACGTGGCGTTCTTCGACTACGTGCTTTCCGCCGTGGTCAACAAGATTATCGTGATCCTTTCCTGATTACCCGTCACCCCCTTTCCTGACCATGTCACGCCCGTACGACCGCAAGACAGGAACCGCCCGCGTTATCCCGGAGGCCAAGGACCAGTGGTATGTGCTCCACGTCCTCTCCAACAAGGAACGCCGCGCGGTGGAAAACCTCAACCGCCTCTTCAAGGAGGATGAACAGGTAGGCGCGCTGCTGCAGAGCCCCCCCCTGGTGCCCACCGAGAAGGTGGAGGATGTGCGCAACGGCAAGAAGTACGTGGTGGAGCGCAAGCTCTTCCCCGGCTATGTCTATCTCAACTTCGCCCTGCGCCATGCAGACGGCTCCCTGGACAACGACGCCTGGTACAAGATTCAGGCGGTGGACGCCGTGATCAGCTTTGCCTGCGGCCGCAACAAGGAGCCCCTGCCCATGCCGCTCAAGGACGTGCAGGAGCTCATGGCGGAAATTGAGCGCCGCAGTGGCGTGGCCCGCCCCAAGGTTGCATTCGAGGTGGGCGAGGAGGTCATTGTGCTGGACGGCGCCTTCCAGGGCGAGCACGGCCAAGTGGAGATGGTGGATGCAGAGCACGGCCGCCTGCGCGTGGGCGTGACCATGTTCGGCCGCTCCAACCCGCTGGATCTGGACTACACCCAGGTGCGCAAGCTCGCTGAGGACGAGGAATCCACCCTGTAAAGGAGAAACTTTCCCGCCGCAGGAAGCCGGATTCCCGGCAATGCGGCAAACCCCAAAGAAAATACCATGGCTAAAGAAGTAGTTAAAGTAATCAAGCTGCAGATTCCTGCAGGCCAGGCGAATCCCTCGCCCCCTGTCGGTCCTGCCCTTGGTCAGGCCGGTGTCAACATCATGGGCTTCTGCAAAGAGTTCAACGCTAAGACTCAGAAGCAGGCCGGCGATGTTCTCCCCGTCGTGATCACCGTGTACAAGGACAAGTCCTTCGACTTCATCACCAAACAGCCGCCGGCAGCCCTTCTTCTCAAGAAGGCAGCCAACGTCAAGTCCGGCTCCGGCGAGCCCAACAAGACCAAGGTGGCCAAGATCACCAAGGAGAAGTTGATGGAGGTTGTCAACGCCAAGATGCCGGACCTCAACACGAAGGACCCGGAGGCCGCCTGCCGCATCATTGCCGGCCAGGCCCGCCAGATGGGTATCGAAGTTGAAGGCATGTAACCCTTCCGCAGGAGGGAAATCACATTATTAACCCGAACGTACTGCAAAACAATATGTCTACTAAACGCTCCAAGCGCTACATTCAGGCAGCCAAGCTTGTCGAATCCGGCAAGACCTACGCTGTGGAAGAGGCTGTGGAACTGATGAAGAGCTTCCCCGCTCCCAAGTTCGATTCCACTGTCACTCTCTCTTTCCACCTTACGGTGGATCCCCGCAAATCCGACCAGATGGTCCGCGGCTCTGTCGCTCTCCCCAATGGTACGGGTAAGAACGTCCGCGTCATCGTCTTCGCCCAGGGTGAGGCCGCTCAGGCTGCCCTTGAAGCCGGCGCAGAGAAGGTGGGTCTTGAAGACCTCATCAAGGAAGTCCAGGACGGATTCCTCGATTTCGACAGCGCAATCGCCACCCCGGATGCCATGGCCCAGGTGCGCAAGATTGCCCGTGTGCTCGGCCCGCGCGGCCTGATGCCCAACCCCAAGACCGGCACTGTGACGGAGGATACCGCCAAGGCCGTGCGCGAGGTGAAGGCCGGCCGTGTGGACTTCAAGGTCGACAAGAACGCCAACATCTCCGCCGCAGTGGGCAAGCTCTCCTTTGAGCCCGCCAAGCTCGCCGAAAACGCCCGCGCCCTCATCGGCGCCGTCGTCAAGGCCCGCCCCTCCGGTGCCAAGGGTGCCTACATTGCCAGCGTGACCATCACCAGCTCCATGAACCCGGGCCTGGCCGTCAGCCAGACCGAGTTCTCCAAGCAGCAGTAACAACCCGAACCTGATACGAATATGAGCTCAGAAAAGAAAATGAACGCTGACAAGGCTGTCATCATCGATGCCCTGCAGGCCAAGGTGAACGCTTCTCCCTTCCTCATCGTTATCGATTACACCGGCATCACCGTGCCGGAGTTCACGGATCTGCGCGCCAAGCTGGCCGCTGCCGGGGCTTCCTGCATGGTTGCCAAGAACTCCTACATGACCAAGGCGCTCTCCGAGGCCGGTCTGCCGGACATCTCCTCCTCCCTGAAGGGCCAGACGGCCTATGTGATGGGCGAGAACGACGTCTGCGCCGCCGCCAAGGTGATCAACACCTTCGCCAAGGCCTCCAAGAAGGCTCCCTACAAGGCGGGCATTCTTGACGGTGCGGAGCTTGAACCCGCCAAGATCCAGGCGCTGGGCGACCTGCCCTCCCGCGAGGTGCTGCTGGCCACGCTGCTTGGCACCATCAACGGTGCCGGTTCCGCCCTGGCCCGTGTCATCCAGGCCTATGTGGACAAGGAGGGTGGTTCCCAGGAAACCGCAGAATAAGAAAAAAACACTTGAACAGATGGCGGCGGTGTGGTATCACCGCCCCGCCGCCTGAAACAAAATTAGGCTCTCTGTCGGCTCTCCGGCCGGTGAGAACTGAAATGGGCAGGAAGCCCCTGCCCGCGACAAGAACCAATTAACCAAAATAAATACAATGGCTGATATCAATACAATCGCAGAAGAACTCGGCAAGCTTACCATCCTGGAGGCTGCTGAACTTGTTAAGTTGCTCGAAGAGAAGTGGGGCGTGTCCGCCGCCGCTCCTGTGGCTGCCGCTGCCGCTCCCGGCGCTGCTCCCGCAGAGGCTGCCGAGGAGAAGACCTCCTTCGACGTTGAGCTGACCGATGGCGGCGCCAACAAGATCGCTGTCATTAAGGCGGTCCGCACCGTCAAGCCCGGTCTGGGTCTGGCTGATGCCAAGAAGCTCGTTGAGGGCGCTCCCGCCGTTATCCTTGAAGGCGCCAGCAAGGAGGACGCCGACAAGGCCAAGGCCGAGCTCGAAAAGGCCGGCGCAAAGGTCACCATCAAGTAACCTTTCGTTTTCGCGAGCGCAGGGGGGAATTTCGGTTCCTCCCTGCCTTCGCGTCTTTCCGTCTTATGGTTCAAACCATAAGTTGCCGCTATCATAACGAACTAAAAACCAAGGCATTATAAACTCAGTTCTCGCGCGCGCCTTCGCGTGAGCCCGACCCGGGGGAAGCCGCTTCCCCGCCAAGACTTTCCCCGGGTCGGTTTCACCAAACGGGAACCGGCTCCGCACCCGGCACAGGGTGCAAATCAAACATCATCTCGCCAACTCTATGTCCAAGCCCAAGCAAGAGCGAATCAGTTTCGGCAAGATCAAGGAGGTCATCGAACCGCCGAACTTGATTGAAATCCAAACGAAGTCCTACGAGGAATTCCTCCAACGTTTCACCGAGCCGCGCAAGAGGCTCAAGACGGGCCTTCAGGCCGTTCTCTCGGAACACTTCCCGATAGAAAGCTACGATGGGCAGATCAAGCTGAAGTACGATTCCTACGAGGTGGCTCCGCCCAAGAGCTCCGACTTTGCGGCCATCCGTGCCGGCGAAACCTACAGCGCCGCCATCTACATCAAGTTCCAGCTGGACGTCAACAACGGCGAGTACACCACCGAGGAGAACGTGTACATGGGAGAAATCCCCATGATCACGGACCGCGGCACCTTCGTCATCAACGGCGCGGAGCGCGTCATCGTGGCCCAGCTGCACCGCTCCCCGGGTCTCTGCTTTGAGAAGACGCACCACGCCAACGGCAAGGACATCTTCTCCTTCCGCATCATCCCGGACCGCGGCTCCTGGCTGGAGGTGCAGTTCGACACGAGCGACCTGATGTACGTGTTCCTGGACCGCCGCCGCCGCCGCCGCAAGTTCCTGGCCACCACGTTCCTGCGCTATCTGGGCTATGAAACGGACCGCCAGATTGTGGAGCAGTTCTACACCATCCAGAAGCTCAAGCTCTCCAGCGTTTCCGGAGACGAGCTTGAATACCTGGTTCCCTTTGAGGACGTGACCTACGGTTCCGACAAGGACGAGCGCAAGGCCACCATCATTTCCAAGGCCTACGAGCCGCTCAGCTCCGCCACCATCCGCAAGATGCAGGAGCTCGGCATCAAGCAGATCGAGGTCATCGACCAGCGCGAGGACGAAATCCTCGTCAAGACCCTCAAGAAGGACCTGGCCTACGACCGCGAATCCGCGCTGAAGGAAATCTTCCGCAAGTTCCGCCCCGGCGATCCGCCCACCGTGCAGCAGGCCACCACCGCGCTTGACCGCCTCTTCAAGGACCCCAAGCGCTACGACCTCACCCGCGTGGGCCGCTACAAGATCAACCAGAAGCTCGGCCTGGACGTGCCGGAGGACCAGCGCCTCATCCAGCCCATCGACTTCCTTTCCGCACTCAAGTACCTGTTGCGCCTCCGCCACGGTGAAGGCCAGGTGGACGACATCGACCACCTGGGCAACCGCCGCGTGCGCGCCGTGGGCGAGCTCATCTCCAACCAGTGCCGCGTGGGTCTTGCCCGCACGGAGCGCCTGGTGAAGGAGCGCATGACCCTGTGCGACACCTCCAAGAACGATATCACGCCCAGCAAGCTCATCAACCCGAAGGCGCTCAGCGCCGTGGTGCGTGATTTCTTCGGCCGCAGCCAGCTCTCCCAGTTCATGGACCAGATCAACCCGCTGGCCGAGCTCACGCACAAGCGCCGCCTTTCCGCACTGGGCCCGGGCGGCCTCAACCGCGACCGCGCAGGTTTCGAGGTGCGAGACGTGCATCCCTCCCACTACGGCCGCATCTGCCCCATTGAGACCCCGGAAGGCCCCAACATCGGCCTCATCAACTCCCTCTGCACCTACGCCCGCATTGACGAGTACGGCTTCATCGAGACCCCCTTCCGCCGCATCAAGCACATCGAGAAGAAGGGCAAGAAGCCGGAAACCATCGTCACCAACGAGGTGGAGTACCTTACCGCAGACAAGGAGGAGTACCACCTGATCGCCCAGGCCAACAACGAGCTGGACGAGGACAACGGCAAGGGCCACTTCGTGAAATCCCGTGTCACCGCCCGTGAGCATGGTGAATTCGTGGAGGTGGATCCCTCCCGCGTGGAGTACATGGATGTCTCCCCCAAGCAGATTATCTCCATTGCCGCCGGCCTTATTCCCTTCCTGGAGCATGATGACGCCAACCGTGCACTCATGGGTGCCAACATGCAGCGCCAGGGCGTGCCGCTGATGGTGAACCAGGCTCCGCTTGTGGGCACCGGCATTGAGGGCAAGTGCGCCCGCGACTCCGGTTCCGTGGTTGTGGCCAAGGCTCCCGGCATTGTGGCTTCCGCCACCGCCGAGTACGTGGTCACCACGCCGGACGGCGAGCTGCCCGTTTCCTCCAACACCTGGCTCAGCGATCCGGAAAGCGTGAAGACGGAACCCGACAAGGGCATCTACGTCTACCAGCTGCGCAAGTTCATGCGCTCCAACGCCTCCACCTGCATCAACCAGAAGCCCATTGTCACCCGCGGCCAGAAGATCAAGGCCGGAGACGTGCTGGCGGACGGTCCCTGCACAGACGGCGGCGAGCTGGCACTCGGCCGCAACGTGCTGGTGGCCTACATGTCCTGGTACGGCTACAACTTCGAGGACGCCATCATCATCTCCGAGCGCCTGGTGCAGGAAGATGCCTACACCTCCATCCACATCGAGGAATTCGAGGAGAAGGCCCGCGACACCAAGCTCGGCCCGGAGGAAATCACCCGCGATATCCCCAACGTGGGCGACGATGCCCTCAAGAACCTCGGCAGCGATGGCGTGGTCCGCATTGGTGCAGAGGTGAAGCCCGGCGATATCCTGGTGGGCAAGATCACGCCCAAGAGCGAGACCGACCTCGCCCCGGAGGAACGCCTGCTGCGCGCCATCTTCGGTGAGAAGGCGGCGGATGTGAAGGACACCTCCCTGCGCGTGCCGCCGGGAACCACCGGCGTGGTCATGGATGTGCGCGTGGTGCGCTCCTCCGCTCCCGGCACGCCCCCCGTGGACGTGGAGAAGGAGAGCCAGAAGCAGCGCAAGAAGCTGGACACGGAATACCAGAAGAACCGCGACAACCTCATTGAGCAGCTCACCGGCAAGCTCTCCGACCGCCTGCTGGGTGAGAAGATTCCGCTGGAGGTCACCCGCGCCGGCACGAATGAAATCATCATTCCCGCCAACCGCAAGATTACCAAGACCCTCCTGCGCAAGCTCGCCGTCCATCACGACCAGATTGAGATGAACGAGAGCCCCGTGCGCAACCAGATCTTCGAAATCATCAACAGCTTCGAGGCCCGCTTTGCCGACCTTGACGAGGAACGCGACCGCAGGCTCGACCAGATCGAGGCCGGTGCCGAGATGGACCCCGGCGTTGTCACGGAGGTCAAGGTCTACATCGCCACCAAGCGCAAGCTCGGCGTGGGCGACAAGATGGCAGGCCGCCACGGTAACAAGGGCGTCTGCTCCCGCGTGCTCCCGGTGGAGGATATGCCCTACCTGGAGGACGGCACCCCGGTTGACATCATCCTCAACCCCCTGGGCGTGCCTTCCCGAATGAACGTGGGTCAGGTGCTGGAAGCCCACTTGGGTGTGGCTGCCAAGGCCCTCGGCTTCAAGGTGGCCACCCCGGTGTTCGACGGCATCGAGGAAAAGAAGATTTGGGAATACATGAGCCAGGCCAAGAAGGTGGACGGCTTCTCCTGGGTCGGCGACGGCCAGGACGGCACCACCGCCGGCAAGAGCCGCCTCATCGACGGTCTCACGGGCGAGTACTTCCACTACCCCGTGGTGGTGGGCTACACCTACATGCTCAAGCTCAACCACCTTGTGGCAGACAAGGTGCACGCACGCGCCGTGGGTACCTACTCCCTCGTTACCCAGCAGCCGCTGGGCGGCAAGGCGCAGCACGGCGGCCAGCGCTTCGGCGAAATGGAAGTGTGGGCCATGGAGGCATACGGTGCCGCGTACACGCTGCAAGAGCTGCTCACCGTCAAGTCCGACGATGTGCAGGGCCGCACGCGCATCTATGAGAACATTGTGAAGGGTGACAACTCGCTGGAGGCCGGCACGCCGGAATCCTTCAACGTGCTCATCAAGGAAATGCAGGCCCTCTGCCTCAACGTGCAGCCCACGGAGCAGAAGGACCGCGAGAACGCACCGCGCAGCATGGACGACTACTTCGCCCTGCTTGCCGGCGACGGCATGGACGACGACCTGGTCACCGAGGCCATGGAAGGCGCCGACATCTTCGCCGACGACGATGCGGATGAAACGGACGAGCCGGACGACACCTCTGTGGCGGACGACGAGGAAGAAGATTCCGAGATGTAAACCAGAACCCCGAACCCCTACAAACGTTATGTCTTATATCGACCTTAACAACGAGAAGCCCAAGAACTTCGACCAGGTTTGCATCACCGTGGCCAGCCCGGAGGATATCCTCAAGTGGTCCAGCGGTGAGGTCAAGAACCCGGAAACCATCAACTACCGCACGTTCAAGCCGGAGAAGGGCGGTCTCTTCTGCGAGCGCATCTTCGGACCCACGCGCGATATGGAATGCTCCTGCGGCCGCTACAAGCGCGCCAAGAACAAGGGCATGATCTGCGACCGCTGCGGCGTGGAGGTTACCTCCTCCCGCGTACGCCGCGTCCGCATGGGCCACATCACCCTCGCGGTACCCGTGACCCATATCTGGTTCTACAAGTGCATGCCCAGCCGCATCGGCCTCATGCTCGACCTCACCTCCCGCGACCTGGAGCGCGTCATCTACTATGACGACTACATCGTCATCGACCCGCGCGGCATCAACGGCGTGGAGCGCGGCACCATCCTCTCCGAGGAGGAATACGAGGAATTGGTGGACGACTACGGCGAGGACGACGCCCCGGAAGCGGCCATGGGCGCGGAAGCCATCCAGAAGCTGCTGGCCACCACAGACCTGGATGCCCTCATCGACCAGCTCAAGCAGGAGATGGAGAAGACCAACTCCAAGCAGACCAAGCGCAAGATTGCCAAGCGCCTGCAGCTTGCCCAGGGCTTCAAGAGCAGCGGCACCCGCCCGGAGTGGATGGTGCTCACCGTGCTGCCCGTCATTCCCCCGGACCTGCGCCCGCTCGTTCCGCTGCCCGGCGGCCGTTTCGCCACCAGCGATTTGTACGACCTGTACCGCCGCGTCATCAACCGCATCAACCGTCTCAAGGAGCTCGCCGCCCTTCAGACCCCGGAGGTCATCAAGCGCAATGAGATGCGCATGCTCCAGGAAGCGGTGGACGCCCTGTTCGACAACGGCCGCCACGGCCGCCACGTGACCGGCGCCGGCAACCGCCCGCTCAAGTCCCTCTCCGACATGCTGAAGGGCAAGAGCGGCCGTTTCCGCCAGAACCTGCTGGGCAAGCGTGTGGACTACTCCGGCCGTTCCGTGATTGTGATCGGCCCGCACCTGAAGATGAACCAGTGCGGCCTGCCCAAGAAGATGGCCCTGAACCTGTTTGAGCCCTTCATCATCCACCGCCTCAAGGAGCTTGGCTATGTGCACACTGTGCGCTCCGCCAAGAAGATGATCGACCGCAAGGAGGCCGTGGTGTGGGATATCCTGGAAGAGGTGACCAAGGGGCACCCCGTGTTCCTGAACCGCGCCCCAACGCTGCACCGCCTCTCCATCCAGGCTTTCGAGCCCGTGCTCATCGAGGGTTCCGCCATCCGCCTGCACCCGCTGGTCTGCACCGGCTACAACGCAGACTTCGACGGTGACCAGATGGCCGTGCACGTGCCGCTGAGCGTGGAGGCCCAGCTGGAGGCGCGCCTGCTCATGCTTGCGCCCAACAACGTGTTCTCCCCGGCATCCGGCAAGCCCATCTGCACGCCCACGCAGGATATCATTCTGGGTTCCTACTATCTCACCCACACCCGTGCCAAGGAGGTGAAGGAGAAGCAGGACAACCAGCACCTGCTGCCGCTCTTCGAGTCCATCTCCGAAGTGGAGTTCGCCATTGCCTCCCGCAAGATCGGCTACCACGAGTGGATCCGCCTCAAGAACCCGGACTACGGCAAGACCGGCGCCGCCTTCGACAAGCTCTCCTACAACCAGGAGAACGTGGACCGCAAGACCATCGTCACCACCGCCGGCCGCGTGCGATTCAACGAGATTTGGCCGGAGGAAATCGGCTACATCAACCGCAACGTCGGCAAGAAGCAGCTCGGTGATATCATCTGGCGCTGCTACCAGACCTGCGGCCAGAAGAAGACCGTGGAAACCCTGGATGCCCTCAAGTCCCTCGGCTACAAGGAGGCTACGCGCTCCGGCTGCTCCATCGGTATCGTGGATATGGTGGTGCCGGAGAACAAGAACGGGCTTATCGAAGCCGCGTACGACGAGGTTGCCAAGGTGACCGAGCAGTACGAGGAAGGCCTTATCACCAACGGCGAGCGCTATGAAAAGGTGGTGAACATCTGGTCCACCACCACGGATGCCATCCAGAAGGAGCTCTACACCAAGCTGGAGTACAACGGCGGTTCCGCCGTGGCCAGCCCGCTCTACATGATGGTGGATTCCGGCGCCCGAGGCAACAAGGCCCAGATTAAGCAGCTCTCCGGTATGCGCGGCCTCATGGCCAAGCCCTCCGGTGAGATTATCGAGCGCCCCATTACCTCCAACTTCCGTGAGGGTCTTTCCGAGCTGGAGTACTTCATCTCCACCCACGGTGCCCGAAAGGGTCTTGCCGATACCGCTCTGAAGACCGCAGACTCCGGTTACATGACCCGCAAGCTCGTGGACGTGGCCCAGGATGTCATCGTGCGCGCAGAGGACTGCGGCACGGAGCAGGGCATCACCATGACCGCCATCTACGACGGTGAGGACGAGATTGCCTCCCTGGCCACCCGTATCTACGGCCGCGTGGCTTGCGACAACATCGTGGACCCGACCACCAAGGAAACCATCGTTGCCAAGAACGAGATCATCACCGACGAAGCCGCCAAGCGCATCGAGAAGGTGGGTATCGAGAAGGTGCGCGTGCGCTCCGTGCTCACGTGCGAGCTCTCCAAGGGCTGCTGCGCCAAGTGCTACGGCTTGAACCTGGCCACCGGCAAGTCCGTGAAGGTGGGTGAGGCCGTGGGCATCATTGCCGCTCAGTCCATCGGCGAGCCCGGTACCCAGCTCACCATGCGTACCTTCCACGTGGGTGGTACCGCCACCGCTGCCGCCAACCGCCCGGAATACGTGGCCAAGAGCTCCGGCCGCCTCATCTACGACGAGAACCTGCGCGACCGCTGCGTGGAGGACGAGAACGGCGACATGATCGTGCTCTGCAAGAACGGTGGCGTCAAGATCTACGACGAGGAGGGCAAGGAGCTTGAATCCTACCAGCTCACCATGGGTGCCGCCCTGCATGTGAAGGACGGCGCACAGGTCACCGCAGACACCGTGGTGGCCGAGTGGGATCCCTTCGCCATTCCCGTGATTGCGGAAGTGGCCGGTAAGGTGGAGTTCAAGGACATGATCTCCGGCATCACCTGCCGCGTGGAGAACGGCGAGTCCGGCAAGGGCCAGACCGTCATCATCGACCACCGCCAGGACCTCGCTCCCCGCGTCATCATCCACACCGGCAAGGGTGACAAGGACAAGCCCCGCGTCTACTCCATCCCCACCGGTGCGTATCTCGCCGTTTCCAACAAGCAGCAGATTGCAGCCGGTACCGTGCTGGCCAAGACGCCCCGCAAGGTGCAGAAGACGAACGATATTACCGGTGGTCTGCCCCGCGTGGCAGAACTCTTTGAGGCCCGCAAGCCCAAGGAGATTTGCACGCTCGCGCAGATTGACGGTATCGTGGGTATCGAGGACGCCATGATCCGCGGCAAGAAGGTGGTTACCATCTACCGTGATGCAGAGGCCAAGGAGGCCGCCGCCAAGAAGACCCGCCACTCCACCAAGCTGGAGGAGCGCGACGACAAGGACGGCACCGTCTCCGTGAAGCACCTCGTGCCCATGGACCGCCACATCATCGTGCATGATGGTGACTACGTGCATGCCGGCGAACCGCTTTCCGACGGTTCCGAGGCATCCGATGAGATTCTGCGCATCTGCGGCAAGGAAGCCCTGCAGGAGCACCTGGTCAACAAGGTGCAGCAGGTGTACCGCGTGCAGGGTGTGGAAATCAACGACAAGCACGTGGAAATCATCGTTTCCCAGATGCTGCGCAAGGTGCGCGTGAAGGACCCGGGTGACACCGGCCTGCTCTGGGGCGACGAGGTGGACCGCACCACGCTGATCCGCATCAACGAGGAAACCGTGGCCCAGAACGGCCGCCCGGCGGATACCGAGCCCATCCTGCTCGGCATCACCAAGGCCTCCCTGAAGACGGATTCCTTCATCTCCGCCGCATCCTTCCAGGACACCACGCGCGTGCTCACGGA
>JAZUGI010000085.1:0-1706 GCA_045641125.1 Akkermansia sp.
GGACTATACCTTTGACTACAGTGCCCAGCCCTCCCGCGCCATGTTCAAGTACCGCAGGGCCTTCCGCCACAATGATGGGGAACGCTACGAGGCGTTTTTGAACAGGGTGAGCGCGGGGAAAGCGTCGCTCCACGCGGACAACGTGGCGCCCTACGAGCTGGTGCAGCCCTATCTGTGGTATGTCTCCCGCGGTAAAGGGATCCGCTCCATTTCGGCGGAGGAGCGCAAAACGCTCAACGCCACCTGGGCTTCTCTCACCGATTTCGGCGGAAACGAAAACGCCCTCGCCGTGATCGACACCTCGGGTTCCATGTACGGCTATGACGATGCCCGCCCCGCGGCGGTAGCGCTGTCGCTGGGCATCTATTTTGCCGAGCGCAGCAAGGGCCTGTATCACAATCACTTCATCGAGTTTTCCGCACGCCCCGAGCTCATCGAGCTGAAGGGCGAAACCTTCGCGGACAAGCTGTGCTACGCTGTCTCCTTCAATCAGGTCGCCAATACCAACCTGCAGGCGGTGTTCGAGCTGGTGCTGCGCACGGCGGTTTTCCACAAGGTTCGTCAAAGCGAAATGCCCGCCAAGCTCATCATCATTTCCGACATGGAATTTGATGCCTGCGTGGACAACAGCAATGAAACGGTGTTTGAAAACGCGAAGCGGCGGTATGAAGCCAATGGCTACAAGCTGCCCCAAGTGGTTTTCTGGAATGTGGCGGCGCGCGGCCGCCGGGTGCCCGTCAGTATGAATGAGCAGGGTGTGACGCTGGTTTCCGGTGTGACTCCCCGGCTGTTCTCCATGGTCGCGGGCGGCGCGGCAACGCCCATGCAGCTCATGCGGGACGTGCTTGCGTCCGAACGCTACGCGGCTATCAGCGCGTAAATGAGGTAAGAATATGTTTGAAATAAAGGGAAAAATCAACAGCGCCGTGTGCTACGCCACTGTCATTGAGGACGCGGCCATCGAGCAGATCCGCAGGATGTGCGATTCGTCTCTCACCGAGGGTGCCCGCGTCCGCATCATGCCCGATGTCCACTCCGGCAAGGGCTGCACCATCGGCACCACCATGACCGTGACCGACCGCGTCTGCCCCAACATCGTGGGTGTGGACATCGGCTGCGGCATGTATACCGTGAAGCTCAGGGAAAAGGAACTGGATTTTGAGGCTCTGGACGCCGCCGCCCACTACATCCCTTCCGGCACGAAGGTGTGGGAGGGGAGAACCGAGCGGTTTGACCTGACCGCCCTTAAGTGCTTCCGTTCTCTTCAGGATACCCGCCGTCTGGAGCGGTCGCTGGGCACCCTCGGAGGCGGCAACCACTTTATTGAAGTTGACAGGGGCTCGGACGGCAGTTTGTATCTCGTCATCCATTCCGGCAGCCGCAATCTGGGCAAGCAGGTGGCGGAGTACTATCAATCCCTGGCCATTGACCTCCATTCCGGCAAGGAGGAATATTTCCGCAGGCGGGAGGAGATCATTTCCTCCTACAAGCAGCAGGGCAGGCGGGACGAGATCCAGCAGGCACTTAAGGAACTTAAGCGGAACTATGAAGCGCGGGAGCTTGACATGCCCGAGGATCTGTGCTGGCTGTACGGTTCCTTCATGGAGGACTACCTGCACGACGTGGAGATCTGCCAGAATTTCGCCCTGCGCAGCCGCGAGAAGATGGGTGAGATCCTGCTGGAGAAGACCGGCCTCACCGCGGAG
>JAZUGI010000086.1:0-11522 GCA_045641125.1 Akkermansia sp.
CGGTCTCATCACCACCCTGCATTCGCAGGGTGACGTTTCCGCGCCCTCAAGGCTGCAACAGCAATGAACCGCGCTATATGAAAGGATGCTTCAAACACGCGTCAGCGCATGCCCCGCAAGGCGGGGCATGATGTAGGAACGCGCCCAAAGGCGCGCTATATGTGGAGCCATTCCGATGGCGACTCACCCTTAGCCCCGCGCGGAAGCGTGGGGGCAATCCACGGTGGCACGTCTCTATACCGAGTCCCGCTCTGCGGGGCGGATGGCGTCTCCCGTTGCATGTCTCTAAACCTTCAAGATGCGCCTGCGTTTTATCCACCCCACCACATGAATTCATAGTTTTCCAAAAATTATTGGGCCACATGTGTAATTGCGCCATGAAGCCATAGGGGGAAAAGCAACACCCCACCCGGCCTGTGGCGGGGTGGGGTGCGGTTATGAGGTGCGGGGGGATGCCTTACTTCAGCGCATCGAACGCGCCTTTGAAGAAGTAGTAGCCCCAGCCCCAGTCCGGGTCGCCGGCCCAGTCGGGGTCGTAGTGGTGGCGGGGCTTGAGGAAGCGCTCCGGGTGCGGCATGAGGCCCATGGCGCGGCCTGTGGGGTCCTGAAGGCCGGCGATGCGGAGCTCGGAGCCGTTGTGGTTGTCTGCGTACTGCAGGGCCACGCAGCCGTTGTCCAGGTATTTCTGGGCATCGCCGGGCTCGGTGACGAGACGGCCTTCCGCGTGTGCGGAGGGGAGCTCGAACTCATCCGGCAGGTAGGTGGTGTACGGGCTGTTCTTGGCCACGCGCACCAGCTTGTCCCACATGCATTCAAAGCGCTCGCTCTTGTTCCAGATGAGGGAGGCCTTGGGCAGGATGCCGAGCTTGGTGAGGATTTGGAAGCCGTTGCAGATGCCGAAGAGGAAGCCGCCGTTGTCGTAGTGTTTGCGGATGGCATCACCGAGGAAGCGTTCCGTTTCCAGCTGGGCGAGACGGCCGCTCATCACGTAGTCGCCGTAGGAGAAGCCGCCGGAGAAGACGACGAGCTGCGCCTTGGAGACGTGCTCCGGCGTGGCGGTGGCGATGGGTTGCACCTGGGTGGAGAATCCGGCGGCGTTGAGTGCGCGCGCGGTTTCCACATCACAGTTGGTGCCGGGGTATTTGAGGAGAAGTGCGTGAGGCATAATCGGATTTACTATTTACTATGTACTGTTTTAATAATACGGGGTGAGACCGTGCTTCCAGATGTGCTTGAGGTCCTGGATGTCTGCGGAGAGCACGGTGGCACCCTTGGCGGTGAGGGTGAGCTTGCCGTCCTGCGTGGCGGAACCCACGCGGGCGCAGGGGAAGCCCTGCATGGCCGTCTCGAACTCGGCCGCCATGTCCTCGTCCACCTCCACCAGGAAGCGCCCGGTGCTCTCTGCAAAGCAGGGCACGGCGTTGTTCTTCCAGCCGCCCTCGGTGGGCAGCTTGTCCAGGTCGATGCAGATGCCGCCCTTGCCGGAGAATGCCATCTCCGCCGCAGCCACGGCGAGTCCGCCCTCCGAGAGGTCGTGCGCGGAAAGCACCAGGCCCTTGGTGAGCGCGTTCTCGTAGTACGCCTTGTAGAGGGTGTAGTTCTTGGCGCAGTCGGTCTGCGGCACCTTGGCGTCTGCAATGCCCTTGATGCGGGCGTAGACGCTGGCGCCCATCTCGTCCTCCGTGTTGCCGACCATGAAGATGACGCTGTTGTTGCGGCGCAGGGAGGCACCGTGCACGTGCTCCGGGTCTTCCACCACGCCGAAACCGGAGCAGAGGAAAGTGACGGGGATGTTCACGGGGCCGTCTTCCGTCTCAAAGTAGTTGTAGAAGGAGTCCTTGCCGGAGACATAGGGGGCGCCGTAGGCCAGGGCGGCCTCGCGGATGCCCTTGGCGCATTCCACGATGCGGCCCAGTTCGGTCGGCTCCTCCGGGTTGCCCATGCAGAAGTTGTCCAGCAGGGCAATCTTGTCCGGGTTCGTGCCGGCCAGCACCAGCTGGCGCACAGTCTCGTCAACCGTGCCCGTGCCCATGGCAAACGGGTCCTTCTTGCCCCATTCCGGCAGGATGGCCAGGGCCAGGGACATCAGCTTATCGGAGCCGTCGATATCGATGACGGAGGCATCCTGCGGGGCGTCTGCGGTGGCACCTGCAAGCGGCTTGAGCACGGTGTTGCCCTGCACCTCGTGGTCGTACTCGCGGATGATGGGCTCGCGGGAGACGATGGCGAAGTCGCCGAAGAGCTCCTTGAGGACATCTGCCAGGTGGCTGTCGTCCAGCGCGTGGCCGGTCTTGGCGGGCGGGGCGGTGAAGACGGAGGTGAGGTGCTTGGTGGGGGCATCGTGCAGCTTGGAGTTGTCCAGCTCGCAAACGAGCTCGCCGTTGTGCCAGACGCGCAGCACGCCGCTGTCGTTGGATTCGCCGAGGATGGTCATCTCTGTCTGGAAGGTGTCGGCGAGCTTCTGCAGCTCATCCAGGTTCTCCTTCTTGACGGCGAGCACCATGCGCTCCTGGGATTCGGAAAGGAAAATCTGCCAGCTGAGCATGTTGGTTTCCTTGAGCGGTGCGCGCTCCAGGAAGACATCACCGCCGGTTTCGGAAAGCATCTCGCCCGCGGCGGAGGAGAAGCCGCCCGCGCCGCAGTCCGTCACGAACTCAATCAGGCCGCGCTCGCGGGCCTCCAGGATGACGTCGAGCGTTTTCTTTTCCTCAATGGGGTTGCCGATCTGCACGGCCTGCTGGTCCTCCGCGTGGGAGTCCTCGCCCATGGCTGCGGAGGAGAAGGTGGCACCGTGCAGGCCGTCCTTGCCGGTGCGGCCGCCAATGACCACCACGGCCAGGCCGGGCTTCATCTCCTTGGCAATGTCGCTCTGCGGAATCACGCCGGCCGTTCCGCAGAACACCAGCGGGTTGTAGATGTAGGTGGGGTCGAACTGGATGGCGCCGCTGGTGGTGGGAATGCCCATGCGGTTGCCGTAGTCGCGCACGCCGTGCACCACGCCGCGCATGATGCCCAGCGGGTGGATGATGTTGTGCCCTTCCACCATTTCCTGCGGCGTGTCCGGCGCGCCGAAGCAGAACACATCCAGATTGGCGATGGGCTTGGCACCCTTGCCGGCCCCCAGGATATCGCGAATCACGCCGCCCAGGCCCGTGTTTGCGCCGGCGTACGGCTCAATCGCGCTCGGGTGGTTGTGCGTTTCCGCCTTCAGGCACACGGAAAGCTTGTCGTCCAGCTTGATGAAGCCCGCATTGTCCACAAAGCAGCTGAGCACAAACCCCGGCTTGCGCGCCATAATCTCCTTGGACGGGCGCTGGATGAAGGTCTTGTACATGCTCTTGATTTCCTCCGTCTTGCCGTCCACGGTGTGCTGCACGGTGGCGGCGAAGATGCGGTGCTTGCAGTGCTCGGACCAGGTTTGGGCAATGACCTCCAGCTCCACGTCCGTGGGCTCGCGGCCGATTTCATTGAAGATTTGCTGCACCACCAGCATGTCCTCCGTGGAGAGGGAGAGCTTCATGTCCTGGCTCAGCTGGGTGAGCTCCGCCTCGCTGAGCGGGCGCACGGGTATCGTTCGGTATGTCATGGGTGAATCTGAGGTTGGCGGTTACTTGACGCTCCAGGTGTGGATGGCGGGGTTGCACACGTCTCTGCAGAAGCGGGCGGCAAGGGCCTCCTTGTCGCCCTGGCCGAAGACGTAGACCTTCTGGGTGATGGTGAGGGCGGTGATGGTGAAGGGCAGGCCCTTGCGGCCGCGGTAGTTGGCCAGGATAGCCTCCTTCTCCAGATCCAGCGCACCCTTCTTGATGCCGTAGGAGATGCAGAAGAGCTCGCCGCTGAGCGCGGGCGTGCCGTCGTCCTGCACCTGCTGGGAGATTTCATCCACCAGCACGCGGTGCATGTAGTCGCGTGCGGCGGCGGTGTCGCCCTCACACTCCACGGTGTAGAGGCGCGTGTGGTTGTACGTGAGCTTGTCTGCTATGGGTGTGTAGAGCAGCTTGTTCGCGTCCGTGGCGGACTGGAAGCGGCTGAACACTTCAAGGGTGAGCGTCATAGTTGTATCAGGTGAAAAACGGGTGTAAGTGAAAGCCGCCCCACTCCGTGGGGAGTGGAGCGGCGAAGTGTTGCGGGCTTACTTCTGCAGGCGGTTGAGCACCTCTGCATAGGCCTCCATGAAGCCGCCCATACCGCGGCGGAAGCGGTCCTTGTCCATCTTCTCGTTCGTCTCCACATCCCACAGGCGGCAGGTGTCCGGCGTAATCTCGTCAGCCAGCACAATCTGGCTCGGATCCGTGGAGAGGCGGCCGAACTCGATCTTGAAGTCGATGAGGCGCAGGTTGGCCTTCAGGAAGAACTCTTTCAAGGTCTCGTTGATGAGCAGGGCCATCTTCTTGATGTAGGCGCTGTCCTCCTCGGAGGCGGCACCCATCTCGCGGGCGTAGTCGTCGTTGATGAAGGGGTCGCCCAGGGCGTCGTCCTTGTAGGAGAACTCCACGATCGGCTTGGTGAACTGCGTGCCTTCTGCCACGCCCATGCGCTTGGAGAAGGAACCGGCGGCCACGTTGCGCACGATGACCTCAAGCGGCATGATGGATACCTTCTTCACCAGCAGGTTGATGTCGTCCAAATCCTTCACCAGGTGCGTCTTCACGCCCTTTTCCTCGAGCATGTTGTAGATGATGAGGGTGATGGCCTTGTTGAAGCGGCCCTTGTTCTCGAAGTCCTCCTTCTTCTCGCCGTTGAAAGCGGTGGCGGAGTCCTTGTACTCCATGCGGAGCACGTTCGGGTCCTCGGTGGTGTAAAGTCTCTTGGCTTTGCCTTCGTAAATCGGTTCCATGGTCGTATCGCGGCGTGGTTTGCGCCGCCGCATTGTAACCCCACGCACGCGCGCGAGTCAAGGGCAATCATTCCCATTCCGAAATTTTTGCCAGTTGAAAGCCCCTGGGCTTTTCAGCGCAGGGGCTTGAAAAAAACTTGTGCCGTGGGCTTCCTACTTGCGGCGTCTCCGCACGCAGAGAGAGGCAAGGGACAGCAGGCTCAGCGTGCCTGTGGTGGGTTCCGGTGTGTCGCTCACCTTCTTGATGGCGAACACGTTGTCGTTGGCCACTATCTGGAAGTCTGCATCTGGGATGGAGGTCAAGTTGAAGTACCTGCCGGCCCAGTCCCCATCCTTCACGCCATTGTAGCTGAGAGTTGTGTCCTTGTACGCGTAGATGAGATCGTGCTGGTCGCCGATGTTTTCCAGGTTGCGGATGGCGGCCAGGGTGGCCTCGTCCAGCTGGATGAGCCCTGCGTTCAGGGTGAGCCCGCCGCCCAGATACATCTGGGTGCCGTCCAGGTCCAACAGGGAGCCAGGCTGGAGTTCCAAGTCCGCCAGCAGGGAACCGCCGCCGGCGGACAGGGAGGTGCTGATGTTCAGGGAGGCCTCTTCCGTGATATCACCAACGCTACCTTGGTAGGCTTCCACCTGTTTGCCGTCCCCGATGGTCATATCCTGCAGGGTGATGGCCTGTTCCCCCATGTTGTGGAAGATGAGGTCGCCCCCGGTGGCAAGCACATACTCCACTTCGGCGGCTCCGTTGCCCAGGGTGAGCGTGTGGTCTGCAGCATTCTCGTTGGCAATGGTGGCGGCAGACACACGGTTGCCCACGGTCACGTTGTTTCCGGCTCCGGAGCTCATGGTGATGGAGCTGGCGGAAAGCAGGGCGCCTCCCTGGTTCAGGGCGTACAGCAGCGTGTTGCCGGAAGTGTTTTGGATGGTCACCTTGGTGCCGCCCTCGCCTACAAAGCTCACGCCCTGCATCTCCAAATCGTCCTCAAAGGTAATCTTCTTGCCGGGGTCTATGTTGTAGGTCTTGCCCTCCGGGTTCGTATCACCGGAAACTGTGATATCTCCCTTCACGTTGATTTCCTCCACGTCGCCCTCGTCCTCAAAGGCGAGCCTGCCGCCCGTGGCGTTCACCGTGGAGACCAGGTCATCCGCCGTCAGCGTGCCGGCAGAGAGTTCCACGGTGGTCAGCGTGTTATTGGAGGTCTCCTGCAGCGTGCTCACGGCCACGTTGGTGCCTTCCGTGCCCTTGTAGAAGGTTACGCCGTCCATCACTTCGTAATCATCGTAGTTGATGGCCAGGCCCTTGTGCCCTTCATCGTCGTTCGTCTGTAGAATGAATTCCCTTGTGCCCTGAGTAATCTTATGATTGTTTACATTGGTGATGGTGCCGCCTTTCTTCTCCGGGTCGGTGAAGGTAACCACGGTCATCCAATCACGCCGCTCCTCTGCCTTGAAATAGTCTTTGCCTGTGGTCTCCTTATCATACTCGTCCACGTTGTACTCGCGCATCACCCAGTACTGCAGGGTCTTGTTTGCGTTGAGGTCGCGGCGCAGGTTGAAAGTGGCACCTTCCTCCAGCGTGAGCACGGAAGCATCCGTAATCGTGTTCGTGGCGTCGGCTACGGTTGCGGTTTGTTTCTCTCGGCCAATATTGAAGGTAATCCCGTCCCCCACCAAGATGGTGCCGTTCCAAGTGGCAAAGTTGCTGAACGCAAAGATGCGTTCGTTGGTGGTCGTGTCGTCTTTCGTCAATTTCAGCGTCACCGGGTCATACCCGTTTCTGCCCAACACGAAAAGACCCGGTTTATGGCTGCCTTCTTGCGCGGCCAGGTCCACCACATAAACCTTGCCACTGCTTGCATCAAACTTCAGTTCCTGGTCAATGAAAAACTTCAGGTTTTTCGTTCTGTACTGTCCGCGTACATAAGTGGTTGTTATGGTGCAGAGCTCTTTTTCTGGATGCTCTGCGCCGTAAAAGGCGAAGTGGTGGTATCCTTCTTTGATATCGTCAATCTTTCCCTCAGCCTGGTTGTCTTTCCACCAGGAGTATGGGGTTGACCATTCCATGCCCTCCATGGACTGTCCTTGTGTGTTGGTATTGGCACGCGCGGCAGCTTGGGCTTGCGAGAGTGTAAACGCCACCGCAGCCGCAGCTGCCATGAACATGGTGATAACTCTTGTCTTCTTCATTGTTAGGAATGATTGTGTTTAGTGTGTTTACGAAAAATTATGCGGCGGAACGCAAGCAAACCGCCACGGCAAAGCATACAGTATTCGCAAACCTTATGCAAGCCTATAAATTGGAATTGCTTGATTTTTTTAATTTTGCGGGTTCGGGATTTTGTCATATAGCCCCGCCACCTCATGTGTGGGTGGCTGGATTTCGTTGAAATTTCTATGAAAACATGATGAGGAAGCGCATACAGTATTGCGAATGCTGTATGCCAGCCTCGGTTCATGACTTTGCCGCTACGAATCTTTTCCCGAATATACCCAGGAAAAGAACAAGAATTATTCAACGGCCGGCATGTACCTCAACTTGATTTCGCCTACGTTTTTTCGCGCCGCGCATCCAGCCGGTTGAACAACCCGGCCAGCAGGGTGCCGGTGATGGAGTGCCACACGCAGCAGATGGCGGAGGCCACGGCGGCCTCCGGCAGGAGGGGGAAATGCTTGCCGGCCAGCACCGTGGCCAGCCCGGCGTTCTGCATGCCCACCTCAATGGCGATGGTGCGGCGCTTGGGGCGCGGCATGCGGGTGAGGCGCCCCACCAGGTACCCCAGCGCGTATCCCAGGGAGTTGTGGGCGCAGACGGTGATGAAGATGAGCGCGCCCGCGCTGAAGAAGCGTGCGCCGTGGGCCGCCACCACCGCACCTACAATGAGCGCCAGCCCAATCACGGAGAGCCCCGGCATCACCGCGCAAATCTCGCGGTACCGCGGCGCCTTGCCCCATACGGCGTTGCCGATGCCGCCCAGGGTGACGGGCAGGATGGTGACCAGCAGGATGCTTTGGAACATGCCCCAGGCATCCACGTCGATATTCTCGCCGGCCAGAGCACCAGCAGCGGCGTGAGCAGGGGTGCCAGCAGGGTGGAGGCGGTGGTCATGCCCACGGAGAAGGCCACATCCCCCTTGCAGAGGAAGCTCATGATGTTGCTGGAGACGCCGCCGGGGCAGCATCCCACCAGGATGAGCCCCGCCGCTATGCCGCGCGGCAGCCCGCAGAAATGCACCAGCAGGAACGCCACCAGCGGCATGATGGTGTATTGCGCGCAGGCACCGATGAAGATATCCAGCGGCCTGCGCGCCAGCATGCGGAAATCCTCCGGCCGCAGTGTCATGCCCATGGTGAGCATCACCACGCCCAGGATGGCTGTCTGCGTGTTCCCGTGCACCCAGGAGAATGCCCCCGGCAGGAAGAACGCCACCACCGCCGCCGCTATGACGAAGGGCGAGGTGTAGCGTGAGAGCAGGGCGCTGCCCCTCTGCAACAGCTGCAACATAACGCGCCGCATTGTACCCCCATCTCCTCGCGCTTGTAAAGCCCGCCAAAACGTCATGCCCCGCGCATGAACCCGCGCCCACTCCTCTCTCCCGGCACAAAAAAACCGGCGGACGCCTTTCAGCGCCCGCCGGCCAAACAAAAACAAACTACATGAAAAAACTGTCTCAACAGCCTTGCCCCACTCAGGGCTTATGAAGGGTAGACACGGCCGGTGGGGAAAGCGTTCAATTTTTTTTGGATTTTTTTTCTTTGGCGGAAAACAAGGGAGCGCAAGCCGCCCTTTCACCCCAGCAGGTAGCAGAGGGCTTGCGCGGGAATCCGCACGAGCGGGCGGGCTGCGCCCTTGGTCCTGGTGTCCAGCCCGAAATCCGCGCTGCCCCTGGTGGCCACGAAGGCGGCCAGGGTGTCCGGGTGGGCGCAGAGGGTGCGTATGGCCTCGCCGCTGCGGATGGTGGCATCGTGCCGGTATTTGACCTCACATGCCAGGCGCTTGCCGTTGAGGAAGTCCATGACGATATCAACCTCCTTGTCGTTGCGGCCCAGGCGCACATATCCCGGCCGTGCGGTGGTGCAGTAGGCATCGTGGAAGTGCTTGAAGACGGTGGACTCGGCGGATTTGCCGAGCTGCACGGCATCTTCCAGCAGGTCCGGCATCATGAGGCAGGCGAGTCTCATGCCCGCATCCGCCACATAGATTTTGGGGTTGCCCTTGAGCAGCATTTTGCCGCTTTCTCCCGCCGGGTTGCTCACATAGATGAGGTTGGCATCCTGCAGGTAGCGGATGTAGCGCTGGAGGGTGGATTTGGCCAAGCCGTCCAAATCCCTGCAGATGGTGGCGTAGTTCACCAAATCACCGGACTCGAAGCAAAGGTACAGGAACACCTTTTCGAGCTGCAGCGCGTTGCGCACATCGAACAGCGCCGGGATATCGCGCTTGAGCACCTTGTCCACCACGTCCTCACGCATACACAGCTGGCACGCCAGGGTGTCCGGGTTGAACGCCAGCTCCGGGAAGCCGCCGCACAGCAGGTAGCGGTTCCAGTGCGGGGTGAGCCCGCCCAGCTTGTTCATCAGCTCCGTGAATTCCGCCTTGGGCAGGGTGGGCAGCTCCTCCACCTTCGGCAGGGTGGACGGCAGGTGGATCTCCACCCCCGTGAGCGTGCAGTACTCCCGAAAGCTCATGGTGGGCATGCGGAGGTCGCGCCAGCGCCCCACGCCGCTGTCCGACAAGCCGCGCTTGATTTCCGGGCTGGCGGAACCCGTGGCCACGGCGCGGATTTCCGGGCGGTTGTCGTACAGGTCCTTCAGCCAGAGCGACCACTCGTCCGCATACTGCACTTCGTCCAGGAAGTAGTAGCAGGTGCCGTTGTGCGGCGTGCTTTCCTCGTACGCGCGGATGGCGCGCTCGAAGCCGGCAAGTTTCAGCAACGGGTTGTCGAACGACACATAGAGGATATTGGCCGCCGGCACGCCCCGCTCCAGCAAATGCGCAATCACCTGCCGCATGGTGGTGGTCTTGCCCACGCGCCGCGGACCCGATATGACCGCATAGCGCCGCAGGTGCGGGTTCTCTATGGTCTCCAGCACTTCGCCAAATGCGCGCCTGCGGATGCCAGGCAGCTGCAGGGATGCGGTATCCGCCCCGTTCCACCACGGGTTGAAGCGGCGCAGCAGCTGGTACAGGTGTTCTTGGCTGATGGAGTTCATGTGTTTCCCTTCCTGCGCTTAATTTAACCCGTATCTTCCAGTTTGTAAAGCAAAATCGGTAGTCGTAAATTCCGAAAATGCATAAAAAGCGTAAGGTGTAACTTCTGAAAAGACGAAAAACAGTGCTTTCAGCTCTCAAAATTGCCCCAAGAAGAGGCAATGTTTGGGCCATGAATCCAAGAAATCCCAAAAACAGGAGCGTTTTTCCGCAAGTTGCAGGTTTGCTGCGCACTGTGTATAAGTGAAATGCAACGTAAAATGCAATATCGGTAGTTGTATGTTCCGAATTTGCATGCAAAATCGGAACATAGGGAGCTTGCCAGTGTGAAATCAGGCCTCAATGAAGACCTTGGTGCCGATGGGGCAGAGGGGGAAGAAGTGGGCGATGTCCGTGGGGTCCATGCGGATGCAGCCGTGGGAGACGGGGGTGCCCAGGTGGGCGGTGTCCGCAGTGCCGTGAATGTAGATGTACCTGGAGCGGGTGTTTGCGTTCTCGGGGTCCATGCCCTCCAGGCAGAGGATGCGGGCCAGGATGGCATCCTTCTCCTTGCAGCCGGGGTTCCAGGTTCCCGAGGGGATGCGGCCTTTGAAGATGGTGCACAGGGGTGCGTTTTCCCCGTGGGTGGAGCAGATGGTGAAGCTGCCTGTGGGGGTTTGTCCGGAATCCGGGGTGAACCCCGTGCCGGCGGCCCCGGTGGAGCAGGGCACGGTGATGAGGGCGCGGCCCTCTGCGTTGCAGAGGGTGATGCTTTGCGAGGCCACGCTCACATGGATGCTGTGTTCCCGGAGAGAGTAGGGAGGCATGGCGGGCTCAGGCTTGGGTGATGGCTTTGGCAATGGCCTCTGCGGCGTTCGGGCGTGCCAGCGCGCGCATGGCGTTTTCCATGGCGGTGCGGTTTTCCGGCTGCAGCACGGTGTTGTGCACAAACTGGTGCACGGTGTCTGCGGTAAGGTCCGCCTGGTGGCACATGACGGCCGCCCCGTGCCCCGTGAACACGCGCGCGTTGTGCGTCTGGTGGTCGTCTGCGGCAAAGGGGAAGGGCACCAGCAGGCAGGCCTTGCCGATGACGGAGAGCTCCGTGAGGGTGGAGGCTCCGCTGCGGGCGATCACGCCGTCTGCGGCGGCATAGGCGGCGGGCATGTCGGAGCAGAAGCCCAGCACGGTGATGTTCGGCGCACCTTCCGCCAGCGCCTGCACGCGCTCGTGGTCCATCTTTCCAGCTATCACCAGGTAGTGCACGTCGGGGTCGGCCTTGGCAGCCTCCACCAGCAGGGAATTCAGGTTGCGCGCGCCTTGGGAGCCGCCTGTCACCAGGATGAGCGGCTTGTCTGCGGGCAGCCCCAGGCGGCGGGGGGGCCCCCTCCGCCTGGGGCTGCCCGCAGACAAGCCGCTCATCCTGCTGACAGGCGGCTCCCAAGGCGCGCGCAACCTGAATTCCCTGCTGGTGGAGGCTGCCAAGGCCGACCCCGACGTGCA
>JAZUGI010000087.1:0-9575 GCA_045641125.1 Akkermansia sp.
TGAAGCTCCAGATATTCGTGATAGTTGTTTGGAACGATGTCATGTGTGACATTAATCCCCCAATGTGAGTCCGGGCGCTTCTCTGACATGAACGTGTATTGAGGCAGTCTGCGTTCGTCTGCGGCGTTGACGTCTGCCCCGGCGGCGATGAGGTCTTCAAGGATCAGGGGGGAGGGGGCGTAGCTGGCAAGTATGAGCGGGGTCTCTCCCATCTCGTTGCGGGCGTTCACATCCGCCTTGGCTTCCAGGAGGGCCTGGACTGCCCCCTCCCCCCCGTTTGCGCAGGCGCACATGAGGGCGGTTTCGCCCTCGTTGTTGGCGGCGTTGACATCGGCACCGTCGGCGATGAGTTTCTGGATTTTATCCACGCTGCCCCTGGCGGCGGCAAGCATGAGCGGAGTCTTGCCCTGCTCATTGACGGCGTTGATGGCGTTCACGGCATCCGCCGCGGTTTTTGCCGCGTCGTCCACGGTGGCGGCCTGGGAACCGAGCGTGAGGAGGGAGAATGCGATGGTGAGAAGCATGGGGGTCTTCATCATGGTGGAATCAGGATTAGGATTCTAAACTAGGGGAAAGACGGGGGAGATGTCAAGGAAAGATTGCAATTGATGAATGCCAAGAATGCAAGGCAACATGCGGCGGCTTCACTCTCCCTTCCCCAGCATCTGCTCCAAGGTTTGCAGGTCGCGGGGCTGGAACGCGTAGTCCTCGTTCATGGAGCGCAGGTAGGTGAGGGTGGCGGCCGCATCGGCGGCGCGGCTCGGCTCTCCGGCAGCCTGGCGCAGCAGGGTGCGGCACTCGTCGTTGGCAGCCACCTCCCAAGCGTACTTCCCCTCGAAATCCAGCAGGCGCGGGTTCACCTTGGGGCTTGCCAGCAGCGCGCGGATTTGGCCGGCGTTGCCGTTGGCGGCAGCCTCGTGCAGCGGATGGTAGCGCATCATTCTCGCCTCGCGGTAGCAAACAACGTGCTCCTCCGCATCCAGCGGGATTATTTCCGTGAAAGTGATGCCGTAGTACTCGTCCTTCACCGTCAGCTCCAAGGCTTCGTCCGTCATGCGGATGTGCCGCACATCGGCATAGCGCGTCGCAAACACCGTATCGGGCGCCTTGAGCCACTTGCCGCCGCGCTCATGGTAGATTTGGAAGTAGAAGGATTGCGCCCCGCTCATTGCCAGATGAAGCACGGCCTGGATGCGTCCGTTCGGGCTGACAAGAACGTCGGGCATAGCGCCCTGAACGTCCCAATCACAGCCCCGCCCGCCTTCCGCGGCCGATTCGCGAAGCTCGGCAAGTTCGTCTTCCGTGGCGGGCGCCATTTCGCCGAAGACGTTCGCGGCGCCCAGTCCCAACAGGCATATCGCCAAATACCGGAATGTTCTCATGTGGTTTTTCATAAACGTTTTCCCATCCCTATTAAGCACCCGCCGGGCCAAAATGTCGAAAAAAATCGCCGACGGGCCGCTTTTTTGTGGCAAAAAAAGGCGGGAAGGCGCCTTGGCACCTTCCCGCCGGAAGCGATGGTTCCAATCGGAGACTTAGGCGATGGAGTCGCCCAGCTTCTTCATGGCTTCCGCAGCGCGGTTGGAGTAACCCCATTCGTTGTCGTACCAGCCGCAAACCTTCACCATGTTGCCGCCCACCACATAGGTGAAGCCGGAATCGAAGATGCAGGAGTGGGGGTTGGAAACGATGTCCTGGAGCACCAGAGCCTCCTCGGAGTACTCGAGGATGTGCTTCATCGGGCCCTCGGCGGCCTCCTTCATGGCGGCGTTCACTTCCTCCACGGTCACGTCCTTCTTCAGGATGGCCACGAAGTCGGTCAGGGAGCCGGTCGGGGTGGGCACGCGGAAGGAAGCACCGTTGAGCAGGCCCTTCAGCTGGGGAATCACCTCACCGATAGCCTTGGCAGCACCGGTGGTGGTGGGGATGATGTTGATGGCGGCGGAGCGCATGCGGCGCGGATCCTTGTGCGGAAGGTCCAGGATGCGCTGGTCGTTCGTGTAGGAGTGGATCGTGCTCATCATGCCCTTCTCAATGCCGAACTTGTCGTTCAGCACCTTCACCATCGGGGAAAGGCAGTTGGTGGTGCAGGAAGCGTTGGAGACGATGTTGTGCTTGGCGGCATCGTACTCGTTGTCGTTGATGCCGATGCAGAACGTCAGGTCCGGGTTCTTGGCGGGAGCGGAGATAAGCACCTTCTTGGCGCCGGCGGTGATGTGGCCCTCAGCCTTCTCGCGGGCGGTGAACAGGCCGGTGGACTCCAGAACAACGTCCACGCCGAGCTCCTTCCAGGGCAGCTGGTCCGGGCCCAGCATACCGCCGAGGATTTTGATCTCGTGGCCGTTGACAACGAGGATGTCCTCACCCTTGATTTCAACGGTGCCGTTGAACTTGCCCTGCGTGGAGTCGTACTTCAGCAGGTGGGCGGTGGTCTCAATGGGGGTAAGATCGTGGATGGCCACAACCTTCTCGAGTTCAGTCTGGGACATGGCGCGAAGGACATTGCGGCCAATGCGCCCGAAACCGTTAATAGCGTACTTTGCCATAATTGGTGATGTGAATTGAGTTGTTTAGAACCCCGCCAAGCCACCTGGCCCAACCGGGCGCGCAAATTCTACACCCCCGGCCCCGCTCCGTCAACACAAATTTCAAAAACGGAGGCAAAAAAATACGCGGTTTCGGGCATGGATGCGTCATTCGCCCGAGGTCAGGAAATTCATGACGAGCTTCACCATGGTTTCCTTTTCCTCCGGCTTGGATTCTGCTATCATCACCACCATTGCCACCAGCGTGTGGTCCGCCAGCACTTTCTCCCCGTTGCGGAACAGCAACCCGTTTCTCTGCAGGAAGTGCAGGAACACGGCGGCGGCAATGCGCTTGTTGCCATCGGAGAACGAGTGGTTTTTGGTGACAAGGTAGAGTAGGTTCGCCCCCTTCTCGATGGAGGAGGGGTACAGGTCCTTGCCGTTGAAGCTTTGGTAGATGGCGTTGATGCTGCCCTTGAAAGAGTCGTCCTTTTCGTTGCCGAAAACCGAACATCTTCCAGTCGGCGGGTGTTGGCGGCGTAGCCCTGCATCAGGTACTGCCTGAGAACGCCGTTCGCCCAGCGCCTGAATTGGACACCGCGTGCGGATTTCACGCGATAGCCCACGGAAATGATCATGTCCAGGTTGTAATAGGCAACGAGGTAGGTCTTGCCATCGGCGGCAGTTGTCGCAAAATTTGCGACAACTGAATCTTCCAGCTCTTCTCTCAATGCGTTAGAGATGTGCCTGCCGATGGTTTTGACGTCTCGGTCAAAGAGTTTTGCCATTTGCTGGCGGTTCAGCCATACGGTCTCCTGGTTGGCATCTACAATAACCGGGAGCACCAGCTCTCCGTTCCGGAAAGTCAGTTGGGTGGAAATCTGGGTGTCTGGCTTCTTCATGGGAAAATCCTAACACATTGCCGGTTATTGTTGCGTCAGAAGTGACTACTCCTCCGGATACAGGGGGCGGGAGCCGTGCGGGTTGTTGGTGTTTTGCGAGGGGAAGGCGAGGAAGGGAGCCAAGCCGAACGGGCCAACCACGGGAACGAGGAGGAACAGCAGCAGAAGCGGGGTCAGCCCTGCATCGTGCAGGCGGCGCGTGGCCGCTGCCAGCAGCGCCACCGCGCAGTAGGCCATGAACACGAAGGAAAGCTGGTAGACGTTTTCCTGAATGGCGAAATATGCGCTGTTGGCAATGCTGATGTTGATGAGGATGAACGCGACGAAGAAGATGAACACGGCGAGCGCGAAGAACCAGAATTCCGCGCGGCCGGAGCGGCCTGGGAAACGCACGACGCGCCGCAGGCATGCCTTGGTGGCGTTCACGAGGTTGTACTCCACCGCGGGCATGGGGAAGGCGGCAATGCGCTGCCACCCCTCCATGCCGGGGCTCCAGAAGATGGTGTTGGCGGTGATGCGGCCGGAGCGCACCATCTCCGCCACCTGTTCGGCGGTGAACGGGCCCTGGCGCTCGCCGCCAAGCTCTGCTGTGTAGTACGGGGTCATCAGATGAACTGCCGGATGAAGGGATCAAAGCCCCTGCGCTCCGCGGGCTTGATATCGTAGAATGCGGCAATGGCATCCAGGTGCTCCTTGGTGCCTTTCTCTGCCTGCATGTCCTTGAGCAGCTGCTTGGCGAGCTCCTTGTACTCGGAGATGGGGATGTCTTTCCAATGGCGCGGGCCGCGGGCGCGGATGAGCACCTTGGGGGCGTCCTCACCGGCCTTGATGAGCAGGAGGTGCTGGGTGCCGTCCGCCCCCTTTTCCCGCTTGGCGGTGAAATCTCCCTGTTTGCAGCATTCCTTCACAAGTTCTTGGATGCGCGCGGTGGCCTCTTTGTTCAATTTGGAGAGCCCGGCGAAATCGCAGATGCGCTTGCAGAGGAACTCCTGCGTCATGGGTGCCTCCTGTTGCACCAGCGGCACCACAAACTGCTGCAGCGTGTAGTCGGATGCGGTTTCCGGGTTGGCCAGCGGCTGTTCCGGCTTGTATTCCAAGTACGGCACCTTGAGCAGCTGGTCGCGGGAGACCTCCTGCTGCGGTGCGGCTGCGGGGGTGTCCGCCTGCGCGGTTTCCAGCAGGGAGGGCAGCTCTGCGGGCGGCTTGGGTTCGCTCTGTGCCAGCTCGCGCAGCTGTGCATCCAGCGTGCGGATGCATTCCTGCGGGTTGCGCCACCAATCCAGCGCCCAGGCGTGGATGAGGTTCCAGCCCAGCCCCGCCAGCACGGAGGGGCGCAGCACATCGCGGTCGCGCGCGGTGTTGGCGGCGGCGTATTCCGCGCCGTCCAGCATGATGCCCGCCAGCATGGCGCCGGGGGTGCGCGGGTCCTCTACGCCCAGGCTGATGTGGAAGGAGGAGATGCCCACGTTCCGGTGGCATTTCCAGCCGAGCTCCTCCAGGGCCTTTGCCACGGCGCCGGTGAGGCCGCCGGAGATATCGCCCGCAGGTGCCTTGGAGGCCATGTAGGCTGCAGCTCCGCGCTTGGCGTAGTCCAGGAAGTCCCTCAGGTCTGCGGCTCCGCGCGCGTTGGTGCGGGTGAGGTCGATGTCCTCCGGCGCCATGGAGGTGAACACATGCAGCCCGCAGCGCGCGCGGGTCACCGCCACGTTCAGGCGGCGCTCGCCGCCCGCCAGGTTGAGCGGGCCGAAGTTCATGGACATCTTGCCGTCCTCCTCCGGGCCGTAGGTGGTGGAGAAGTAGATGATGCCGCGCTCGTCGCCCTGCACGTTCTCCAGGTTCTTGACAAAGACGGCCTCCGGGGTGGTTTCCGCGAAGTAGGGCTCCAGCGAGGGGTCCTTGGCGCGCTCGGCGTCCAGGAGATCCTCAATGTAGGCCTGCTGCTGCATGTTGAAGGTGACAATGCCGATGCTGGTGTTTTCCGTGTAGCGGAATCCGGGTGCGCGCAGGGTCTTGAGCACATGGTCCACCAGGGCGCGTGCCTCCGTGGGGTTGATGCGCTTGCGGGCACCGGGAATGTAGGCGCCGCCGGTGTGGTGGTACTGCAGGGCGGTGTCGCCGGTGACGGGGGCGGGGAAGGTGGTGAGCTCGCCGTCGTAGTACTTCATGTTGGAGAAGCCGATGAGGCTTTCCGACTTGCTTCGGTAGTGCCAGGCGAGCTTCATCTCCGGGATGCCGCAGGCGCGGCACTCGTCGAGGATGCTCTCCAAATCCTGCTCCTCCACCTCTTCGTCCTCTTCCTCCCGGCTGCGGCTGAAGAAGCTGGTGGGGGGCATCTGGCGCGGGTCTCCCACAATCACGGCGTTCTTGCCGCGGCCGATGACGCCGATGGCGTCCCACACGGGAATCTGGGAGGCTTCGTCGAACACCACCAAATCGAAGGGCTCGGTTTCCGTGCTCAGGTACTGCGCCACGGAGAGCGGGCTCATGAGCCAGCAGGGCTTGAGCTTGCGCATAATGCCCGGCACCTGCAGCAGCAGGCGGCGCAGCGGCATCTGCCCGCGCTGCTTGTTCATCTCGTGCTGCAGCAGGGAAAGCTCCGTGGCATCCTGCGCGTAGGTGGCGGCGCGCTTGGTGAGCAGCTCGCCGATATGCGCTTTCGCGCAAGCCATGAGCGCCTTGTCCTTCTCAGAGAAGTCGTTGATGCGCGCATCATGCAGGCGCGGGGAGAAGCCGTTGAGCACGGGCGTGCTGTCCGCAAGCGTGCGCAGGCGGGCGCGCGCCATGTTGACGAGCAGCCCGGTTTCCGCATCCTGCGGAGCCAGCGCGGTGGATTCCAGCGCGTCCACCAGCGGGGAGAGGCCGAGCGCGCGCGCCCTGGCGGCCTCTGCGTTCCATCCGGAGATGTCGCGCCAGCGCGGGCGCAGGGAAAGCAGCGTGCCCGCCCAGGTGGCGGCCTCACCGGCGCGGGCGGAGAAATCCTTGCCCTTCACATTGCTGCCCAGCAGGGGAGAGAGCTCTGCAAGCAGGGCGTCGCGCGCCTGAATCTCACGCTGCAGCGCGGTGAGCGCGGGGCCGCTGCCCTGCGGGGCCTCTCCGCGCATCAGCTGAGCGGCGGTCTGCTCCATGGGGCCGATTCCCTGCAGGGCGTTGGCGGTGTGCTCCGCCTCCGCCACCTGCGCGGCGGTAAGCTCTGCAGTGTTTTGGAGATAGGGGGGCAGGGACCCTGCGCCATCCTGCAGGGCGGGGTATTCCTGCTGCATCTGCACCAGGGTGGTAAGGTCGTTCAGGCAATCCGGCTTGCCGTCGCCCGCCAGGAGCTTGCCCAAGTGGCGCCGCGTGGTGAAATTCACCCACCAGCGCACCAGCACAAAGGCGTTTTGCGCCTGTTGGTAGCGTTGCAGCAGCTGCGGCAGTTCTGTATCCAGCAGTGCGGCCTTGGCATACGGCGAACTCAGTTTGCCGCGCAATCTGCGGTAGGTTTCCGCGTGCGGCAGCATCTGCCCCAGCGTTTGAAGCGTTTTCCACGCATGGGTGGGCAGCAAGGCCGTGTTGTCCTGCGCCGGGGAGCGCAGGGCGCTCACGGCTGCGGCGCGAAGCCCGCCGCGCACGGCATCGTCCGCGGGGCATCCCACCTGCTGTGCAAGGTCCATGAAAGCCTTTTCCCACGCGGCATCGCCATCTGCCAGGCGCTGCAGGGTGGCGGCCAGCTGGTCGTCGCGGCGGCTATCGTATTCCGCGGCCTTGAAATCCTGGGCGGGGCCGGGGTAGGCATCCGCCACCAGCTTGAAGCGCAGGGAAAGCTCATGGGCGGCATCCAGCATGGCGCGCCGCTCCTCCTGCGTGAGCGCCGCCGCCTTGTCCTCCGGGAAGGGGATGTCCGCCAGGCTTGCGTGCTGCGCCAGCAGGTCGATGTCGCCGTACAGCGAGCCCCCGTCCGCCATGGTTTTGCCCAGGGTGTGCGGCAGGTCGTTGAGGATATCGCGCACATCCTGCATGGCGCGCACGGTGTCTCCCCAGGGCTGCTGCTCCGGCGGGGTGTTGGCGGCGGCCATGGCGGCCTTGACCTGGTTGAATGCCTCCTTCTTGTTGGCCTTGCCGGAGTGCAGCTGCATGCAGAAGCTGCCCAGCCCGATCTTCTTGAGGCGGTTGAACACCACGTTGAGCGCGGCGGCCTTCTCTGCCACAAAGAGCACGGTCTTGCCGTGGCCCAGGCAGTGGGCTATGAGGTTGGTGATGCTCTGGCTCTTGCCGGTGCCCGGAGGTCCTATCAGCACGAAGCTCTTGCCCTG
The DNA here is from genome assembly GCA_045641125.1 of Akkermansia sp. Classification (GTDB taxonomy): domain Bacteria; phylum Verrucomicrobiota; class Verrucomicrobiia; order Verrucomicrobiales; family Akkermansiaceae; genus Akkermansia. The sequence continues at coordinate 7,717 of JAZUGI010000087.1, forward strand.
TTCCGCCGCAATGATGGCGGAGAGCTGCGAGGAGTCCGACGACATGGGTGTGAGCACGCGCGATGGGTCCACGGCATCCAGCGTGGCGGGCGGGGGGAAGGGCACCTGCTCCGGGAAACTGCCGCGCTTGGAGTTCGCAATCTGCGCCACCACGGGGTTGCGCAGCAGGTCCTGCTGGCGGTCCACCAGGTCCTTCCACATCAGGTATTTGGTGAAGGAGTAGCAACCCAGCGAGCACGTTTCCTGCACCTCCCAGCCGCTCATGCCCTCCAGCGCGCGCCGCATCATGTCGAACACGGCCGGCACGTTCACCCCGGAATCGTCTGCCGGCAGGTCGCCCTCCAGCTCCGGTATGCGCATGCCGTACTCCGTTTTCAGGAACTGCAGCAGGGTCAGGTTGATGCGCGTGTCCTCATCGAACCCGCGCAGCGTGTAGCCGTCCTTGATGCTCGCCCGCGTCAGCGATGCCGGAATGAGCAGGATGGGCGCCAGCAACGGCTTCTCCGGCATATCCTTGCGCATCCATTTCACGAATCCGCATGCCAGGTAGAGCGTGTTGGCACCGCTTTCCTCAAGCTCGGTGCGCGCGTTCTTGTAGAGTGTCTGCAGGCTCTTCTTCAGCTCGGTCTCCGTCTTGGTGCTGGCGAGCTTCTGGGACTTGAAGAGCGTGGAGGCGCGCTCCGCCTGTTCGGCATCCGTCAACTGCTTGCCTTCCTCCGCCGGCACCAGGCGGAAGCTCTTGCCGTCCGCCAGCGCGTTTTCCAGGTTGCTTGCGTTCGGCACCAGAAGCAGAATCTGCCGCGCCCCGTCCAGCTTGGCATTGAGCAGATTGTTGCGCAGTGAGAGGTCCAGCAGCTTGAACTGCCAGTTCTCCATGCGGCTGCGCGGCTTTACCGTCACCAGCATGTCGCGGTCTTCTTCCGGGGTGGGCGTGTTGTCTGTAGGCTTGGGGTGTTCTGCTTCTTCTGCCATGGCAAGTTTCGTGTCACCTTGCACTCTACCACGCCCGCCCCCGCGCGTCAAGCGGCGAGTCCCGTGGCTCAGAGCGGGAGGTGTTACTCATTTGCTTATCCATTCCATGAACCAATCCTCGAAAGGTCTCTTGTGTTTCAGTATGGCGGGGCATGGACAAGGGAAAAAATGTCAAAAAATGTCAGCCGTGAAAATTTTTCGTGACAAACTGGAATGTTTCTTATATAAGCGCACTCACAAAGCATCTAACCACTAAACAACAATAGATACACAGATATGAAGAAGACTCCATTCGCCATGTCCCTGCTGCTTGCAGCCGCCATCGCTCTTCCCGTTGCCCAGGCAGACGATGACGACTACGATGAGCCCGCCATCAGCCGCGCGGCGGAGCATGCTTCCGCAGCAGAGGTGCAGCGCCTGATCCAGAACGGTGCCAATGTCAACGCCACCAACAACGACGGTGAGACTCCGCTCATGGAGGCCGCCGGCAACGGCCGCCTGGAAATCGTCAACATTCTCATCAAGGCCGGAGCTAACGTCAACGCCACGGATGAGGACGGCGAGACCGCCCTCTTCAAGGCCGCCGAGGACGGCTATGTGGACGTGGTGAAGGCCCTTGTGGCCGCCGGAGCCAACGTGAACGCCGCCAACCGCAAGGGTGAGACCGCCCTCATGGAGGCTGCCGACGACGGGTACGCCGATGCCGTGCGCGCCCTGCTTGCCGCCGGTGCCGACCGCAACATGCGCGACCGCCGCGGTGAAACCGCGCTGGACAAGGCCCGCCGCGAGCACCGCTCCAACGTGGTGTCCATCCTCCAGAACTGATTCCGGGGGCAAACGCCTTTTCAACCACCGCGGGCCGCATACGCCGGCGGCGGTGTTCATTG
>JAZUGI010000088.1:0-50830 GCA_045641125.1 Akkermansia sp.
CCCAACGCGCACACACAACTGCGCATATTATTCAATTGACATGTAAGGCAAAAAAGGGGAGAATGGCGTATGCTTTTGCGTAGAGTTTTCACGAGGGGACTGGTGCCGTTGGCAGTGGCATTGCTGCCGGCACTGGCCGCGGCGGCAGAAGACACAACCGTCACCTACCTGGCACCGGGGGTGAATGTGGAAAAAATCACGGACTCCACACGGTTCTACGATGTAGGCAAAGGAGCCTTATACTGGTACAGCCACCTGTCGACCACGGAGGAGCTGTACAACCGCACGTGGGATTTCTCCTTCATGGGGCACCTGGGGGAGCGCTATGTCCATCAAAAGGAGTTCAACCCAAACGCGTTCAAGGACCTGGTAGACGACCAATTCACCAGTTGGTACAACGCCGGTTCCAACGCCATCCAATACTGGCAGGACTGCTACGGGCCGTTCTTCAAGAGGTGGGAGCAGTGGCGCGATCTGCCGCAGGGCCTCACCTACGACAAAAACAACCTGGAGGCACTGGCCGGCACTCAGAGTCTGCATGTGAACATGGCGTTCTACAACTGCTGGCCGGACGTGGGGGGACTCCCCTCCAATGCCTTTGAATGGTACCTGAGCGGCAACAACGGCCCTGGCAGAGGCGGCTTCTTCAGAGAATACTACGACGGCATAGAAACCTGCAAAGAATGCAGCGTCTACGCATCACAGGGCGTGGTGGACATGAAGCAGGCGTCGGAAGGCATCTTCGGGTCATTCGGCCTGAAACAACAGGCAGACGGCACCCTGCAGCCCGTGGAGCAGGGTCTCATTCCCACGCTCTCCGTCACGAACAATTCATCCGTCAACGTCCTCACCTGCTATGGTTTCACCCTGGGGGAGGGCGGCCTGGTGAATTCCCTCTACATCGCGAATCCGGACGATATGCAGTACCGCATCGAGCACATCTACCTGAAGGTGGTGGAGACCGACGGCTTCGAGCGACTGCTGATGTTCGAGGACGAAGCGTGCACAAAGAACTGGCACGGCGACGGCAACTTCAAGTGGGGGCTCACGGACATCTACCACATCAACACACCCGACCGGCTGAAAGAGCTGTACGGCAAATACCACGACAAGGATAGGCCGATGGCGTGGACCGGCGAAAGCAGCTACTGGTCCACCGACACCACGCTCGGATGGGACGTGGAAATCGATGGCGAGACCTACACCAGCGGCTACGAGAACGGGCGCCCCGTACAGTTCACGGATGCCGCGTACGAGTTCAAAATCTATGTGCAGGGTGAGGTAGAGGCCTCGAGCATGAAGGTGGTGAACGACGACTACGACTACAAGTTCACGCTTGAGAAGGTAGGGGATATCCTAAAGCCCGGCACGCTCAAAATCGACACGCTGGAAAAGAGCGGCAAGGGCGAGCTGCGTTTCATCAATGTCCCCCTGACGGTGAATAAGTGGAAAGTGGGGGAGGGCTCCGTCATCATCGAGGGGACCTCCGTCACCCTCACCGACGCTACGATTGACGGCACGCTGGCCATCGTGGGTGAAGGCTGCAAGCTCACCCTGGACTGCGATATCTCCGGTTCGGGCACCATCGTCCTGGGAGACAAGGTCCTGCTGGACTTTGGCGGCCACACCCTCTCCGGCTCGCTCGCCCTGGAGGGCTCCGCAGCCGATGAAAACGACCGCATTGGAGACGGCACCATCTCGGGCGACCTGATACTGGGCGACGGCGTCTCCTACACCTGGAGCAACGACAACCTGCACCTCATGCGCAACGTTGCCCTGGGAAATAGCGCCACATTTGACTTCTGCGACCGCACCCTCTCCCATTCCGTCATCCTGCAAGGCTCCGGTGCCACCATAAAAAACGGCACCATCTTAGGCGACCTGATACTGGCGGATGGTGCCTCCTACACTTGGAACAAGGATACCGAACGGCAGATCAAGGGCAACGTCACACTGGGCGACCGGGCCAAGTTTGACCTCGGGGGTGAGACCTTCACCAAAACCATCACCATGAAGGGCTCCGCCACCATCGGCCATGGCACGTATGACGGCGCCCTGACCGTGGCGGGGGACAGACGCCTGACCCTGTTGGCAGACACCACCATCACGGGTGGCGTCACCTTGGAAGACGGAGCCGGGTTAGACATGGGCGGCAACACTTTCCACTTGGGAGATCCCTCCAGCAATCAAGTCACCTTGGAGGGTTCCGCCACCATCGGCAACGGCAAGCTTGAGGGCGCCCTGACCGTGGCGGGGGGCCAGTACCTGGCCCTGCTGGCAGACACCACCATCACGGGCGGCGTCACCATGCAAGACGGAGCCACCTTCGACATGGGCGGCAACTCCTTCCACCTGGACGGTGACGATGCAAACAAAGTCGCGCTGGGCAAAAACATCACCATCGGCAACGGCACGCTTGAGGGTGCCCTGACCGTGAAGATGAACGAGAGCCTGACTCTGCTGGCAAACACCACCATCACGGGTGGCGTCACCTTGGAAAACGGAGCCGCATTCGACATGGGCGGCAACTCCTTCCACGTGGACGGTGCCGCAGCAAACAGAGTCGTGCTGGGCCACAACATCACCATCGGCAACGGCAAACTGGATGTTGACGTAACCATCCAGGAGAAGAATCTCCTTCACTTGAACGGCGATCTCTTCGGCTCGGGAACCATCACCTTAAAGGATAAGGCCGTATTGGACTTGGGCGGTCACGCCCTCTCCCATTCCGTCTCCTTGACCAATGGTTTCTTTCAGTCGGGGCTTTCCGCCGAAATCCACAACGGCACGCTCAACGGCGATGTGACCGTGGGAGACAAAACAATACTTCGCCTGCATGAAACCATCTCCGGCGAGGGCACCATTTCACTGGGTGAAGAGGCTGAGCTGGATTTGGTCTTCTGCAAAGGCCTCTCCAATTCCGTCTCACTAAATGGTTCGAAAGCCTATATCCGAGGCAACGTCAACGGGTTCAATAGCCAGGTGACCGTGGGTGGTGAAAAGGAGCTTTGCCTGCGCGGCACCCTTTCCGGCACTGGGGCCATATCCTTGGGAGCGGGTGCCAAGTTGCGTTTGAACGGATACACATACTCCGGTTCCGTTTACATGGGCAAGGATGCCCTCATTACCTTGGACGAGTATGCGAACACCGCCATCAAGACCCGTGAAGACGAGGACCACGCCGTGCTGGAAAAGGTGAGCGTGTCCGCCGACTTGATTGCCGGAACAGACAGCTCTGCCCTTTTGGATGGGCTGGACATTGACCACGAGGGGTACGACTTAACACTCCAGGACCTCACCCTCACCGACAACAACTCCATCTGGGTGGGCGAGAACAAAACCATCACGCTGAATCAGGTAACCATCAAGTCCTCGGAGGGACACTTCGGGCGCGAGACCCCCCAAGACGGCGTGTACTATTTCGACATGACCAAGCTTTTCCACTGCTCCGTGGATATGAATGACATGGTGTTCGACGCCTCCGAGCTTGCCCTGCCTCTGGGCTTCGATTTAGAAACCGGGGGCATCGGTTTCAATTTCGGGGAGGCTGTCAGCATAGACCAAGCCACGAAATTGACCTTGCTGATGGGTGGGTACGGCAGCGAAACCGTGGACATAGACGAGCAAGGCACACATGTCGTGTTCCGCAAGCTGGTTCGCATCCCGGAACCCGCCACGGGCACGCTGGGGCTGTTGGCGCTGGCAAGCCTGAGCCTGCGCCGCAGGAGAAAGTGACATGCCCCGTGGGAAACAGCACCACAAGAACCCCATACAACATAATGCAAAAAACACTCCTTGCGCTTCTGCTCGCCACCCTGGCCCCCTGCTCTTTCGCAAAACAGTATTGGGTAAAGGGAGTTGACACCACCGGCGGCTGGGTGGATGTAGACAAGGCCCGGAACCAGCATTACAACGAATTCGAGAATGAAGTGCGGGTGGGGGCAAACAAGGGAAGCAGCGGATACTTTGACAACGACAGAAGCACCGGGGACGGATTCCTGTGCTGGGCTGCATCTGCCACGAATATCCTGACGTGGTGGCACCGGCAGAACCCCGGTGCGGCGCAAACGAACAAAAAGGCCCCCGCCGGCAAAAAAGAAATATGGCAGTTGTTCAAGAAGAGCTTTGTCAATGATTCCGGCTCTGCGGAAGCGGGCATCCGGTGGTACATGAAAGGCATTGTACCCCAGGCGGAGCCCACCCCGAAACCGGGTATCTCCCAGGGAAACTACTATTCCGGCCTGAAGGTGGAAGCCGAACACTACGACATCCGGCAGTTTGACCCGGCCTGGGTGGAGAACGGCGGCGAACCCGTATACAATATGGATTACGACGGTCCCAAGGTAGACGTCTATTTGAAGATTGCGGACAAGATCACCACACTCCTGAAGAATGGCTACATCATCTCCCTGGGTATTTCCGGAGAGGGCGGCGGCAAGCATGCAACCACCCTGTGGGGGGCGGAGACCGATGACAAGACCGGCCACCTGGCGAGAATATGGATAACGGACTCCGATGATGCCCTGAACGGGTACGGCTCCGGCCTGATAGAGCTGGAGTGCAGCGACCTGGAGAACGAACTGACGCTGGGTACGGGAGAGTTTACATTCCCGGTGGGCAAGCTGCTCGCCTACGGCATCAGGTCCGTTGGCAAGGAGTATCAGGAGGCGGAGTTCCGCGATAAGAAGGCAGGCCGCCTGTGGTACGACTGCACAAAGGGCCGCAACGACTATTTCTACGATTTCACGGCCATCAAGATGCCTGCGGTGGGCGGGCAAGGGAATCCCAAACAGGGTACAGGCACGCGTGGCGGGAAGGGGCAGACTGCATCACCCGCCCCTGCCGCAGAGGCGGTATGAGAAGAGCCGCTCCGCAACCGGTGCAAGGGCATCATTTTCTCTGTACCCGCGTATGTGAAACGGGGCAACAATCCAGCCGAAGGGTGGCAGGGATTCACAGGGCCGTGAGCAGGCGCAGCAGCTCATCATTGCCGTAGGCGGCCTCCTTCATGATGCGCGCCACCTCCTTCTTCTGCCGCTCGCGCACCTGTGCGCTCTGAGTGCGGAATTTCTCCGGCATCACAGAGGTCATGTGGTAGATGAGGCTCATGTTCTCCGCGCATGGGTGCTGCTTGCGGAAGCTCATGAACTCGCGGTCCAATGAGTCGAGCTTGGGCACCAGGCTGCGCACCTGCGGCAGGCTGGCCGCCGCAGTCTTGGCATCCTTCACCTTTTCCAGGGCGCGCGTGAGCGCGGTGTTGGCGGCGGTTATCTTGCAGTAGTATTCCTCCACCTTCTTCTTGTCCTCTGCACTGGCGGCCTTGCCGGGGATGATTTCCATGCGCGCAATCATATCCGAGATAGCGGCCTTCTGCGGGCCATCGTAGATGATGATGCGGCACTTGGCCCCCTCTGCCCCGCAGGGGAAATCATACAGGTCACCCGTGAGCCCCTTGTTGAGCTTGGCATGCTTGCCTTCCATCTCCCTGCCCGCCACCGTGCCGCGCATGGGCGTACCCTCGTGGTCCTGGTTCAGCTCCAGGGCGGAGTAAATGAGCAGCTGCGGCTTTTTCTCCGCGTCCTCCACATAGAAGTAGCGGATATTCAAGCCGCCGTGGGATTTCACCTCTATGCCCGGCACGCGCGGTATGCGGAAGGTGGACCAGGATTCGAATGTGTCGTACACGGTGGCATCCGCCGCCAGCACGGCCGGTGCCAGCAGCGCAACGCAAAGAAAGGATCGGGCGATTGTGTTCATGTTGCTTTTTCGGGAAAGGGCTACGCGGATTCAGTATAGCCCGCCGCGCCCCGTATTGACAAGCCCGGATTTCACACGCCCCCCGCGCCAACCGAAGCAGGAAGGTATTCCATTTCCCCCAGCCCAGTGTGCGGCGGGATTGTTTTTTTTCTGTCGGTTTTGCGTTGGGCACTTGCAATCCTGCGGGTTCTGTGCTTATCTTTAAGCGGCCGCACCCGCCACCCGTACCATACCATGAACATGCTCACCACCATAGCCCTGGCCGCATGCGCGGGCCTTACCGGCGCCACCATCCTGCACGCCGCAGAATCCCCTGCCCCCACGGCTTCCAAGAACGCCCCCTCCCAAGCAGCTAAAAAGGGAAAGAAGGGCAAGAAGAAAGCCCCGGAAACCGTGGTGGGCAAGGCGCTCAAGACCATCAACTTCATCAACGACACCAAGCCCAACACCAAGGCGGATTTCTACATCTACCTGCAGTCCGCCGCCTGGTGCGGACCCTGCAACCAGGAAATGCCGGACGTGGCCAAGCAGTATGAGGCCATGAAGGCTACGGGCAGGGTGGAAATCATCTTCACCAGTGCCGATATGAAGCCCCAGGAGGCCCTGGATTTCATGGCCAAGTACCATGTCTCCATGCCCTGCATCCTTTCCTGGCAGGAAGTGGACCGCAAATCCGTGGCATCCGAGGAGGCGGCCAAGCTTCCCGGCTTCACCTATTCCAAACCCGTGCCGCACGCCACCCTGGTGGATTCCTCCGGCAAGGTCATCAAGGATGCCCACGCCTTCCACGTGATTCCCCATTGGCGAGAGCTCACCGGCATCAAGGATGACAAGCCGGCCAAGTAACCACGCGGCGGCACAAGCACTTTGAGCTGGACATACGGACGCACATTTGACAGGATACGCGGCATGAAAAACCTTCTTCCCCTGATATATCTGGCATGCATGTTCACCATGGTAGCGCCGCCCTGTGCGGGCGCGCAGGATGAGGCCCCCGCCAAATCCGCCAAGGGAGCCAAGAAGAAGGCCGGCAAGAAAGCATTCTCCCCGGAGCTGAAAAAAGCCCTGGGCAAGCTTCCCTACATCTCGCCCAAGCGCCTCAACACCAAGGCGGAATTCTTCATCTACCTGCAATCCGGCTCCCAGTGCCGCAACTGCAACTATGAGATGCCCGGCGTGGTCAAGGAGTACAAGGATATGAAGGAGAGCGGCGCCGCCGTGGATATCCTGCTCATCTGCCATGACGACAAGCCTGAGACCGCCCTGGAGTTCATGAAGAAGTACGGGGCGGATTTCCCCGTGGTGCTGCGCAAGGATGTGAGCCCGGAAACCCTGCCGGGCTTTGAGAGCGCACGCGGCATCCCCTACTGGCAGATTGTGCGCACCGATACCGCAGAGGCCACCAAGGGACGCGGCCCCGCCCTGGAGAACTGGCGGCTCAAGACCGTGGACAAGCCCGCCGTTCCCGCGCGCCCCCGCCCCCCGCAGCCGAAGGCATCCTGACTTCACCCCATGTGCCCTGCAGGTACGCAACACTTGACAGCGCGCGCGGGGACGTGTAGAGTTTGGGCATGCAGAGGACTGGGATATATGCCGGAAGCTTTGATCCGCCAACGAACGGACACCTTTGGATGATCCGCCGCGGGGCGGAGCTTTTCGATGAGCTGGTGGTGGTGCTGGCGAGCAATCCCGAAAAGAAATGCCTGCTGGACATGCAGGAGCGGCGGGAGCTTTTGGAGAAGATGGCGGCGGAGGTGCCGGGAAAGGTGCGTGTAGCCGCAGTGGAGCACGGGTTCCTGGTGGATTTTGCGCGCAAGGTTGGCGCGCGCTACCTGCTGCGCGGCATCCGCAACACGGTGGATTTCGAGTATGAGAAGCCCATGGCGCGCATGAACACGCGCATGGATGAGGACATCCAGACGGTATTCCTGATGCCGCCGAGCGAGCTGGAGGAGATATCCTCTTCCTTTGTGCGCGGCTTCACGGGCGTTCCCGGATGGGAGCGCTGGGTGAAGGCGTGCGTGCCGCCCTGCGTGTTCGACGCCATTTGCACCAAGAAGCCCTGAACGCCCATGCTGTACTGGGACAACAACGCCACCACCGCCGTGGCCCCGGAAGTGCTGGAGAGCATGCTCCCCTACCTGCGCGGCGAACTCTTCAACCCTTCCGCCGCATACGGGCCCGCCAAACGCGTGCGCCGCGCCCTGCAGCACGCCCGCGAGCAGGTGGCCGCCCTCATTGGCGCGGACCCGCAGGAAATCGTTTTCACCTCCGGCGGCACGGAAGCGAGCGTCACCGCCCTGCGCTGCTTCACCAACACGCTCACACTGGCCACGGAGCACCCTGCCACGCTTCATTCCACGGCGGGAGACGCCTGCCCCGTGCTCAGCAACGGCCTGGCGGATGTACCCACCTGGAAGGAGCTTCTGCCCGGGCACGATGGTGCCAGCTTTGCCTGGGCCAACCATGAAACGGGCGTGATTCAGCCGGTGCGCACGCTTCCCGCCAGCGCGCGGGAGGCGGGCGCGCGCGTGCACGTGGACCTGGTGCAGGCGGCGGGCAAGGTGCCCGTGAACGTACACGGGTACGATATCGATTTCGCCTCCCTCTCCGCCCACAAAATCCATGGCCCCAAGGGTGTGGGCGCGCTCTACCTGCGCGCCGGAACCGCGCTTGAGCGCCCGCTCCTCACCGGCGGGGACCAGGAGGACCTGCGCCGCGCCGGCACGGAGAACGTGCCCGGCATCATCGGTTTCGGCCAAGCGGCGGAAATGGCCTTGGCGGCGGCGGAAACATACGCTGCGCTGGCCGCACTGCGGGGCCGCTTTCTGCACCTGCTGCACGAAGGCGGCGCAGAGGTGCATGTGAACGGGGACGCTGCCCCGCGCCTGCCGCACGTACTCAACATGCGCGTGCCGGGCGTAAGCGCGGAATCCCAGCTGCACCTGCTGGAACCGGCAGGGCTGATATGCTCCGGCGGGTCCGCCTGCACCAGCTCCCACCCCACGCCCAGCCACGTACTCACCGCCATGGGGCTCACGGATACCGAGGCGCGAGAATCCCTGCGCCTCTCCCTCTCACGCTACACCACGGCGGAAGAGGTGGAGCAGGCCGCCGCCATTTTCCTCAACGCCCTGCAAACGCTCAAAAACGCCCAGTCCGACAAAACCGGCCCCGTGATGGTGTACCGCTGAAACACGCGGCTGGACTACGCCTTGAGGGTGGCAATGTAGCGGTCCGCCTGGCCCGGGGACGAAGTGGCGTAGGCTTTGGCGAAATAAATGGCGAATTATCCGGCGAGATAAACACTGGCGCTGCGCCAGATTCAGCGGGGTTGTTTCACCGGGGCAATGCGGGTGACAACGGCGGTGTTGCCCTGCACCTTGAAGGTGATTTCCAGGGGGAGGAGGACAAGGTGGTATTCGCGGTCGGGGTCCTCCTGGTAGGCGGGGCGCGGGTCTTGGGAGAGGACCTCCGTCATGGCCTGCAGCCAGGCCGGGGTGGCTTGCGGGGGCATGGTGGGCGGCAGCTGCACCTGCAGCGGCTCCCAAGGGGCCGCCGTAAAACCCTCTGCCGCGTCCGGTATGGAATCCGCGTAGGGAATGTACGGCTTGATGTCGTAGATGGGTGTGCCGTCCACCAGATCCGCGCCGGAAACGCGCAGCACGGGTCCCTGCTCCACGGAGACGAGACGCACGGCGGAGAGGCCGAGACCGTTCGGGCGGAAGGGGGAACGGGTGGCAAAGACGCCGAGGCGCGTGTTGCCGCCCAGGCGTGGCGGGCGCACGGTGGGGTGCCATTCCGCGCCGTTGCGGTGGAAGCCCCAGATGAGCCATAGGTGGGAGAAGCTCTCCAGGCCGCGCACGCATTCCGGGTTGCGGTAGGCGGGTTCAAAGACAATCTCGCTCACCACATGCGGCGCCAGGTTGCCTTGGCGGGGCACGCCGAATTTTTCCGCAAAGGGCGATCGGATGTGGGCGATGGGCTCCATCACAGGGAGAAGAAATCGCGCATCACCTGCTCGTACACGGAGCGCTTGAAGTCCGGCAGGGAATCCAGGGAGAAATCCTTGGGCAGCACCCACTTGTAGGAGCGGAACTCCTTACCGTCCAGCCAGGGCTCCGCCTGGTCGCTGTGCATGCGGCAGAGGAAGTAGTGCTGCTCCTGGCCGTCATACGGGATGCCGCGCTTGCGCAGCACGCGCTCCCGCTCCTTGGGCGGGTAATCATAGCGGTAGGGACCGTGGCTCTCCACAATCTCATACTCGTTGGGGCGGAAGCCCGTTTCCTCCATGCCCTCACGGCAGGCGGCGGCGCGGGGCGACTCCCCCTTCTTGATGCCACCCTGCGGAAACTGCCAGGAGCCCTCGGGTTTCACGCGTTCGCAGACGAGCACGGTGCCGTCGGAACGCTGGTAGATGATAGCTGCGTTGGGTCGGTATAATCCTGCGTTCATTGTTGGTTGCAAGTTGGTATCAGTCCTGCCACAGGGTGGGAGAGGCATCGCTAGGCATGCAGAGGCCGCCGCGCGGGGAGAGGCTCACGGGGCCGCAGAGCGGGGCGTCCGGCGAGCAGCTGCGCTTGAACTGCTGCGTGAAGAAACGTTTGATGAAGGTTCCCACGGTTTTCTCTATCACCCCTGCATCAAACGTGCCGCCGAAGGCGTGGTGTGCCAGCGCGCGCAGCTTCTCCGTGCCGGCTCCGTGCCGCAGGAAGTGGTATAGCAGGAAGTCGTGAATATCGTACGGCCCCAGGATATCCTCCGTCTTCTGCTCCATGGAACCATCGTCCGCAGGCGGCAGAAGCTCCGGGCTCACGGGCGTGTCCAGGATATCCTGCAGCACAGCGGCGAGCTCCTTGCCGCAGCGCGTGAGCTCATGGGCAATGAGCGAGCGGATGAGGGTCTTGGGCACGGAGGCGTTCACGCCGTACATGCTCATGTGGTCGCCGTTGTAGGTGCACCAGCCGAGCGCGAGCTCCGAGAGGTCGCCCGTGCCGACAAGGATGCCGCCCTTGAGGTTGGCGAGGTTCATGAGGATGGAAGTGCGCTCGCGGGCCTGCACGTTCTCATAGGTGTTGGTGCGTTGGGCGGGGTCGAAATCCAAATCCTTGAAATGCTGGAGACAGGCGGGCTTGATATCCACCTCCTTGAACGAGGCGCCGGTGAGCTTGATGAGCTGCACGGCGTTGTTGTAGGTGCGGCCCGTGGTGCCGAAGCCGGGCATGGTGACAGCCAGAATGCTCTCGGCGGGCATGCCGAGCTCCTTGCAGGCGCGGGCGCACACCAGCATGGCGAGCGTGCTGTCCAGCCCGCCGGATACACCCAGCACCAGGCATTTGGCATGCACCTGCTCCATGCGGCGAACCAGGCCGGAGGTCTGGATGCTGAGCACGTCCTCGCAATAGTCCTCCCCCTGCCCTGCGGGCGGCAGGAAGGGATGCGTGGGCAGCGTGGCGTAGCGCAGGTCGCACCCGTCGGGAAGTTCCAGGGTGTTCACCTCCACAGCGGAGTCGCGATTCTGCAGAACCGCCGAATCGTTGAACGAGCTCTCCGCCCGGCGCAACATGCCGATGCGCTCCACATCGATATCCGCATAGATGATGCCGCCCTTGCGGGAGAAACGCTCGCCCTCTGCCACCACCTCGCCGCAGTCGGCTATAAGGGAGTGGCCGGCATACACGGCATCCTGGGAGCTCTCACCCACCCCGGCGGAGGAAAAGACATAGGCGGCCACGCACTGTTCGCTCTGGCGCGCCACCATGCGGCGGGGCTGCGCGGCCTTGCCCGCCTGCTCCACACTGGCGGCGGGGTTGAGAATAACGCGCGCTCCCAGCAGAGCCAGGCGGTTGCTCGGAGGCGTCACGCTCCACAGGTCCTCGCAAATCTCGATGCCGAACTTGAGCTGCCCCCCGTTGGCAGAGAAAACCAGGTCTGAACCGAAGCAGACCATGTCGTCCTCAAAGTACGGCACTTTCACGTAGTCACCCGGCGCAAGCTCCGCCGCAGGGCTGAACCAGCGGCGCTCGCCGTGCCCGCGGTAATTGGGCAGCACAGCCTTGGGCACTATACCGTGCACCCGCCCGTACTGCACCACAGCCGCCGCGTTGCAAAGTTGTTCGTCCACGGCCAGCGGCAGGCCCACAATGAACACACTGTCCAAATTGCTCGTGCGCTCCGCGAACTCCCGCAGACCTGCAGCGGCGGCATCCACCAGCTGCGGCTGGAAGAACAAATCCCCGCAGCTGCTACCGGTAATGCAAAGCTCCGGGAACAGCACCACATGGGCGCACTCGGCAGCGGCCTCCTGGGCCCGCGCCACCAGCTCGTTCACGTTGAACGGCACATCTGCCACCCTCACCTGCGGTGTCACCGCCGCAAAGCGGTAGTATCCTAGCGTATTCATAACGGCGCACATATTCTGCCAAAACCCCGCCGTTTGTCAATCCAATAACGCCAATGCTTCCAGATGCACTTTTCAATCAGCAGAGCCGCAAATTATTCCCAAAAGGGAATAATTTAAGCCACAGGCAGATAAAATCCAGCCATTTTATCCCTATTGGGAATATTTATTTGGCTCTGTCCTACCAGAGTGTTGAAAATCCGAGTTGAAGCCAAATCGCGCAGTGTCTGTTAGCGGATTTTTCTTGAGTTGGCGGGTTGCAGCGTGTAGAATGGGGAACGTATGAGAACTTACACCCTTTTACTGCTTTGCGCCGCCATACCCACCGTGTCTGCCGTTACGGCACCGCCCCCCATTCCGGACGGCCCTGTGACCTACAGCAGCGTGAGCTATGACAGCCCCGCCCCCTCCGAGATACCGGCGCCTGGTACAGGCTCCATTCCCGCGCCTGCGGCAGCCCCCGCCGCCCCTCTCACGGCAGCGGCCCCCATTACAGCCGCCAGCTCCGAGCAGCGCGGTTATGTGGAGCTCAACGCCTACACCAGCAACTACCAGGTGCGCGGCATGGGCGTGACAGACCGCTTCAGCTGCCACGGGTGGAGCTCTATCCGCGGGTCCATCAAGCCCGGCAGCAGAGACCTCTTCCACAGCGGCATCTACCAGCGCATCGGCGGTGAGCTCGGCATCATCTGGGATGCCGGCAACTACCTGGGCGACACACCGATGTGGAACCTGCACTACGGCCTGGGCAAGGAGATTTTCCCGAACCTCACCGCCGAGCTGGGTTACACCATGCACCGCGGCGGCCTGGAGGGCGGGCTGGCCAAGTGGCAGGGCCACGTGCCCCACCGCTTCACGCAGGACCTCAACTTCTGCCTCACCTTCAACGACCACCAGCGCGGCTTCTTCGGCCACGCGCTCATGGGCGTGGGTATATACGGCCTCACCGGCACCTTCTTCGACCTGGAAGTGGGCTACAGGCTCACGGATGTCTTCTCCCGCGGCAACTACGGGCTCGACCTGGAGCTCTCCGGCGGCGTTGCCCCGTCCTTCGGCTACTGGGGCGGCGGCGTGGAGGGTATTGATGCCTACCGCGTGAAGGCAGCCATAGCACCGTACTCCAAGAGCGGCAAGTTCGGCCGCGATGCCAAGTTCTACATCAAGCCCTGGGTGCAGTTCTCCTGGGCCGGCAGCAACGAAACCAAAATCCGCCGTTCCCTGGGCTCCGGCGCCATCGATGACTTCCAGACCACCGTGGGCGTGGATGCCGGGTTCACCTTCTAAGGGCTTTTTCCTTCCACCCAAACACCAAGCGGGCGGCACTCCCATGGGTGCCGCCCGCCTTGTGTTTGGAGCATGCTTGCGGAGCAAGGCTACTCCTTGGATTCAAGTTGCCTGAGTTCCTGCTGCGCTTGGGCGTGGCCTTGCCCGGCGGCTTTGCGGTACCACTTGGCGGCTTCCCGCAAGTTCTGTTTCATGTCCATTTCCACGCCCAGCCCCTCGCGGTAGCAACGGGCGAGCTGGTACTGAGCCCCGGCATCTCCCTGTTCTGCGGCTTGGCGTAATTCCTGTTCAAACTCCTGGAGTGCACACCTGAAAGACTCATCATCATCATCTTGCGGCAAAGCCATGCGGTACCATTTGACGGCTTGGGGCAAATCTTGCTCCACGCCGTCGCCAAAGCGGCAGCAGCGGGCGAGACGGTACTGCGCCATGGCGAACCCTTGTTCGGCGGCCTTGCGGTACCACTTGACGGCCTCCTGCAAATCCTGCTCCACGCCGTCGCCCTCTCCATAGCAGTAGCCGAGCCAGTCCTGAGCCAAAGCATCTCCCTGCTCGGCGGCCACACGCCACCATCTGAGGGCCTCCTCCTTATCCTCCGCCACGCCGTAACCAGAGTTATACATGCAGCCCAGCCTGTACTGAGCCCTGGCGTACCCCTGCTCGGCGGCCTTGCGGTACCACTTGATGGCTTCCTGCATGTCCTTCAGCACGCCCTCGCCGCGCCAGTAGCACTCGCCGAGCGCGCACTGCGTCTCGGCATCCCCCTGTTCAGCAGCCTTGCGGATTTCCTCGCATTTCTCAATCTTCCGGAGTTCCTTCCGGGCATCGGCATTCCCTTGTTCCGCAGCCTTGCGCCACCATTGGACGGCTTGCTGCCAGTCCGGCTCCACGCCGTCGCCCTCTCCATAGCAGTAGCCGAGCCGGTTCTGAGCCAAAGCATCTCCCTGCGCGGCGGCCACACGCCACCATCTGAGGGCCTCCTCCTTATCCTCCGCCACGCCGTAACCAGAGTCATACATGCAGCCCAGCCTGTACTGCGCCTTGGCGTTCCCCTGCTCGGCGGCCATACGGAACCACTTGACGGCTTCAGTCAAATTCTTCTCCACGCCTTTGCCGCTCTGGTAGCAGAAGCCGAGCTCGCACTGGGCATGGCCGTCCCCTTGTTCGGCGGCCCGGCGGTAGCACTTGGCGGCCTCCTGTTCGTTCCGCTCCACGCCATTACCAAAGTGGAAACAGACGCCAAGCTCGAGCAGCGCCTTGGCGTTCCCTTGCTCGGCCTTGACCTGCAACTCCGGGGAGTAAGCCGCCGATGCCTGCCCGCATGTGAGCAGTAGGGCGGCTGTCATGGTGAAGATGGTTGTTTTCATGGTGGTGATGTCTATTTACCTCTATTAAGCCTCCAGAAGGCCAAAATGTTTAAATAATTTTGGGGAAATTTTGTCAACTTTTCGCAAAATACTCGTTATCAACATGATACGAACACAAAAAAAATACACTATTATCCATGAGCCCCCCATGGGGTTACACCCGTGACTCGACAAAGGGGAGCGCCCTAAAAAAGCGGCTTTCCCCGTGGGGAAAGCCGCCTGCAAGGGAAATGGCGGGTTGCCTAGTATTTGGCCACAACCTTCATCATGGCATCCATCTGCTGTTCGATGGATTCCACGAGAGCCATCTGGGTGCGGGTGCGGTCCAGATTGTGCTCCGGGCGCTTGATCTTGAAGTAGGTGTCGCCCTCCAGGTAGTCCGTGAGGAAGCGCATGCCGCATTCCATGGTGAGGAGCTTGCCGGAGAACGGCAGCAGCTCCTTCTCCAGCGGGGTGAGGAAGGTGGCGGCTTCGCAGTAGCCCTTGGCCAGGGCCTCGAAGTACTCCATGCGCATGGTGACCAGGGAGATGTCCTTCTCGTCCTCCGCCGCGGGGGAGGTGGAGGTGCGGATCATATCGCCGAAGTCGTACAGGGAGGAGCCGGGCATGGTGGTGTCCAGGTCAATCACGCAGATACCCTCGCCGGTCACGTCGTCGAGCATGACGTTGTTGAGCTTGGTGTCGTTGTGGGTGACGCGCAGGGGGAGCTCGCCGCTCTTGAGGTAGTTGACCACCTTGTGGCAGTCCGCCTCACGGGAGAGATACCAGTCGATTTCCTTCTTCACGGAAGCGGCGCGGCCCAGGGGATCGGTGGCGATGGCCTTCTGGAAGGTCTCAAAGCGCTTGGTGGTGTTGTGGAAATCCGGGATGGTCTCGAACAGGGGCTTGCCGGGAAGGTTGGCGCCGAGCTTCTGGAAGTTGCCGAAGGCGCGGGCGACCTCGATGCACTGGCCCGGGTTCTCGATCATATCGTACGTGCGGGCGCGCTCAATGCAGGGGTAGACGCGCCAGACGTTGCCCTCCTCGTCCTGCGCGTAGGGCTTGCCGTCCTTGGCGGGGATGAGGGTGAGGGTGCGGCGGTAGGCCTCCTTGCAGCCTTCCTCCTGAAGCACGCGCAGGGCTTCGTCCGTAACGCGCTTCACGTTTTCCATGAGCGGGATGGGCTGGCGGAAGACGTTGCTGTTGACGCGCTGGAGGATGAAGTTGACACGCAGGCCGGCCTGGTCGGTCTCAATGCGGAAGGTGTCGTTGATGTGCCCGGAGCCGTACGGGGCGCCGCAAACGTAGTCGGCGCGCAGGTCGAACATGCCGGAAACTGCTTTCAAATCGAACATGGCGTGGAAAGCGGGTGGGAAGTTTAGCCGAGCTTGGCGGGATAGACGCCCTGCTCCACGAGCTTGGCTATGCTTTCCACCACGGCGGGCTTGTCGCTGGGATAGGTGACGCCGAGCCAGTTGGCGGTGGTCTTGATGACGCGGCAATCGGCCTTGCCGTTGTGGATGAGCTCATCCACGACGGTGGGGATGTAGCACTCGCTCTTGAGCTCCGTGCCGCGCTCCGCGATGAACTTGGTGAAGTGGTCTTTGATCTGGCCGATGAAGGAGGCGGGGAACACCCAGAAGTTCATGGAGACGAGCTCCTCCGGGTCCACAACCTTGCGCTCGCCGCTCAGGCTGTCGCCGCGGCACACGCCGTCCTCTTCACGCATAATCTTGGTGTATTCCTCCACGCTGTCCAGGTGGCCGTCCTTAATGCCGCAGATGCCGCGGTTCACGTCGCCGTGGTCGGAGAGGGTGTTCTTGAGCGGGTAGCCGATCATGCCGTAGTGCTCCTTGCCGTCGGCGGCAGGGGCGGCGGTCAGGAACTCGGCAGCCTTGGCAAAGGCGTCCGCACCGTAGAAGTCGTCCGCGTTCACCACGCCGAAAGGCTCATGCACCACGTTGCGGGCGGCGAGCAGGGCGTGAGCGGTACCCCAGGGCTTCACGCGGCCCTCCGGCACGCTGTAGCCCTCGGGCAGGTCATCCAGGCACTGGAAGGCGTAGTCCACTTCAATCTTGCCGGCAAAGCGGGCGCCCACCTGGCTCTTGAAGGCTTCTTCAAAGTCCTTGCGGATGATGAAAACGACCTTGCCGAAACCGGCGCGGATGGCGTCGTAGACGGAGTAGTCGAGGATAACTTCACCATTGGGGCCCATGGGGTCGAGCTGCTTGAGGCCGCCGTAACGGCTGCCCATACCTGCTGCGAGAACGAGGAGTGTAGGTTTCATAGTCTTAAACTGAGTACAGTTATCGTACGGGTTCATTCTACCACCCTGCCCCGGATTGGCAAGGAAAAAGAACGCAAGATTCGCCCGCGCATTACGCTTGAGCGCGGCTGCGCGGCGCATCGGCGTGAATATGCGCTTGCCTAGGCACTGGGCGTATGGTAAACTGCGCGCGCAGGCGTATATGCAACAACGCCCGAATCAGAATCCATGGCAAACGACACCATAATGGCCCCGGCAGATGCCATCGATGCCCTCTACGGCAGCGATACCTTCGGCATCAAGACGATGGAGAAGTACCTCTCCAAGAGCGCATTCAAGAAGATGGTCATCACCATCCAGCGCGGCGGAAGGCTTGATCCCAGCATAGCGGAGGAAGTGGCGCAGGCCATGAAGATTTGGGCGCTTTCCAAGGGAGCCACGCACTACACGCACTGGTTCCAGCCGCTTTCCGACTCCACCGCCGAGAAGCATGATTCCTTTGTGGAACCGGACGGCAAGGGCGGCATGATTTGCGAGTTCACCGGCAAGACGCTCATCCAGGGCGAGCCGGATGCATCATCCTTCCCGAACGGCGGCATCCGCGCCACCTTTGAGGCGCGCGGCTACACCGCGTGGGACCCCACCAGCCCGGCCTTCATCAAGCGCACGGCCAACACCGCCACGCTCTGCATCCCCACGGCGTTCTGCTCGTACACGGGAGAAGCGCTGGACAAGAAGACGCCGCTTCTGCGCTCCATGGCGGCGGTGAGCCGCCAGGCTTCCCGCGTGCTCAACTGCTTTGGCGTGGCGCACAGCTTTGTGGGCAGCGACCTGGGAGCGGAGCAGGAGTATTTCCTGATTGACCGCGACCTGTACCTGAAGCGCCCGGACCTCATTGAGACGGGGCGCACGCTCTTCGGTTGCCTGCCGCCCAAGCACCAGCAGATGGAGGACCACTACTTCGGCTCCATCAAGGAGCGCGTGCTGGAGTTCATGAGCTCCGTGGACCACGCGCTGTGGGCGCTCGGCGTGCCCGCCAAGACCCGCCACAACGAGGCTGCGCCCGCACAGTTCGAGCTGGCCCCGCTCTACGAGCCCGTAAACGTGGCCGTGGACCACAACGTGATGATGATGGATATCCTGCAGCGCCAGGCGCTCAAGCACAACCTGGTCTGCCTGCTGCACGAGAAGCCGTACGCCTGCGTGAACGGCTCCGGCAAGCACAACAACTGGTCCCTCTCCACGCCGGAAATGGGCTCCCTGTTCAGCCCGGGCACCACGCCGCACAGCAACCTGCTCTTCCTCACCATGCTGGCTGCGGTCATCCGCGCCATCGACCTTCACGCGGACATCCTGCGCGCCTCCATCTCCAAGGCCGGCAACGACCACCGACTCGGCGCCCAGGAGGCCCCGCCCACCATCATCTCCATCTTCCTAGGCGACCAGCTCACGGACATCATCGAGCAGATCAAGAAGGGCGGAGCCAAGCGCTCTGCGGTGAAGAGCCAGGTGAAGCTGGGTGTGGACACCCTGCCCACGCTGCCCAAGGACACATCCGACCGCAACCGCACCTCACCCTTCGCCTTCACGGGCAACAAGTTCGAGTTCCGCGGCGTCGGGTCCTCGCAGACCTGCGCGTGGCCCATGACCATTCTCAACACCATTGTTGCGGAATCCCTGGACTATGTGGCCACCAAGCTGGAACCCTACGCCGGCAAGGAGGGCTTCAACGATGCCGTGGCCAAGCTCCTGCGGGAGATAGTCACCAAGCACGACCGCGTCATCTTCAACGGCAACGGCTACTCCGAAGAGTGGGTGAAGGAGGCCGCGCGCCGCGGCCTGCCGCACATCAAGTCCGCAGAGGAAGCCATGGAGGTGTTGGTGCGCAAGGACACCATTGCGCTCATGGACAAGTACAGCGTGCTCACCAAGGCGGAATCCGTGGCGCGCAAGGAAGTGCTGATGGAAAACTACATCAAGCTCATCGACATTGAGGCCAAGACCTGCCTCAACATGCTGCGCACCATCTACGCCCCCGCCGTGGAAACCCAGCTTGCAGCCATCTGCAACACCGTTTCCGCCATCAAGGCTTCCGGCGTGAAGGCCGGGCTCAAGACCGCCATGGACAAAGCCAAGCGCATCGGTGAGCTGTACGACCAGATTCCCCTGCGCGCCAAGGCGCTGGAGAAGGCCATAGAGGTATGCAACGCCTCCCAAATGCGCGCTGCCATGGATGCCGCCCGCGAGACCATCGACACGCTGGAAACCATGGTGGACGCCGACCTGTGGCCCGTGCCCACCTACGCCCAGATGCTCAACGTGCACAGCAAATAGGTTTACCAAACCTATTTGGAAAGCTTGGCGGTGAGCTCCGCGGCACTCGTTTGGCCGGGGGCGGTGGGGGTGTCTCCCAAATAGCCGTACACCAGGCGGGAGCCGTGGCGTGAGAAGAGGATGCGGCTTTCCGCGCCGTGTTCACCCATGCCCATAACGGCGATAGGGCCGCCGGCGGCGGCCATCAAATCCAGCCCGGTTTGCATATCCTCCCGGTTGCCCAGGAGGAAGGCGAACTTGGTGATATCCGCACCGAGGGAGCGTGCCGCGCGGTCACGGCTCAGCATATCCTGCACGCTCGGCGTGGCATGAAAATCATGGAAGGAGGCCACCAGTTGCACGCCGTGGGCGTGCGCCTCTTGCACCAGTTGCGGAGCGGCCTCCAGGTTGCGGATTTCCCAATCCAGCATAGCGGCGGCGGGCATGAGCGCCCGCGCCCAGGAAAGGCGCTCCTCCAGCGGCATTTCCCGCATGCCGCCCTCTGCGGTATCCCGCACGGTCACCAGCAGGGGCTTGGGGCACGGGTGCGCCAGTACATCCGCCGGGGTGATGTGCGGCGGCAGGGAATCCACGCGCAGCTCCACCACATCACAGGGGAGCGGCAACAGCCCCGCCGCGGCGGCGCACCACTGCTCCCAGCCGGAGATGCAGCCAACAATTCTGGTAGGTTCAGCAGGCACGGCTCAGGAAGGCATCTAGTTCCGCCAGGGCGCGGCGTTGGGTGGGGCATGCGCGGCGGCGGCTGCCCAGCAGCAGGCTGCAGCGCTTCTTGCCGGAGAAATGGTAGCTGGTGAGCCCCAAGCGCTGCAAATCCTGCAGGCGCGTGTTGAGCTCCGTGTAGAAGAAGAGCGGCAGCGGAGCCTCGTCCGCCAAGGAATCCAGGGGTATGTCCACGGGCGGGGTCTGGCTGCGCAGGTTCTCCGCTATCAGCGGCAGCCCCACCCGGTGCAGCATTGTGCGGATGCGCTCAAAGAGGTAGTCCAGCGGCACGGCGTGCAGCGGGCAGTCGTTCTCCAGATAGAGCATCACGGCTTGCGCCACCTCGCGGCTGCAGGGCAGCGTGGTGCCGGCGGTGTCCGCCGCCTCCAGCAGCACGCGTTCCATCCACTCCACATCGTAGTCGGAAATCACGCAGTGGCCGGTCTGCAGCAGCGGCCTGTTGTTCTTGAAGGCTATCATCATTCCAAGGGAAGTTTGCGTTGAAGTCTGTCCTGCGCGCTCTTGAGCTCAGATTTGCGCAGCAGCTCGATGAATTCATCCACCGTGCGGTACTGGCGGCACACGGAAACGTAGCGGATATAGGCCACGGAATCGATGTTCTGCAGCTTCTCAATGACCTTCATGCCAATGACGGCGGAGGGCACCTCTCGCTGGTGGTCGGCATGCAGGGCGGCCACAATTTCATCCACCGCCAAATCCAGCTGGTCCATGCTCACGGGGCGCTTTTCGCACGCCTTCATCATGCCCCGCATGATTTTCTCGCGGTTCAGGGCCTCGTGCATGCCGTCGCGCTTCACCACGCGCAGCTCCATGCGCTCAATCTGCTCGTAGGTGGTGTAGCGGTACCCGCAGCGCAGGCACTCCCTACGCCGCCGAATGCAGGTGCCGTCTTTAGAGGTTCGGGAATCGATGACCTTGTCATCCATGTAGCCGCATTGAACGCATCTCATGCCCCCATGCTAGCACAAGACCTTGTACCGTCAAGCCACTTTCCACACATTATGCTGTGGGTGGGCGATTTTCTTATGAATATTTGCCGCCAGGATTCGCAAAACACTGAAATCCAGAATCTTAACTCAAACACGCAAGAATTGAGAAAAACAAAAAATATGGCTCATGCGGGCCGAAAATGCTTAACCTCGCCTAAAGGATTGGCAGCGCTCAATGGATGAGCTGAAAGACACCCAAGGCAATGAGGAGCAGCCCGGCGCTGCATTCCAGCCACTTGACCGGGAGGTGGTGGAGGGAGCGCGCAACATGAAAAGCCGCGAGCGAACAGGCAAAGGTGACAACGCCGATGACGGTCACGTTGAGGAGGAGTCCGGCCAGGCCGGGGCATGTGCCGCCGATACCGCCGAGCGCCATGCAGACGCCGATGGCGAGGGCATCGATGCTGGTGGCCACGCCGACCAGGAGCAGTCCCCAGATGCCGAGCGGGGATGCGGAGACGGGGCTTTCCTCCTCCTCCTTGCCGCAAAGGCTCTGGCGGATAACGCTGCCGCCCAGCAGCAGGAACACGGCAAAGACAATCCACGGGGCCCAGGCTTCCACCAGGCTGCTCACGGCCTCTCCCCCGGCATAGCCGAGCAGCGGCATGAGCGCCTGGAACGCTCCCACGCAGAACGCCAGCCAAAGGGAGGACGGCATGCGCCGCTCCCTCAATATCAGGCCGTACGAGAAGGAGTAGACGGTGGCATCCACCGCCAGGGCCAGGGCTATGAGCAGGATTTCAACCACGGCAGGCTGGCTCAGGCATCCGCCACCATGAACTTGAGCTCCGCCTCGCAGGCGACCTCTCCATTCACCGTGCAGCGGCCTGCGGCTACGCCGATGGCACCGCGCATCTTGGTGAGCTCCATCTCAATGGTAAGCACATCACCCGGTACCACGGGGCGGCGCCACTTCACCTTGTCACAGCTCATGAAATAGCCGATTTTCCCGGCGTTCTCCGGGATGCGCATCATGAGGATGGAGGCCACCTGGGCCATGGCCTCGATCTGCAGCACGCCGGGCATCACCGGGCGGTTGGGGAAATGACCCTGGAAATAGGGTTCGTTGATAGAGATGTTCTTCTGGCCGATGCACTTGTGCTCGCCCTCGAAGCCGATGATGCGGTCCACCATCAGGAAGGGGTAGCGGTGCGGCAGGATGTTGAGCACGTCCGTGATGTCCATCACGGCATCTCCCGTGGGAATCTCCACGGCCTTGGGGCGCATGGCCACCATGGATTCGTGCATCTTCTGCAGCTTGGCGGCCATCTGCGTGTTCACGCCGTGCCCGGGCATGATGGCAATCACGTGGCCCATGATGCGGTGCCCGTTGAGAATGAGGTCGCCGATCATGTCCATGGCCTTGTGGCGGGCGCACTCGTTCTGGTGGCGCAGGCCGCCCGCGCAGATGAATTCATCACCCTTGATGACGATGGCGTTGTCAAGCGTGCCACCCTGGATGAGGCCCTTCTCCAGCAGCGGCTGGATATCCTCGTAGAAGCAGAAGGTGCGGGCGTCGGCAAGCTCCTTCTCGTATGTTTCCGGGGTGATGACGGAATCGAAGTACTGGGTAACGCGGCCGCCGGGGCCCACAGCTGTCACGGAAACGCGGAATTCATGGGCTGGCATGATGACGATGACGGAGCCGCCCTTGGTCTCCACCTTCACGGGCTCGCGGATTTCCCACACGGGGCACGGGGCATCCTGCTCCACCACGCCGGCCTTCTTGATGAGGTTCACGTACGGAGCGGCGGAACCATCGCCGATGGGCGGCTCGTTGGCATCCATCTCAATCACGGCGTTGTCCACCCCCATGCCTGTGAGGGCGGAAAGAATGTGCTCCACCGTGTGAACCTTCACGGAGCCCTCCGCCAGCGTGGTGGCTCGCTCCACGGTCTGCACCTTGGCGGCGGATGCGGGAATGAACGGCTTGTCCGGCAGGTCGATTCGGCGGAAGCGCAGCCCGGTGTTCACATCTGCGGGCTTGATGGTCAGTTTAACCGCTTGCCCCGTATGCAGGGAGGTTCCTGCTATCGAGGCGCTTTTGCCGAGTGTCCTTTGCTTGAGAATAGCCATACGCGGGCATCATTATACACTCACGCGCGCGATATGCAAAGCCGAAAAAGCTATACTGCGCTCTAGAAAAGCGCGCGGCACCCTAAAGGCTGGCGCAGCGGCGGGTGGGCTGCAGGCAAAGCATGGCCTGCATGCGCCGCATCCACGCGGGTTCAACTGAGGGATACGCCTTCATTGGCAGAGGGGTCCGGGACGGTCAGGGAGTCGCCGCATTCGTAGTAGAGCAGGCTCATGACATTGAGCGGGTATCCCAGCGAGCGCTCGGTAAGCTCGCCCGCCAGCTCCAGGGAACCCACGGGGCAGCCGCTGAAGAGCGTGCGGTTGTAATTCTCCAAGTTGGTTGTTTCATCCTTTTCCATGCAAGGGAGACGCGCCTGCCGCCCCGCGCGTTGTGTAACGGATAGGGCAGCGCATACAAATTGCCAATTGTAAAGCGGCGGGGGAAGTGGTAGAATGGCGTGCGTGAGAACAGGCGTGAAGCAGCGCAGCATCTTGGAGGTGGAAAAACTCTGCATGCACTTTCCTGCGGGAAGGCGCAGCATCCTCTCCCGCGCCAAGGGCGTGTTGAAAGCGGTGGACGGCGTATCGCTGAGCATAGCCCCCGGAGAAACGCTGGGGCTGGTGGGCGAGAGCGGCTGCGGCAAGAGCACGCTGGGCCGCTGCATCCTGCGCCTGCACGAGCCCACCTCCGGCACCATCCGCCTGCTGGGACAGGATATCACGCACAGCTCCGCGTGGAAGTTGCGCAAGTTGCGGCAGCATGTGCAGATGGTGTTCCAGGACCCCGCCGATTCCCTGAACCCGCGCATGGATGTGGGGCGTCTCATTGCAGAACCCATGGTGGTGGAGGGCATCGGCTCCCGCAAATCGCGCCTGGAGCACGTGCTCAAGCTGCTGGATTTGGTGGGGCTGCCCGCCTCTGCGGTGGACAAGTACCCGCACGAGTTCTCCGGCGGGCAGCGGCAGCGCATCGGCATTGCGCGCGCGCTGGTGCTGGGGCCGCAGCTGCTGGTGCTGGACGAGCCGGTGAGCGCGCTGGATGTCTCCGTGCAATCGCAGGTGCTCAACCTGCTGCTGGATGTGCAGCGGGAGCTCAAGCTCTCCTACCTTTTCATCTCGCATGATTTGTCGGTGGTGCGCCACATGTCGGACCGCGTGGCGGTGATGTACCTGGGCAAGATTGTGGAAACGGCGGGTGCGGACCAGCTGTACGCCAAGCCCTACCACGCCTACACGCGGGCGCTCATCTCCGCCATTCCCTCCACCAACCCGGAGGACCGCGGCAAGCGCGGCATCCCGCTGCCGGGAGAGGTGCCCTCACCCATCGACCCGCCGCCGGGCAGCGCCTTCGGGCGCCGCGTGCACCACCCGTACTACGAGGCCACCATCGGCATGGACCTCACTCCGCGCGAAATTGAGCGCGGCCACTGGGTGGCGCCGGACCCCTGCGCACTGGACACCCCCGCCATGAAGCGGCTCGGCATCAAACTCGGTTGATATTTGCACGCATGTTCCTGCTCCGCCAGCTCATGAAACTGCGTCCCTCCCCACCGGGAGAGGCGGAGATGAGCCTGCTGGACCACTTGGAGGAATTCCGCCGCACGCTGATTGCCATGGGGCTGTGCCTGCTGGTGGGCATGGTGCTGTGCTTCAGCTTCACGGATGAGGTGATGGCCGTGCTCACGCGCCCCGTGAAGGAGCTGGCCGTGCGCTATGAGGCCACCACCCTGCCCGGCGGCGTGGACGCGGCGGACTGGCGCACGGCGCGCCGCGCCGCGGCTGTGCTGCCCATGCTGCCAGAGGGCGAACGCGCCGCGTTCACGGCGGAGCTCACACCGCGCCAGCGGGAGCTTGCCGCCGCCGTGCCGCAGCTCATGGCAGCCCGCGCCCTGCCTGCCGACAAAGCGCAGGGCATGCTCACCACCCCCCTGCTCCGCAGCCTGTACGAGAGCGGCGCGGAGCTGCATGCCGCAGCCGACACGGCCAACGGCGGCGGGCTCATGGGAGCGTTCCAACCGGGGGAGGCCTTCATGCTCTCGCTGAGCCTGTCCTTCTTCTGCGGGCTGATAGTATCCTTCCCACTGATGATGTATTTCCTGCTGCGCTTTGTGGTGCCGGGGCTGCTGGAACATGAGCGCAGGCTGGTGTACAAGTGCCTGTTCTGGGGATTCCTGCTCTTTCTGGCGGGCTGCGCGTTCTCCTACTTCATGGTGCTGCCGCGCGTGCTCTCCTTCTTCTTCAACTACTCGCGAGACATGGGAATCGACAACGACTGGCGCATCGGGTACTACCTCACCTTCACCGCCAAGCTCATCCTGGTGTTCGGTGTCATCTTCGAGCTGCCGGTCGTTGTGATGCCGCTCATCCGCCTGGGTGTGCTCTCGTATGATTTGATGCGGCGCACGCGTGCCTACGCGCTGGTGGGCTGCCTCTCCCTGGCGCTCATCCTGGCCCCGGCACCGGACCCCGGCACCATGCTCATCATGGCGCTGCCCATGTACCTGCTCTATGAGCTGTGCATCCTCTTCGCCCGCCGCTGCGAGACGCGGTAGGCGGCTTACGGCAAGCGCCAGGAGGGACGCAGGCGCACATATTCCGCAGAGGGCAGCAGCACATACACCGGGTGGCGCGCCACGCTGAGGCGGCTGATGATAGCACGCAGCTCCTGCTCCCGCAGGGTGGTGCACCCCGCCGTGGGGGCCGCGCCATCGTTGCGCCAGATGTGGAAGAAAATGGAGGAGCCGCCGCCCAGCACAGGGCGCCCCGGCGTGCCCGCCGTGTTGTGGCAGATGAGCATCTTGATGCTGTGCGGGTAATCCGTCTGCTTCATCTGCTCATGCAGCTCCCAGGGCGTGGCGGCGGGGTGGTCCAGCCGCACATAGCGGTTGTAGTATTGCGGAGTGTTGAGATCGGTCACCCACAGGTCGTTGGGCCCCACCTTCACCTCCGGCAGGGCGCGGTCGTGCTTCACGGGCGTCTTGGTGGTGGTCCAAAGCCCGCCGATGGCGAAGATGCCGGCTGGGGAGCGGCCATCGCCCTCCTTCTTGAGGGTAACGCCGCGCGGGTTGGCATGCAGACCGAGCCCCCAGGCGGTGCCGTTGCGGCCGAGACGCGCGGAAAAGGGACCAAGCACGCGCACCCACTGGCCCTTGGCGTTTTTCTCCACCAGGGAAACCTTCGCGTAAGAGGAATTCCACCCCTCCGTGATACCCACCACCACCTGCGTGCATTCTTTCGGCAGCTGGGCCTGCGCCAGCGCGCACAGCAGCACCGAACACAATATCAACAGAAAATGCTTCATGCCCCGCATTGTACCACCGGTACCCCATGTTGACAATTGACAAATTTGACACACAGGGGCTCGGGTGGTAGAATGCGCGCGCGTCCAGCGCCGCATGATTATGAACGAGACTCACGAGCAAAACATCGATTTCCGCTGCTACCTGAAGAACTACCCGGACAAGGAAGGGTATTTCGGGCGCTTCGGCGGGGCCTACCTTCCCAAGGAGCTTGAGCCCGCCTTCAAGGAAATCACCCAGGCCTACCACAGCATCTGCCACTCCGCGCAGTTCATCAACGAGCTGCGCCGCATCCGCCGCGAGTTCCAGGGCCGCCCCACCCCCGTCTACCATTGCGAGCGCCTTTCCCGCCTCAACGGCGGCGCACAGATCTACCTCAAGCGGGAGGACCTCAACCACACCGGTGCGCACAAGCTCAACCACTGCATGGGGGAGGGCCTGCTCGCCAAATACATGGGCAAGAAGAAGATGATTGCGGAAACCGGCGCCGGCCAGCACGGCGTGGCGCTCGCCACCGCCGCCGCCTATTTCGGCCTGGAGTGCGAAATCCACATGGGTGAGGTCGATATCGCCAAGCAGGCGCCGAACGTCACCCGCATGCGCATGCTCGGTGCCAAGGTGGTATGCGTCACCAAAGGGCAGAAAACGCTCAAGGAGGCCGTGGATTCCGCCTTTGAGGCCTACCTGCGCGACTACAAGACCGCCATCTACTGCATCGGCTCCGTGCTGGGGCCGCACCCCTTCCCGCTCATGGTGCGCGATTTCCAGAAGATAGTGGGCGACGAGGCCCGCGAGCAGTTCCTTGCCATGACCGGCATCCTGCCGGACGTGGTGTGCGCCAGCGTGGGCGGCGGCTCCAATGCCATGGGCATGTTCCCCGCCTTCCTGAACGACCCCGTGGAAATCGTGGGTGTGGAGCCCCTGGGCCGCGGCGCGGGCGTTGGCGAGAACGCCGCCTCCATGGCCTTCGGCACGGAGGGTATTATGCACGGCTTCAACAGCATCATGCTCAAGGATGAAAACGGCGAACCCGCGCCCGCCTACTCCGTGGCCAGCGGCCTGGACTACCCCGGCGTGGGCCCGGAGCACGCCTTCCTGCGCGATATCGGCCGTGTCACCTACGACACCGTATCCGATGAGGAGGCTATCGACGCCTTCTTCAAGCTCTCCCGCTACGAGGGCATCATCCCCGCCCTGGAAAGCGCGCACGCCGTGGCCTACGCCATGCGCCGCGCCAAGGAGATGGGAACCGGCGCCATCCTCGCCAACTGCTCCGGCCGCGGCGACAAGGATGCCGAGTTCGTGGTGGAACACTACGGGTTCGGGGAGGAATACAAGTACTGACCTTCATCCGCAAACACGGCCGGAGACGTGCAACGGGATAGCTCCGCTATCCCGTTGCACGTTTCTGAGCAGCCTTCACACGCTTTGCGTTTTCGCCCCGTCAGTTTTTCGGGGTGATTTTGCCCAGCATGCGGAGGAGCCCGGTGAGCGAATCCGCGTGAAGGGCGGCGCGGGAGAGGTCGGAGGATGCGGTCATGCGGTTGGGGATGGCCACGCAGCGGATGCCTGCGCTTTCTGCGGCAATGGTGCCGTTTTCCGAATCCTCCACAATGAGGCAGCGCTCCTTGGGAAAGCCCAGATTCTTCCAGGCCGCAAGAAACAGGGCGGGGTCCGGCTTCACGGGAAAACCGTCCGTGCGGCAGAACACGGCATCAAAATCAGCCGCTATCCCCAGGCGCTCCAACCAGCCGCCCACCCAGCGGCGGGATGAGGATGAGGCGATGGCGGTGCGGATTCCCCGCGCGTGGCACCACTTGAGCAGGCGCGCGGCACCGGGCATGAGCCCCGAGCGGGAAAGCTCGCTCTCGATATATTGCTGGCGCGCGGCGTTCTCGTGTTCCCAGTCGTAACTGCGCCCGGTAAGCTTTTCCAAGAGGTCCGCCGGGTTCCAGTGGGAATACCCGGCCCCGAGGCAGGGGGAATAGTCGGCAATGGAGATTTCCTGTCCCTCGCGGGCGAAAAGGCGCACCCAGGATTGGTAGATGGCCCATTCGGTGTCCACCAGCACGCCGTCGAAATCAAAGATGATGCCCTTTGGCCACGGAATCATGGCTTGCCGGAGAGTTTGGCGGCCAGCCACTCCCTGCAGGAGCGGTGGGCCAGGTTGATACGGATGAGGTACACGGCAATGCCGAAGTACAGGATGTTCGGAATCCAAGCGCTCAACCAGGCCGGCAGCAGGCCGGATTCTCCCAGTGCCGGAAACACGCGGTACAGGAACAGCAGCAGTGCCGCCAACACAATGGCAATGCCGATGCCCTTCATGGGGCTGCGCCGCTGGAAGGTGACCGCGCTCGGCACGGCCAGCAGCACCAGCACCAGGCAGGAGAAGATGCGCGCAATGCGCACATGCCATTCCGTGCGCTTGCGGTTGAGCCCCTCCCGGGAATCCGCGCCCAGCTTGATCTGCTCGTACAGGGCGGAGGTGCCCATGGAATCAATGCGGTCGCTCTGGCTGGGGCTGATGATCTGGTAGGGCTTCTCTGCGAAATCAACCGTCAGCTCGCCGCGGTGCACATCGTCCTGCGGCTCCGCGCCCGGCTCCGCCAGCGTGCGCACATAGGCGTTGTGGAGGGTCCAGGTGGCATCCGCCTTGTTCCAGGTGGCGGAATCCGCGTGGTACTGGGTGAGCAGGCGGCCGCGGCTCTGCGGGTCGAACTGCTCGATAATGACGCCGCGCATGGGCTCTCCGGGGTTGCTGATGAAGGGGGGGCGCTCCACGCGCCAGATGCGGGCGGTGGAATCATTGCGGTAGACGAGGGCGGGGGCGGAGCCGTCCTCCGCGCGCTCCTGCTTGAGCATGACCTGGCGGTAGAGGGAGCCGTTGGGAGCCCAATGGAAGCCGAAGATGCCGTATGCCAGCGCCACGATGCAGGAGAAGAGGAAGATGGGGCGGCAGATGCGCAGCAGCGAGCGGCCGGATTGCAGCATGCCAGTGAGCTCGCATGAGCCGGAGAGCTTGCTCAGGCACCAGAGCGTGCCCATGAGCAGCGTGTACGGCAGTATCTGGTAGAGCAGCATGGGAAGCTGCGTTCCGTAGAACTTCAGGGATTGCACCACCGGGTCGTCGAAGCGCGTGCGGAAGCGCTCGATGTTCTCCGTGAAATCCGCCATGATGTAGATGAGCAGCAGGATGAGCGTGCACATCAGGAAATAGGTGATGAAGCAGCGGCTCACATAGCGGGTCATGGTGCCCATAAAGGAATACGCCACCGCGCCGATGAAGGGCAGCATGCACAACAGCAGCAGGAAGACCGGGCGGCACTTCTGCTCAATAGGGTAGGTTTCCGGCATGCCGGGCACCTCGTACTTCATCTGCTCCAGCTCCTGCGGCACCAGCTGAAAGGCCAGCAGCACACCCAGCACCAGCAGGACGAGGGCGGGCAGACTCTTGCGCAGGATACTCATGGTGGCGGATGAAGCGGTGAAAAATCAACAGCCCTTGCCCAGGCGCTCCGCCAGGTATTCCGGCAGCCCGACGGCCAGCACCGCCTGCTGGGCGGATGCCACATCGTACTCGATACGCTTGATGGTGACGACCTGACGGTCGCTGTCGTAGATGCCGTAGCTGGCGCGGGGGTCGCCATCGCGGGGCTGGCCCACGGAGCCCGGGTTGATGAAATATTTCAAGCCCTCCTGCAGGGGAATATCCGTGCGGGCATTGGCGGAGAGCTCTGCAATGAATTCGGGGTGCTCGCTACAGCGCGCGCCGTCCCACGTGAACACGCGCGGCACGTGCGTGTGCCCGTGCAGGCACAGCGGCTTGAACTGGCGGCTGAAGTTCGCGGCGGCATCATTGGCGTTCATGATGTAGTTCCACGCGCGCGGGTTGTCCAGCGTGGAGTGCACAATCATGTAGCTGGAGTTCACCATGCGCTGGTACTGCAGGCGCATGAGCCAGTTGAGGTCATCCTCCGTCAGGCGGGAGCGGGTCCACTCCATGGCCTTGCGGGCCACGGGGTTCATGCGGGTGTCGTCCTGCCGCGCCACTTCCTCGTCATGGTTGCCCTTCACTATCGGGCAGTTGATGCTGCGGATGTAGTCCAGGCACTCCTTGGGGTAGGCGTTGTAGCCCACCACGTCGCCCAGGCACACCACATCCGTGCAAGCCTCTGCCTGCACATCGTTCATCACCGCCACCAGGGCATGAAGATTTGCATGAATGTCACTGATTATCGCTGAGCGTGCCATTGCGCCATGCTTATACCACAATTACTTGTATCCCGCAAGTGAAACATTTGCGCAACCACGCTGCTTTTTACCTTGCGCATAGCGTTCCCGGGTGGTAGTATCCGGAAAGCAGAATCCAGCGTATGAAACTTCGTCTCCCCTCTCTCATCTCCGCTGCCGTTGTGGCTCTGCAATGCACCCATACAGCCAATGCAGATATCATCGGAAACGGTGTCTGCTACGATCTCGGCAAGGCATGCTACAGCAACGACCCGAAAATCACCAGCAAATTAGACGATGTGTATTGCTGGGCGGCGGGGGCTTCCAACATCATCCAGTATTGGCAGGATACATACAAGGATCAGGCAGATGAGGGCATTACCCCTCCCAATGGAACCAACTCCGACTATGGCAGCCCCACGGGCACCATGTACCTCGATGTCTACCAGCAGGCATACGATTGCGGTGCCCAGGATGATCTTACTCATAAGTACAGGTCCGGCTACCCGAAATACTTGATTGATTGGTGGATGAAAGGGACGGAAGCCTCTGGTTATTGGCGCAGTCCGCAGGGATTTAAAGGATACTACAACGACTTTTTTGACGGACAGGAGAAAACGTATGGCTCCTTTTTGGCCGTTCTTGATGAGGAATGGGTCGCTCCGACATGTTTCGGCACCGAACCTGAAACATTCAGGGGAAACACCGATGGAGTACCGGATGGCGACAATGCCAAGCTGTGGGTGGAAATGTCCGACTTCATCAAAGACGCCTTTAGTGAACAGGGCCGCGCCCTTGCTCTCAACATTCGAGCATCCCACATCATCACCTGCTGGGGATACGAGACCAATGACGAAGGTCTTGTCACCACGTTGATTTTATCAGACTCGGATGATGCCGCCTTTGGCGTCTTCCGCGCCCAAATTCAAATTGGGGACAGCGATGCAAGCTACTTCGAAGACTATGGCATGTACCTCTCATACGGCGAACGCCTCCTGCTTGCCACGGATGATCAATCGTCTCTCAAGTATTCCATCGGTTTGGTTCCGGATAGTGGAGAACCCAGTGAAACGAACGGTGCCGTGTGGATCACCTCCTTCACTTTCATTGATACGCCTCAAGCTGCGGAAAAGGTCAATCCTGACAGTGCCTTGCCGACCGACAAGGCAATCACCAGCAACGTGCGCATTACAGAAGACAAGAAAGTCGAGGGAAGCGGCGTAGTTGTCGGAGACACGCAAAAGGCAGTTGTCCTCACATCGGAAAGGGATAAAACCGTGACCTTGGACGGCCAGGGCAGCAATACAACCGGCATGACCGTGACGGAAGGTGCCATGGTGTCTCTCTCCAATGTTGAGATTTCGAATTACGAAAAATCCGGTGTACAATCCGAAGGCAAGACCTATTTCCATGACGGCCAGGCCTCCCTCCACGACAATTCCACCGAGGGGAACGGCGGTGCCGTGGACAACACCAATTATCTGGAATTCCTGGATTGCGAGTTTGTCTCTATTTCAGGCAACACAGCAAATGGCAAAGGAGGCGCCATCAGCAACACCGGTGGAGCAACGGTCTCCATCCGCGGAAACAAAGAGGTCGTATTCAGCGGGAACAGGGCGACAGGCGGCGCGAACGACATCTACAACGGCGAGGGCAGCCATTTGAACATTGCCAACAACGATTCCGTAACCTTCAACGGTACGAACGGCGAGGCCGCCATTGTCAACGAGGGCAACCTGTACCTGCGAGCAGAAGACGGAAAGAAGCTCACATTCAACAATGCATCCCTCGACTCCGCCAAGGGAAACACTTACATTGGCAAGGATATCCTGTACAGGGACAACAACACAGACGGCTACTACATATACGACACCAACGAAAAGAACGGGGGCAAGGTGGAGTTCAAGGACTCAACAGGCAGCTATACCTCCCTCCAGGCGAACCCGTACGGCGTGTTGAGCTACGCTACACTGGAGAACCTGACGGTCTCCGCAAAATCCATAGCCGGAGCCGGAGATGACGGCGGCATCGTCAACAATGCGCTCATTGCCTCCCTGGGAGGCCTGACCATGAGTAACCTGACGCTGAATACAACAGACACCGTGGAGTCCTTGGGCACAGACTATATCTATCTCGACAATGTTGCGGTAACGCTGGGTACCGGCGACCTAGAGGAGAGCACATTCGACCTGACCGGAATGTTCCACGGCAACCTTACGCTGACCGGGCTGACATTCGACCTGACGGAGACACCCCTTAAAGGAGAGGATTTGGCGAATTTGACGTTTGATTTGAGCAAAGCGTTCGCGGATCGGGATGCGATGGAGATTTACTTCAAGACTGCGGACGGAACATACAACCTCGTTGAAGCGGGCAGCCAGGTTCTGCTGGCCGCCGCGCCCCTTCCGGAACCAACAAGCGGTACGCTCACCCTGTTGGCTCTGGCCGGGCTTTGCGCCCGCCGCCGCAGAAAGTAAAAGAATACACCCAGACAAAGACAGCATTGAATGACCTCATGGATTCAAGGCGTTTTTGCATCGAGACAGAATGGCAAACTCAACAGGCGCCTTTATTTGGCTTGTTCATTAGGCCTTCCGTGGGCATAGTATAGAGAGAAAAGACAAACAATGATAGATATGGCATTTATTACTTATTGCATGATGCTGTTTGTATGCTATGCTCAGCCCATGCTGGATGCAGAGTGCCGTTCAACGGCTGGACACCAATGCCCGCCCGCCGTTGCTACGGCAATTAGTGGCGAATGCAACAACAAGGACGAGAAAGAAAGAGCAGGCAAGTCATCAGATGCGCGTCCCAAAGAAATTCTTGATGGAAAAACAGAAATGAAAGGAGAATTGCTCTGGCGCGCCTTCGTCCAGCGCGATGCAACCCTTTTTGAACGCCTGTTAAAGGAAACTCCGGAGTTATGCACATACCAAGAAAAGCATGAGCTTGTGCTCGCATTGTTGGACAATACGACGGAAAATCGCGCTAAGTACTTTCTTGATTTGTTCCTCCGATATAACAGACTTGATGATTTTCAGGATGCCATCATCATGGTTCTTGAGCGACCAGAATTGGGCGGGGTTGTACCTCAGGACCCGGGGAAGTACTTGCTGTGTAACATTTTGTTATACAAGTATAAGATGAATTGGCTTGCATTCCGCTACAAAAAGAAAGCAGAAGATAAATGGGCCTTTATCAAAAGCGAGTATCCCTCGACACGCTGTTTCATGGATGGCAATTTAAGCCCGCTCCCCCCTGATTGTTCCGGCAAGGACATCCTCTTCACCATGGAGCATTTATATTTACCCATGGATGATTTGTTGGTTCTGTTTTCAAGAATTGACATGGGCACTCAGATAACACCCAAGGGTGACACCCCTTTCACCTTTGCGGCAAAAACAAACAATTGGCTGTATTTAAAGCTTTTCATAGAATTGGGAGCAAATCCCTTTCAAGTCAACGACAAGGGAGAAACAATTTTTCAGCACTGCAAGGAAGACACTGCCCAAATGATTAAGATGCTGTGGGAGCAGAAAAACAAAAAGAATGATGATGCTCCCCCCTGCCCCGCTGGGACTGTTGGGAACTGATACGCCTTAACCTATGAGCAGAAGGCAATTTCTCAAAATCGGAAGCACCCATATTTGTCAGTAAAAACGGAGAGAGAGGCGCGCAAGGGGATAACGGCGCTGTGCCGTTTTCCGCATTGAGCCCGGGGCGGCCATGTGGTAGAATCCGGGGCAAGGAATCCCCACTCATGAAATACCGCCTTCCCTACCTTCTTGTATCCGCCCTGGTGGCGCCGTTCTGTTCCCACACAGCCTCCGCAGATGTTATCGGCAACGGAGTCTGCTACGATGTAGGCAAGGCCGCCTTCAGCAACGCTCCGGGCATTACCAGCAAACTGGATGGCGTTTTCTGCTGGGTGGCTGGGGCATCCAACATCATCCAATACTGGCAGGACACATACAAGGGGCTGGCGGATGCGGGCATTTCCGTGCCCAACGGCACAAATGCCGAATACGGCGAGCCCGCGGGGACCTTGTACCTGGATATATACAAGAAGGTGTACGCGTGCGGAACCGAGGACCAGACAACCCACAAATACATGTCCGGCTACCCGGGCGATCTCATTGCCTGGTGGATGAAGGGCACGGCCAACGAGGGCCTGAAAAGCCCGGCGGGATTCAAGGGGTATTACAATACATTGTTTCCGGGCGCGGACACCGCAACCTATGGTATCTTCAACGCAGCCGTGGCCAGCGGGCAGTACGTGGAGCCAACGTGCTTCGGCGACCCCGCCA
Organism: Akkermansia sp.; assembly: GCA_045641125.1. GTDB lineage: Bacteria > Verrucomicrobiota > Verrucomicrobiia > Verrucomicrobiales > Akkermansiaceae > Akkermansia. Next base: position 35,015 of record JAZUGI010000088.1, read on the forward strand.
CGTTCAAGGGGAACACAGACGGCGTTCCCGGGGGCGACAACAAGCGGCTCTGGGCGGAGATGTCCGACTTTCTCAAGGGCGCATTCAGTGTGCAGGGCCGCGCACTTGCGCTCAACATCCGGTCATCCCACATCATTACCTGCTGGGGGTATGAGACAGACGCGGCCGGCGTGGTCACCGCGCTCATCCTGACGGACTCCGATGACGGGGTGTTCGGCCCCTTCCGGGGGCAGATTGAAATAGGAAACACGGATGCCTCAGCATTCGACGGCGGGGTGTACATCTCGTTCGGAGAGCGGCTCATGATATCCACGGATGACCAATCAGCCCTGAAATATCCCATCGGCCTGCAGCTGGACGGCTCAAAACCGGTTGAGAAAGGCTCTGTTTGGCTGACCTCATTCACCTATATCAACACGCCGAAGGGTAAAACGGCGAAAAAAACCGCCCCTGCCGCAGACTTGCCGGCAAAGGGTGCGGTTACGGAGAACATACTCCTTACCGGAGACAAGGTAGTACGCGGGCGCGGAATCACCGTGGGGAGCGGGCGGGAGGCAGTTGTCCTGACAGCGCAGAAGGATAAAACCCTAAGCCTGGACGGCGGGAAAAGCGCCCATACGGGCATAAAGGTGTCAGAGGGAGCCATGGTGTCCCTCTCCCGCGCGAAAGTATCCCGTTACACGGACTCCGGAATCAAATCCTCAGGCAAGACCTATTTCCATGACGGGGAGGTGGCACTTTGCGGCAACTCGGCAGCGAAGCGGGGCGGTGCCGTGGACAACACCAATTACCTGGAGTTCCTCAACTGCGCCAAGGTGACCGTCTCCGACAACGCGGCAGGCGGCAAAGGCGGAGCCATCTGCAACACCAAGGGCGGAACCGTCTCCCTCCGCGGAAACAGAGAGGTGGTGTTCAGCGGCAACTCGGCCTCCGGCGGAGCGAACGACATCTACAACGCCGCAGACTGCAGCCTGAACATAGCGGACAACGATTCCGTGGTGTTCCAAGGCTCGGGCGGCCGGGCGGCCATTGTCAACGAGGGGAACCTGTACCTGCGGGTGCGGGATGGAAAGGCCATCTGCTTCCAGGATTCTGCTCTCAACTCCGGCAAGGGCACCACGTACATCGGCAAGGATATCCTGTATCGGGAGAACAACATCAGGGGGCACTATATCTTTGACACCAACGGAAAGAACGGCGGCAAGGTTGAATTCAAGGATTCGGCGAGCCGCACCACCTCTGTTCAGCGCCATGCAGGCGGTGCTCCGGGGTACGCCACGCTGGAGCATGTGAACGTTTCCGCTGCATCCATCTGCGGGGCGGGGAAAGGAGGCGGTGCCATCAAATGCGCGCATATCGTCTCCAACGGCGGGCTCTCTGTGAGCCATCTGACGCTCGACTCCACCAGCACCATCGAGTCCAAGGGAAAGGCCGCCATCGTGCTTGACCAGGTGCAGCTGAAACTGACGAAAGCCGACATGAAAAACAAGACCTTCAACCTCACCGGGATATTGCGCGGCAACATGAAGCTCGGCAAGCTCACCATCGACCTCTCGGGAACAAACCTCAGCGGAGCGGACCTCAACAAACTGGTGTTTGATATGAGCACGGTACACGCCGACAAGGCAAGCATGCAGGTTTTCCTGAAGACAAAGGAAGGATCGGAATATGAGCTTTCGCAAGCGGGCAGCCGGGTGCAGCTTGCCCAGCAGCCTCTGCCGTAACCCGGCATTGACTTTCCCCGTTCCCCAGACCACCATCCCAACGGAGGAATTGCATTGACTTCCCGCCTTGGGCATCCTATAGTGGATATATGAGCGATACAGACGATTCCGTTGAATCATCCCCCACCCCCGCGCGTTTGCTGACAGCGCGCATCATTGCATCCTTGATGGCGGGTGTAGCCATCAGCTTGGGCGGCACCGTGTTCCTGCGCATTAAAGACGCGTTCCCCGGCGGCACGGTAGTGGGGTCCTTCCTGTTCGCGGTGGGCCTGTTTGCGGTGTGTACGCGCAGCTACCCGCTGTTCACAGGGAAACTGTGCTACGTGCTGCACAAGAAGCCGAGCTACACGGCGGGGCTGCTGCTGGTGTGGCTGGGCAACCTGCTGGGCTGCATGTTGATGGGCAGCATTGAAAACCTTACCACCATCTGCGGGGATTCCGGCATCAACGCCACGGCACTGGCCATGGCGCAGGCCAAGATGGACAGCGCGCCGCTCTCCCTGTTCGTGCTGGGCATTATCTGCAACATTTTCATGTACATTGCCGTGAACGGCTACCGGGAGAACCCGCACCCGGTGGGCAAGTACCTGGCCATCATCTTCGGTGTCATGGGCTTTATCTGCGCCGGCAGCGAACACAGCATTGCAGACATGTACTACTTCTGCGTTTCCGGTGCCATCTTCTCCACCCCCCTGCCCGTCTTCAAGGCCCTGCTCATTATCTCCCTGGGCAACTTGGTGGGCGGCAACCTGCTCCCCCTGCTGGAAATTGTCAACAAGAAGCTGGGTAAGGGACAGGAATAGGCGAATTCCCAAGCCAAGTACAGAACAAGGCCCATCCGGCACGGAGCCGGGTGGGCCTTGTTGTGAACGGGTGGTGTCTTCCTTTATGCGCCGCCGGCGTTGGCCATGCTCTGGTCCGCCTTGGGCAGGAAGTTCTTGAAGCGGCTCTTGTCGATTGCCTTCATGTAGGCCTCACGCGGGGAGACAATGCCCTGCTGGAGCTTCTGCCAGATGGCATCATCCATGAACTGCATGCCGAGCTGCTTGCCGCCGATGATGACGTCCGCCAGCTTCTGGGTGGCACCTTCTCGGATGATGGAGCCCACGGCCGGAGTGGCGAAGAGGATCTCGTTCACGGCGCAGCGGCCGGGCTTGTCGCACCGCTTCATGAGCAGCTGCGCCACCACGCCGCGCAGGGAGCCCGCGAGCATGGTGCGGGCCTGGGCCTGCTGCTCGGAGGGGAACACATCGATGATACGGTCGATGGTCTTGCGTGCGTTGTTGGTGTGCAGGGTACCGAACACCAGCAGGCCCGTCTCTGCGGCGGTGAGGGCCAGAGAGATGGTCTCCAGGTCGCGCATCTCACCCACGAGCACAATATCCGAATCCTCACGCAGGGAGGCGCGCAGACCGTCTGCGAAGGAGGGGCAGTTAGAGGGCACCTCACGCTGGGTGATGATGCTCTTCTTGGAGTTGTGGACGAATTCGATGGGTTCCTCGATGGTGACGACGTGGCGGTTGAAGTTGGTGTTGATGTAGTCGATGAGGGCGGCGAGGGTGGTGGACTTGCCGGAGCCGGTGGGACCGGTGACAAGGACGAGCCCTGCGCGCATTTCCGCGAAACGCTTGACAACGGAGGGGATGTTGAGCTGCTCCAGGGTCATGATATCCGTGGGGATGAGACGGAACACGCAGCAGTAGCCGCGCTGCTGCTTCATATAGTTGCAGCGGAAGCGGGAATGCTCGTCCATCTCGTAGGCGAAGTCGGCGTCGCCCTCGTTCACGTACTGTTCCCAGAGCTTGGGGCTGCAGATGGGCTGCATGAGCTCCACCATGTCCTCATGGGTGAGGATGCGGTCCTCAATGGGAGTGATGTCGCCGTGCACGCGCACCTTGGGGGGCTGGCCCTCGGAGAGGTGGAGGTCGGAGCCGCCCATTTCAACGAGCGTGCGGAAGTACTGGTCAATCTTGTTATCCATAATGGTGAAAAGGTTGGTGTCTGGTGGTGTACTCGCGGGTTATGCCTCCGGGATGCCGGTGGTGCTGCCTTCCGGATGCTCCTTGAGGAAGCGCTCCATGATAACCTTGTCGGTGGCGCGGGCGTCGCACTCCTCTGCGGTGATGAGGCCGCGCAGGTAGAGGTCCTGGAGGGCGTCGTCCATCAGGCGCATGCCCTGGGCCTTGCCGGTCTGGATGAGGCCGGGAATCATGAAGGTCTTGCCTTCGCGGATGCAGTTGGCCACGGCGGCGGTGTTCACGAGCATCTCCAGTGCCATCACGCGGCCGGAGCCGTCCTTCTTGGGAATGAGCTGCTGGGAAAGGATGCCGCGCAGGGATTCGGAGAGCATGATGCGGATATGCTCGCGTTCCTCCACGGGGAAGGCATCCAGGATGCGGTCCACCGTTCTGGCGGCGGAGCCGGTGTGCAGGGTGCCGAGCACCAGGTGGCCGGTTTCTGCGGCGGTGAGCGCCAGCGAGATGGTCTCCAGGTTGCGCATTTCACCCACCATGATGATGTCCGGGTCTTCACGGAGGGCGGCACGCAGGGCGCGGCCGAAGGATTCCGTGTGCTTGTGGACCTCACGCTGGTTCACCTGGCAGGAGGCGGGCTCGAAGAGGAATTCGATGGGGTCCTCCAGGGTGATGATGTGGTCCTTGCGGTCCGAGTTGATGAAATCGATGATGGCGGCCAGTGAGGTGGACTTGCCGGAACCCACCGCGCCGGTGACCAGGATGAGGCCGTTCGTGAAGCGCGTCAGCGGCACCACATACTCCTCCGGCAGGTTGATCTGCTTCATGGTCTTCACCGTGGTGTTGATGATGCGGAAGCAGAGATCGTACCCGAGGCGCTGGGACACAACGGAGGCGCGGTAGCGCGCATACTCGTTCTGGTAGGCGAAATCCACGTCGCCCGTGCTGTCCAGGCGCTCGCGCTCCTTGCCGGTGAGGAAGCTGTCCACCAGGGCCATGGTGTCCTCGCGCGTCAGCAGGGGGGCATCCTGCCACATGGGCTGCAGGTTGCCGTAGCGGCGCCAGGTGGGCGGGTAGCTGGTGGGCAGATGCACATCCGAGCAGTCCGCGTTCACGCCCTGGTTGAGGTAGTCGTCCACGCGGAGGGAAAGGAGGACGATAAGGTAGCCGCCCTCCTGGTTGTACACGTAGCCGTGGTATTTGCCCACGGGGCCGTCCTTGATGAAGTCCACCATACCGGTTTCCGCCAGGGTGGCCCGCTCGGCCTCCGTGGTGCAGCTTTGCACCAGTGCCTCCATGGTTTCCGCGCCCACCACCTCAGACTCCGGATCCACCGGCACGTAGGCCGGGGCCTGCATCAGATAGGGCTGCAGCCCGGTGCCGAGATACACGGACGGGCTGGCCGTCTGCGCGGCCAGGCTCAGGTAGGCGTCCACATTGTCGTAGATATAGGATGTATCGCTCATGTGTCGTTCTGCGCAATCTACCATATTTTCTGCGTGAAAGCGAGCTAAAAATCAAGCGGATGGGGATTTTCTCGCGCGGATAGCCAGACAGGCCGTTTGAGGTTGACACCTGGCGGGCGGCATGCTAGGATTTCCCCACGGCGTAGTGTAAACTGCGCCAAAACCACCGCAAAACGTGAGCCAAAGGGAAAAAATAATGGATTTGACCCAGTACCTGCCGCCGTGGCTGAAGCTGCCGCAGTGGCTGGTGGAGTGGGGAGAGCGCCTGTTGGGCTTCAGCAACTTCAATGCCGCGCACGCGCACATTGAGGACGACTGGGAGAACGGCAGCGAGCAGGATTTCTTTACCCTGGCGTGCAAGTACCTCAACCTGAACTACGACCTGGAGGGACTGGAGAACATACCGGAGGAAGGGCCCTGCGTAGTCACCTCCAACCACCCGCACGGGCTGAGCGACGGGCTCATGTTCGGAGCGGCAGTGATGAAACGGCGCCGCGACGTGCGCATTGTGGTGAACGATTTCCTGTACTGCGTGCGGGGCATGCGGCCGCACTCCATCACGGTGAACGTGTACGGAGGCAACGAAGCCACACGCGCCAACATAGCGGGCATGAAGGAGATGCTCGCCTGGCTGCGCGGCGGGCACTGCCTTCTGGTGTTCCCCAGCGGCTCCGTGGCATCCTGCTCCCTGCGCCACCGCGAAATCCAGGAAGACCCGTGGCAGGTGAACATTGCTTCCATCATCAGCAAGACCGGGGCCACGGTGGTGCCCATGCACATTTCCGGGCACACGGGCTGCTTCTTCCAGCTGGTGACGGTGCTGGCAAAGGCGCACCGCTCCACCTTCCTGCCGCGGGAAATCAAGCGTGACGGACGCATGCGCCACAGCATACGCCTGGGCAAGCCCGTGACGCCCAAGATCATTTCCCTGTTCAAGGACCCGCAGAGCCTGAGCGATTTCCTGCAACTGCGCTCCTCCCTGCTGCGCTACAAGATACAGCCCTCTGCCGCCTCCACCCGGGTGGAGCAGCCGCGCAGCACCGTGGATGCCCCGGAGCCGCCGGAGCTGCTGCAGGAGGAGATTGACGCACTGCCGGAAAGCTGCTTCTGCTACAACAGCGAAAACTACGGCCTGCAGGTGTACGCCGCGGAGGCGGAGCAGATTCCCCGCCTGCTCCACGAGATAGGCCTGCAGCGGGAGAACACATTCCGCGCCGTGGGGGAAGGCACCGGCACTGCCTGCGATTTGGACGAGTTCGACCCGCACTACATCCACCTCATCATGTGGGATGCCCGCAACAAGGCCCTTGCCGGGGCCTACCGCATAGGCCGCACGGATTTCATCATCCGCAACAAGGGAATCAAGGGGCTCTACAACGCCGCGTTCTTCCGCTTCCACAAGCCGCTGCTGGAGGTCATGGCGCAGGGATTGGAGATGGGGCGCGCGTTCATCACCCCGCCGTACCAGCGCCTGGCCGCCTCTCTGGACACGCTGTGGATGGGCATAGGGCGCTACCTGCTCAAGCACCCGGAATACCGCTACCTGTACGGCACGGTAAGCATCTCCAACGATTACACGGAATACTCGCGCCGCCTCATCCTGGGCTGGCTGCGTGCCAACGCCATGGAGCCCGCGCTGGCACGCCATGTGCAGGCCTTTTACCCGCCGGATAGCCTGGGCATGCGCGCGGAGGAGATGCAGCTGCTGCGCAGCGGGCTCACGGACATGCGCCTGCTGAGCATCCTGGTGAGCGAGGCTGAGCCGGACGGCAAGGGACTCCCCGTGCTGCTGCGCCAGTATCTGCGCATCAACGGCAGGATGCTCTCCTTCGGCATTGACGAAAGTTTCGGCGGAACACTGGACTGCCTGGTGCTGCAAGACCTGCAATCCACCGCCGCGCGCTTCATGAAGCGCTACATGGACACCACCAATTGATTTTCCGGGGAAAGATGCATGAAATCCGTTTCAGCAGGCGAGGCAAACGCTTGATACAGCGCGGAACCCTGCCGGTTCTCCTCTTGGCCTGCATTTTGGGAGCCCAAGAGAGCGCACCCGCCCCGCTGCCCCAGGTGGAGGATGAAACGGATGCCCCGCTGCCCCAGAAACCGCAGGCTGCGGAATTTCCCAAGCGACCGGTGCTTCCCGCCCGCGCGGCGGAAATGCCCACACTCACGGAGGACAACACCTCCCTCCCCCTGCCGCAAAGCCTGTTGAGCGAGGAAAGCGCGATGAAGCCCACCCTGGCGGAAATTGCCGGCATGAACCAGCTGGGGGGCCTTTCCACCACGCCCGCCATCCCCTCCAACCTGGCCGTGGAAAGCACAGGCGCGGATATCAACTATGATGCGGAGGCCCACACGCTCACATACGAGAGCCACGGGCAGCCCATCCGCCTGCTCGCGGACACCGGGGCGGACATCTACACGGGCGGCCTGGCCGCCAACCTGGAGGAAAACGTGGCGGAGCTGCACGGCCCGCTCACAGTGAGCCAACACGAAATGATGATGCGCAGCGAAAGCGGCACCTACCACTGGGACACCGGCACCGCGGAGCTCAACGGCGCGCGCGCCAAGGTGAACGGCATGCTGGTGCGCGGCTCCCGCATCGAATACGGCAAGGACGCCCAGGGACGCAACGTCATCACCATCCATGATGCCTATGTAACCACAGAGGACATTGAGCACCCGCGCTCCTGGGTGGGGGCGGGCACACTGCGCGTGGTGCCGGGGGACTACGGCTCACTCTCCCGCCTGAGCATCGCCTCCCGCAGCCACGATGTGGCCGTGCCCATCATCGGTTGGATTCCCTTCTCCCACTCCCTCAACCCCAAGGAAGGCTACATGCCCAACCTGGGCACCCGCTCCTACTGGGGAGCCTACCTCTTCAACAGTTACGGCTTCCTCCTCGGCAACCGCCGCACTCAGGGCATCATGCCCACCGCGGACTACCTGGCCACCCTGCACGCAGACTACCGCACGCGCCGCGGGTTCGCCTTGGGGATTGACTTCCAGGATCTCAACAATGCCTCACGCAACCTCGACCTGCGCGGCATCAAATTCTACTACGCCCCGGACAAGGCCCCCCTGATCAACCCCTCCCAGACACCGCGCAGCAAAATCGGCGACCAGAGGTATTACGCCAACATGGTTGCCGCCTGGAACATTACCCCCGCCGCAGACAAAAACGCCCACTGGTCTGCCACAGCCAACGTGAATGCCGTGAGCGACCGCTACATGCTGCGAGACTTCTTCCTCAACGAGTGCCAAACCTGCGACAAGCCGGACAACACGGTACGCCTCACCCGCACCACCCAGCTCACCCAGGGCATGCTCTACACCCGTTTTGCCCCCAACAACTACTACGCCACGGACGAACGCATGGAGGGCTCCTTCTACCGCGTGCGCACACCGCTCTTCGGCACGCGCATCAACTATGAAACCCGCACCGGGGCCGGAGTGATGCGCCAGTACATCTCCCCCATCCAGCGCACCGCGTACGAGGAGGCGCTCAACAACCTCAGGCAGGGGCCGGAGCGCGAGTACTACGCCCGCCTGCTGCAAACGGACACCTACGCACGCGCCTTCACACTGCACGAGTTCTCCACCAGCTTCAAGCTGCTGCGCTTCCTGAACGTCACCCCCAAGGCCGGTGTGGGCTACTCCGGCTACTATGATGTGGGCGGCATAGGCGCGGACAACCGCTTCATGGGCTACCTGGGCTGTGATTTCAACATCCGCCTGCAGCGCCACTACGCCGGGTTCCACTACGACAGGCTGGGCTTCCAGGGGCTCACGCACGTGCTGCGGCCATACACCACCTACGCGCAAATGGCCATCTCCTCCTCCAATGCGCTGGTGCCGCGTATCGACAGCTGGTCCACCACCATGGGCACCAGCACGGATGCCCCCATGCCGCTGGACCTTTGCAGCTTCACCGGTGTGGATGGCTGGGGCAAGAGCGCGGTATGGCGTTTCGGCATGCAGAACACCTTCTCCACCACGCAGGACGGCGTGCGCATGAACGTGCTGGACTGGAACGCGTTTGTGGACTACAACGGCGACAACGCCAACACCAACCGTCCCTTCTCCAACCTGTACTCCGTGGTGCGGCTCACCCCGGGAGACACCTTCAGCCTGCGCTTTGAATCCCTGACCCCCACCTTCCGCGGGGGGGAGGATTTCCACCAGTACAACACCAGCATCTCCCATATGCCCTGCGCCTGGTTCGAGTACACCTTCGGCCACCGCTTCATCAAGCACCACCCCATCCAGGAGGATTCCAGCCAGTTCTACGCCCAGGGCAACCTGCGCATCAACGAGAACTACACCCTGGCCGGCCGCGCATACGTGGATATCACGGAAGGGCGCAGCCCGCTCCAGCAGATTTCCCTCTTCCGCAACTCCGGTGCCTGGTACGTGGGCATCAACGTCTACATGCGAGACAACGGCGGCAAGCGTGAAACAGGCGTGGGGCTCTCCTTCACCCTTGGCGAGACAGGAACCGCCCTGCCCGTGAACCTCTACTAACCCGAACCACACCATGGCACCAACTATCCGCCGCATCGGCATCATCCAAAACAGCCCGCTCCCGGGAGACTTCTCCAACAACCTCCGCACCATCGTCCAGGGATACAGGGATTGCATCGACCACGGCGCGGAACTCGTCATTGCCCCGGCAGAGGCCCTCTGCGGGCTCAACCCGCAGGACCTGGCCGAGCGCGACTCCTTCGAGCGCCAGACACGCCGCGCGCTGGACGCGCTCTCCCGCGAGCTGGGCAGCGCCCCGCTCATCCTGGGCGCGTACTTCCGCTATATCGACGAGGACGACTTGTGGGACGGCATGCTCGGCGAGGACGATGGGGAGGACGACCCGCTGGAGCAGCGCGGCAAGCACCGCCGCTCCGTGCTGGTACCCTACCTGCTGGAGAGCGACACCGTGACCGAGCTGGAAGACGGCATGGTGACGGAGGTGAACGGCTGCAACATCTATGTACGCCTGGGGGAGGAGGACATCCTGCCGGAAGGGCCGGATTTTGATTTGCTGGTGCACCTGGCATGCCGCCCCTGGCACGCCACCGCCGCCGCAGACCTGCAGGACACCATGAGCTGGGAAGCCGCCACCAACGGTGCCCCCGTGGTGGTATGCGCCCCCGTGGGCACCGCCGGCAGGGATATCTACGCGGGCGGCTCCTTCATTGTTTCCGCCACCGGCAAGCCGCTACTGCGCCTGCCTTTCTTCGAGCCCGCAGCCAAGGTGGCGGATGTGGAAAAGGGGCGTCCCTGCGCCGCCCTGCCGGAGCCGCAAGAGCTCCTGCGGCTAGCCCTGCAGCGCGGCATCTCCGATACCGTGCGCAACAACGGCTACACCGGCGTGTGCATCCCGCTGGACCACCCGAACGGCACCCTGCTGGCCGCCCTCTGCGCCTCCGCCATCGGCGCCGCGCATGTGTGCGGTGTCACCTTTGCGGCTGAAGCCACCGCGTTGGAGGCGGAGCTGGGCATCACGGTGCGCAAGCCGGAGCTTCCCTCCCTCCCTGCGGCGGAGGACAAGAAGGACGGCGCCGCCCTGCAGGCGCGCATGCGCGCCATGCTTACCACCGGCGTTGCGGAGGAACTGGGTTACATGCTGCTCTGCCCGCTCGGGCGCAGGGAGATTATGCTGGGGGATTTCACGCTCTATGCGGAAACCTGCGGCGCGCTCGCCCCGCTGGGCAACCTGTACGAGATGGACCTCCACATGCTGCGCGGCCTGCTGCAGGAAGAGCACGCCCAACTCTTCGGCGCGCTCACGGAGCCGCCCCTCCCGGAGGTGGACCGCATCATCCACGAGCTTGCGGACCGCAATGTGCCGCCAACAGACCTTATCACCAACAGCGGCGGCCTCTTCACGGAAAACGATGTGCGCCGCATTCAGCGCCGCATGATTGCAGCCGCGCTCAAGCGCACCCTCCTGCCCACCATCCTGCATGTGGACGCCCCTGCGGAACAGCTGCGCTTCCCCGTCTCCCACCGCCTGAACGATTGACAGGGGGAGCAGATGCGCCCCGTTCAAAAAGGGCCGCGGAGTGCCTGCGTGCGCGTACGTGCGCGCAGACGCAATGGGTGCTTGACATGCACGCGGGGGGTGCTACGCTTTGCAGTAATGTGGAGCCGGGTGCAAGAACACGCCCGTCACCGGATTTTAACCTAACAGATAAGATATGAACCGTATCATCACTCCCATCATCGCGCTGGCACTCACAGTGCCGGTCATGCAAGCCCAAACAGCCGCCCCGGCTGCGCCTGTGGCGCCTGCCGTGCAGGAAGCCGCGCCCGCAGTGGCACCGCAGCTGCTGAAGGCCCTGCAGCAGGACCCGCAAATCCTTGCCGGAGAGCTGCCCAACGGCGTGCGCTACATCATCCGCCCCACCACGGAGCCGGTTGGCCGCGCATGCATCCGCCTGTACACGAACCACGGCTCGCTGAACGAGGACGAGACGACTGCGGGCATCTCCCACTTCCTGGAGCACATGATGTTCAACGGCAGCCGCCACTACAAGCGCGGCGAGCTCATTCCCGCCATGCAGAAGCTTGGGCTGGATTTCGGCGGTGACGTGAACGCCTACACGGGAATGGAGCATACGGTGTACATGATGGACCTGCCGGACCTGAAGGACGAGACAGTCGATTTCTGCTTCACGACCCTGCGTGATTTCGGCGACGGTTCCCTGCTGGAGGATGACGCCATCGACCATGAGCGCGGCATCATTGTGAGCGAGCTGAAGGCGCGCGACTCCGCAAGCTACCGCGCCAGCATTGATGCCATGCGCTTCCTGATGAACGGCACCAAGGTACCGGATTTCCTGCCCATCGGCAAGGAGGAGGTCATCCGCGGCGCCAGCTACGAGACCATCCGCAACTTCTACAAGGAAAACTACCTGCCGCGCCGAATGACAGTCATCGTGACCGGCGACTTCAAGCCGGAACAGGCCAAGCAGTGGGTGGAGAAATACTTCGGCGATATGCGCGACGTGCCCGGCAAGCTCAACGAGGACCGCGGCAAGATCAAGGACCTGGGGCCGGGCCAGGTGGTCATTCCCAACCCGGAAAACGCCCAGACCAACATCTCCATCAACGTGGTGGACCACTACACCCACCGCCCCGACACCATTGAGCAGCGCGTGAAGGATTTCCCCGGCAGCATGTGCCGCGCCATGCTCAACCAGCGCCTGGCCCGCATGACCCGCCAGCCGGATTGCCCGTTCCTGGCCGCCCGCATTGCCAAGGGAAGCGACATGCAGGTGATGGACGCATTCAGCGTGAACGTGAGTGCCGAGCCAGGCAAGTGGAAGGAGGCTATGCGCGCCGTGACGGAGGAAGTGCGCCGCGCCGCCAAGTACGGCTTCACCAAGCAGGAGCTGGATGAGGTCATTACCTCCGCCCGCGCCGGGCTCTCCCAGCTGCAGAGCACCTGGGCCACCGTTTCCGCCAAGGAAATGGCCAGCAGCATTATTGACTGCCTGGACGAGGACGAGCTCATCACCGCCCCGGAGGAGGACATCCGCGCATTCGAGGAGGGCGTGAAGCTGGTGCAGGCCCACCCGGAACTCTGCCAGCAGGAGCTCGTGAACGATTTCAAGAGCGACCGCGCCAGAATCATCTTGACCGGCACCGTGCCGGAGGGGGTGGATGCCGACCAGGTTCGCAAGGCGTATGATGCCGCGCTCAAGACCGAGGTGGCCAAGCCCGCCGACCAGAAGGAGCTCAAGTTCGCCTACGACAAGGTGGGCGAGCCCGGGTCAATCATCGTTCAGGACACCATCGAGGACATCGGTGTCACCACGCTCACCCTTTCCAACGGCGTGCGCGTCAACCTCAAGCCCATCGACTTCAAGAAGGGCAGCATCTCCGTTTCCGCTGCGGTGGACGGCGGCTCCCTGCGCCTGGCCGGCACGCCCGGCCTGAACACCATGGCCGGGGCGGTTATGGACATGGGCGGCCTGGAAGCACACTCCGTCACGGACCTGGAGCGCATCTTGGCCGGGCATGTGGCACACGTGGGATTCGAGGCCTCGCAGGACCGCTTCATCTTCAGCGGCGGCACCACGCCGCAGGATTTCGAGCTGCAGTGCAAGCTGGTGGCCGCCCGCATCATGCACCCCGGCTGGCGCAAGGAGGGAGAGCAACTGCTGCGCCGCGCCCTGCCCGCCCAGTACAAGCGCCTGCTCACCACGCCGAACGGGGCTTTCGCCATGCAGTCCGGCCGTGCCATGTTCGGCAATGATGCCCGCTTCGTGGTGCCCGAGCAGAAGGACGTGGAGGCCTGCAACACCGAGATGGTGAAGAAGGCCCTCACCCCCTACCTGAAGGACGGGGCCATGGAGGTCACCATCGTGGGTGACTTCAAGGTGGCAGACGTGCTGCCGGTGATTGAGCGCACCTTCGGTGCCATGCCCAAGCGCGCCGCAGAGTTCAAGCCGCTCACGGACGAGGAGCGAACGGTCAACTTCCAGGAATGGGGCCAGCACAAGTTCCTGCGCTACAACACCGAGCTGGACAAAACCATTGTGGCCCAGGTGTACCCGGCGGGCGACGGCATGGACCTCAAGCGCGGGCGACGCCTGGAAATCCTCTCCCAGATTGTGAATGAGAAACTGTTCGACGGCCTGCGCGCCGAGCTGGGCGAGACCTACTCCCCCACCGTGGGCGTCACCGCCAACCGCAACTTCAAGAATGCCTCCTTCATCACCTGCGCCTCCGCCGGCGTGAAGGGCAACCGTGAAAAGGTCAACGCCGCCATCGATATCATCCTCGGCAAGATTGCCCAGGGAGAAATCACCCAGGAGGACGTGGACCGCGCCGTGCTGCCCATGGTTTCCGGCCTTGAGAAGGAATTCCGCTCCCCCGGATTCTGGGGCAGTATCCTCACCAAGCTGCAGAGCGATCCCAAGCCCCTGCAGACCCTGCGTGAGGTCCTGCCGGACCTCAAGTCCGTGAAGCTGGAGGAAATCCAGCAGCTCGGCAAGGAGGTATTCGGCTCCAACAAGGCCAACTACTTCTTCACCGTGCCCAAGGATTTCGACAAGGACGCCCCTGTGGAGGAGAAGCCCGCTGCCGCCACAGAGCAGCCCGTCTCCCTCACCCTGGGGCCCAAGTGCCCCGCCACCAAGGGTGCTCCCTACCACATCGTGGTCACCAAGGCCACCCTGGCAGACAAGGGCTGGAGCGAGGTGGTGGAGGCCCTCAAGGCCAAGCATGAGGGCGCCATCGTGCATGAGGTGGCGGACCTCAAGCAGGACACGCTCAAGAACGCCCTGCACGGCACGGAGGCCCATTACGTGGCCTATGTGCTGCGCCCGCAGGAAATCACCCAGCCGCAGGTGAACGTGCTCAACCGCGTGGCCCGCCAGATAGACGACGACCCGTGGGGCGACTGCCTGTGGGGCATGGTGACCGGCTACGGGCCGAAGGACGCGCTGCGCATAGCCAAGGACAGCAAGCCGCTGGTGGTGAAGCGCCTTCTGGGCAGCACGAACGTGGATCCCTCCCGCTACGAGCACAGCTACTGCATCACGGACTGGGAGGGTTTCCCCATCCTAGAGCAGACCGGCTACACCAAGCCCAAGGAGACCAAGTACGACCCCAAGACCCCGGAGGGAAAGAAGGTGTATGAAGAAGGTGTGCAGGGGCTTTTCGCCAACCAGCTCGCCACCCAGAAGCCCCAGATGATTGTCTCCGCCAGCCACGCCACGGAGTTCAACCTGGAAATGCCCTTCGGCAAGGGTATCATCTTCCCGGCCAACAACCGCTACTACCAGCTGCCCGCCAACCGCTTCCGCGACTTCTCCGTCGCGCTCGGCAAGGCCATGCAGGGCCACCCGGAGGCGCTCGCCAAGCTCGCCAAGGACAACAACTTCCCCGTCATCGAGCCGGACGGCGAGACCCGCATCTGGATGCCCGTGGGCAACTGCCTCTTCGGCGATGCCTACGGCACCAACCAGAGCATGGCCATCACCGCCATCTCCGCCTACACCGGCAACCAGCTGGTGGGCTACACCGTGCCCTCCTGGTACGGCAAGGGCGGCTGGGGCACGCTCGACCTCTTCTCCAACAGCGTGGCCGGCATCACCCTGGCTGAGGCCGTGGCCCTCAACAACCAGTTCATCCTGCACGAGACCATGCAGCTCAACCCGGACCTCATGAAGATTTCCTTCAATGATTCCCGCTTCAACCCGCAGAAGCTAGTGGGCCAGCTGCTGACGAACCGTATCGCCATCAATGAGGAAAAGGTCCAGGACTACCTCGGCCTCATCCATGACCGCGATGTCATCGCCTTCTACGGCGATCCCGCCTGGAGCGCCACCGTGGACGAATCCCACGTGCAGTCACCCTACACCGTGAAGTGGACCGGCAAGCGCCAGGTCACCATCACCGCCAACCGCGACTCCAAGCAGCGCTGCGCCGTCTGGTTCCCGGACAACAGCATCGGCCACGAGGGTGCCACCGGGTGCGACGACAAGACCGCCGTCTTCACCAACGATTTCATCCTCTTCCCCACCATGGACATGAAGAAGGGTGAGAAGAAGGTGGTCAACATCCGCTGATGCACCACCCAACGGCATTTGACAATCAAAAGGCCCGCCGAAAGGCGGGCCTTTTTTTTGGTACAGGCTA
>JAZUGI010000089.1:0-2083 GCA_045641125.1 Akkermansia sp.
GCGGGGTTGAAGCGGCCTTTCATGTGGAGCTGGTGGCGCGGCAGGTAGTAGTCGCGGATGAGGCCGCTCCAGGTGCGGGCGGCGTAATCGTTGACGGGCGGTCCCCACACGGTGATGAGGCGGCGGGCGTTCTTTTCATAGTAGTCCGCCAGCTTCTGGTTGTCCTTGCCGTGCTTGCGGGCGAAGTTGAGCCAGCGGTCCAGGCGGAAGTTGGGGTGGCTCTCCAGCAGGCGGTCCATGGCCAGCATGTACTCCGTTACCTGGTCGTCCAGCTTCTGGGCCAGCTCGTTGTCGCCCTCCTGCAGCGCGTGGTCGCACGCCATGATGAGCTGCTCCACCTTGGCACCCAGATAGCCTGCGGTGAATTCCTCCAGGTCGGCGCGGAAGAGCGGGCTGTCCTTGAGCTTCTCCGCGGCCTTGGCCAGGGATTCAATGCCCTTGAAATAGTCTGCGTTGGCGTTGATGGAGCCCTTGTTGGCGGCACCGGCGCCGCGCAGCCAGTTGTAGTAGGGATGATCCGTGAACGAGCCGTACACGGACTTGCACATGCCGGCCCAGAAGTCCTCCACCTCCTTGGGGCAGGAGCCGTAGCGGCAGGTGGAGTAGTTCTTGAGCCAGGCTGCCAGGTCCATCTTCTTTTGTGACCAGGCGGCATCGCTCATGAGCTCGTATACCACCTGGTTGTTCTCAATGCCCTCCGGGGCCATGCCGTGGCCCACCAGGCGGCCGCGGTTGGGGGAGTTCAGGGCTTCCAGGTGACCGTTGGCGTAGAATTCCAGAATGCCGGTGTGGCCGCTCTTGCCGCCCATGTTGGGAATGACGCTGTAGATCCAGAGCTTGTTGTAGAAGCCCTTGTGGAAATCCCAGTTCACGCCGTTGCGCCAGAAGTGCTTGCTGTAGTCCACGGCCTCGTCCAGCAGCATCATCTTGTCGTCCGGCACCTTGCTGATAAGGGCTTCCAGGCTGCGGGAATCCCAGATGCGGCGCTGGTAGCCGAACATCCAGCCCTGCATCATCCACACCGCGTCCGGGTTGGCCGCGGCAATGGAATCATACACGGCGCGGCCGTAGTTTGCCATCATCTCGTAGCGCGCGGGCTGGCCGTGCGGCGGGAAGGGCAGGTCCATCTCGTTGAAGCTGTCGATGAGGTAGTGGGAGCACTTGCCGAACTCCTTCTCCCATTCCTCGATGAACATGGTGCCGATTTCCTTGAAAAGCGGCTGGTCCGGCGTGATCATCCAGTTGTGCGGCAGGCCGCCGTTCCAGTTGGTTTCCGCCAGCTTCACCTCCGGGTGGATGCGCTTGATGGCCTGCGGCACAAAGCCTGCAAAGCCCGGGCAGACGGGGGTCATCCCCAGCGAGCGCATGCGGTCCAGTATCTTGTGCTGCAGCGCAATCTGGTCTGCATGCCACTCCTTGGGCATGGGGCTATCCAGCGCGCTGATGTTGCCCATGCGCATCCACGGCAGGTGGGCCGGCCCCACAAAGTAGTTCTGGATTTCATCCTCCGTGAGCCCCAGGCGCTTGAACACGCGGGCGGTGATGGCCTCCTGCGCGGTGAGCGCCAGCGGCATGTTGATGCCGTGCAGCGCCATGTAGTCGATTTCCTTCTCCCAGCGTTTCCAGTCCCAGTAGACCATGCTGTAGCCGAAGGTCACCACGTTGAAGTAGTAGCGGTACCGGAAGGGTGTGGCACCCTCCGTGGCGGAGCCGTTTGCCCAGGCGCCGGGCTGCACGCGGGTGCCGCTCCAGCTGCAAATGCCGCGGCCCTGCTCCTTGAGGGCGGCGTAGAAGCCGTGCGTGAGCGCCACGGGTGAGTTGCCGCTCACCTCCACCGTACCGTTCTTCACCTCCACGCGGTAGTGGTCGGTCTCCTTGTCCTTGACGGCCTTGAGCTTTACGGGAACGCTACCCTTGGTGAAACGCTGGATCACCTCCTGCGCAGGCTGGCAGATATCGCCGGTTTCGGCGCAGAAAGCCAGGCCCGCAAGAGCCATACACAGTGATGTGAGAGATATCTTTGACACCATACGCGCCCGATTATACCAAAGCGCCCGCTGGAAGGAAGCAAAAAAGCTGTTTC
>JAZUGI010000090.1:0-23936 GCA_045641125.1 Akkermansia sp.
AGCCGTCGGACTTGTGCTCCATGCGGCGGTTGCCGATGTTGTCGTAGTCCCAACCATTGAGATCGGTATCGTCCACCACGTCGCTGACCAACTCGCTGCGGTCATTGTAAGTGAACGCAGCGTTGCGGGTGGCACCCTGCCGTGCGAGCGTGCGGGAAGTCGGACGTCCCAGCGTGTCGTACTGGTACGCACGGCTTGGTGAAACAGGAGCTGTGGCGATGCAGGTCATGCGCTTGTCTATACCCTATAAAGCACCCAGAAGGCAAAATGTACAACAAAAAATGATTTTTTTCAAAAAAAATCACGGCGTGTTTGTAAGGTGCGAAATTACAATGCGTAAGAAAGGGAGAAAATTTTGGGTGTTTTGGCATGAGGCAACCGTTAGGTCCCATCCGGGAGGAAAACGCAAATCCGTCGCCTTTTCCGGAAAGCCATTATAGTAAGAGTTAAAACATACCGCATTTCAGGGGGGGCACCCCGATTTTTTTGGAGGCAACGCCAACGTTTAAGGGGGTCACCCCCAAAGGTCGCGGAGGGTTTGCAACAGGTGGGCGACCTTGCAGCGCTGCCCGGCTACCGGGGAGATTTTGAAGCCATCATGCCCGCCGCCATGCCGAAGGCTGAGGTAGAAGTCAAGACACGTCAAATCGAGGCGACTTCCTGCCGTTGAGTCCACCGAATACCAGCTAGACGCGCGTTGAATGCTCACATTATTGGTGCCAATGTTATTTTGTTCCATGAAACATTATGGGACCTGATTTGCATAATAGCGAGAAAACTAACCTCCAATTTTATACATGATAGATGGAAAATAAATAATGACGTATAAGTCTACAATGAAAAATGTTAGAGCCATTATCATTCTTGGAATAGATATGCTCTTAAAAAGTTTATATAGCGCTAATAAAAATGGAATTAAAACTTGAATAAATAGCAACTCGATAAGATGAGTATACGAGGTATGCCCACAAATTCCATGTACACCTAAACTAAAAGGAATCGACATCAAAGCCGCTTGTAAAGAATATATGATAATAGAACGATAATACGTAGCAATTATAAATAGTGTAGCACAAATTAAAAAGAAATATACATATATATGTCTTAAAATAGACAAATCTTCAAATCCGCAAGACTCGTATATATCTATTTTTGGCAGATAATAGCAAATATAAATTCCTATAATTAAGTTAAAGATAAACAATAATAATTTAAAAAATATTTTCATGACAGATAAAGAATAACCTAAACACGTGTTAGTATAATTGAATTAGCTAATTATTCTTGCATTTACAACGTTCGTCTGCCTCGTGCGAACTCACATTGCTAAATACCTTCCACAACGGAAATTCCGGTTTTAATGCCGCACGTGCATTTTGCCGGTTGCGTGGTGATATTTTCCTTCTCCTGCGCGGTCTCTGCCGTCGGTGCCTGCCCGCAAGAGAGCAGGAGGGCAGTTGTCATGGCGATGATTGTTGTTTTCATGTTCGTTTTATTCCTTATTTTCCATGGCTTGGCGCAGGGGGCTGATGCAGGCCTCCTTGCCTTTGGCGGTTGCGACATCCAGCGCGGTTTTGCCGCTACCGTCCCTGGCATGCACATCCGCACCAGCGGCTATAAGCGCACGGATGATGTCGGCATGGCCTTCCTGCGCCGCCAAATGCAGGGCGGTTTCACCATGGCCGGCTGTGGCGGTAACCTTCGCACCATGCCCGATCAACCAGCGGACGACATCGGTTTTACCGTTCCAAGCTGCCTCGTGCAGCGGGGTAAACATACAGGTTCCCTGACAAACGGCTTCCAGATTCGCACCGTGTTCCAGCAGCACGCGGGCAGTTTCCATGTGGCCTCCCCTTGCCGCTGCATGCAGAGGCGTGTCGCCGCCAAGGCCCGCGGTATTCACCTTTGCGCCGTGGGCAATGAGTAGAAGCACAGTGTCCGTGTGACCACCGGCGGCCGCTTCATGCAGTGGATCGCCGGCATCATGCAGCACGTTCTGCTCCCAGCATGTCTCATCCTCATTCACAGAGGCTCCCTTGTCAATGAACAGGCGTACCACATCCGTATGCCCCAAGCCGGCAGCCCAACACAAAGGGGAATGTCCTTCGTCATCCATGGCATACATATCGGCTCCTTTGTCGATAAGCAGCCCCGCGATGGTGGTGTCTCCATTCCAGGCAGCAATGTGCAATGGGGTGCTAAAACTCGCATCTCTGGCATTCACATGCACTCCCTCGCTGAGCAGCTTGAGAATCTGCTCCGAATTTCCTTTCCCCACGGCATGGAAGAATGCTTTTTCCTCCGGCCGCTCGCATGCCAGCAGCGATAGCCCAACCAAGCCCAGCGCACATACCCGCAGCATCTTCCCCAATGGGAGGATAAGGCCGTGCGCACGCTCGAACAGGATGCAGTTTTCAATGTGGAATCCGATGTTGGACATGGTTTGTTATCTTTCTATGTTGATGTTTTAGGCTTTTGTTCTAAGGCGTAGGCGGGGTGGGTATCTTTATAAAGCGCCTATTGGGCAGCTGGGAGCTTGAAGGCAGTTTTGCCGCTTTCATAATATCATCAACCAATCTGTTGTTTTTGACTTCCGTGGGTTCCCAGGGTGCCCTCTTCAGATGTATATCAACGCCCTCTTTCCTTGTAGGCTCGTATCCCCAATCATACCAGATGTAAAAGGGTTTTCCGTCATTCAATTGGTCTGTGCAGACTTCTACCAGGGCCTTCACATTATTTGCAAACAGTTCATTCTTGATATAGACCCATGTGCCTACGACACATGCAATCTTTCCGCTGTAAATGGGAATCAGACGGATACAGGGATATTTCTGTGTGCCGCTCTGTGGGGTATAGTCTTCCAGGCTGTACCAGATAAGTCCCTCAAAATGGTGATACACTTGTATGGCGCAGGGTGATTTGAATGTCACCACCTTGTTGACATAGGGCGCGAAGGGGGGCATGTTGCCAAGATTGACATGGTACCTTAGAACCTGGTGTGGCTCTTTGGATATGTTGATGCCCTGAACATGGCAGCTCTCGAAGTCTTCCCCAATCCTGTTCGATTGGCATGAAGCCAGCAGGCAAAGCGAGGCGAGGGTCAGAGTCCACACCTTGCCTAGCGGCCTTAAATGTTTTGTGTAGGTGTTCATTTGCGGATTGCTTTCATTGCCATCCCATAGAGGGATGAAGTTGAAGTTAAAGGGAGTCTATCAGTTCCGGGCCGGTTTTCAAGCCTATGGTTCAACGTTGCGCCCCCAGGATGGCATGCCGGGGCGATGGAAACGATGTGCGCTGCGGGCCGGGTGCTGGGCACAACACTGTTTTCGATGTGGCATTCAATGTCGGACATAATTTTTGGTTTTGTATGTATTTTGGGTGAGCTCGCCACTTCCAGCCGCCCCCGCGGACGATGGCAATCTCTACCCTATATAAGCAGGCTGGAGGGCAAAATGTCGATTTTTTTTCAAAAAAAAAACGCGCCAAGCCTAACCGGATACGCAATGGTTTAAAATACAATGTGTTATATACTTAACTTTTTTTGACATGTTTTTGCATCCGTAGCCCCAAGACCTCTCTTTGGCTCGAAAAGCCCCCCTCAATCTCCTCCGCGGGGTGTTGTGGGATGAAGCAAAGGCTAAAGAAGTGGTGTTTGATAGGGTTGCGCGCGGCGCGCCCAAAGAATTATATTGACTTCCCGCGGCAGCATCCGTAGAATGTCCGCCATATATTCCACCATGAACAAGAGCACTCTTCTCAGTTTGGCGTTGGGCAGCCTGGCCCCCGTGGCGATGGCTGATTTCCCGTCATCCAATTTCCTGTGGTACGCGCAGCCGGCCGTGGTAACAGATATGTCTGTGCCGTGGGCCACCGGCAAGACCCCCTGCGGCAACTACGGCGGCGGCGGCCAGGATGCCCTGGCCGTGAACAGCAACTACTGCGCCACCGGTGCCGTGGGCAAGAAAACCGGCGACACCTGGGAATCCCAGACCCTCCCCATAGGCAACGGCCGTGTGGGCGGCACCATCTTTGGCGGCGACCACCGCGAGCGCGTGAACCTGAACGAGGTTTCCCTGTGGACGGGCGGCCCCAACCTGCCCAACAACGGCAGCGGCTACGCCTACGGCCCCACGTCCGGCAAGGACCAGTTCGGCTCCTTCCAGCCCTTCGGCAACCTGTTCCTGGAGTTCGACGACATCAAGGCCGAAGACACCGCCAAGTACAGCCGCACGCTGGATTTGAAGACGGGTATCGCCTCTGTGGACTTCACCAACGGCGGCGTGCGCCACACCCGCGAGTGTTTTGTGAGCCACCCCGATGACGTGCTGGTGTACACCGCCAAGGTGGACAAGCCCGGCAGCCTGAATGCCAAGATAGGCCTCACTCCCTGCCATACGGTGTCCTTCAGCGTCTCCGGCTCCGACACCATCGTCATGAGCGGCACGCTGGCCAACGGAGAGAAGTTCGAGGGCCGCATGCAGGTGCGCACCAACGGCGGCTCCGCCACCGTTACAGGGTCTTCCCATGATGTAAAGATGGAGTACGAGGGCGGCGGCGACGGCACCCGCCCCAAGTTTGACGGCCAGGGCATCCCCTACATCACCGTGAAGGGGGCGGACAGCGTGGAAATCTATGTGACGCTGGCCACCGACTACAAGGAGGATTTCAAGGCAGACTGGAAGGGCAAGGACCCCGCCGGCAAGAACAAGGCCATTCTCTCCGCCATTGCCGGCAAGAAGCTGGAGGATATCCGCAAGGCCCACATAGCCGACCACAAGGCGCTGTACAACCGCATGAGCATCAACCTGGGCAAGACGGACGCCGAGACCGCCAAGCTGCCCACCGACATGCGTATCGACAAGTACAAGAAGGAGCAGAAAGACCCCGAACTGGAAGCCTTGGTGTACCAGTACGGCCGCTACATGCTCATTGCCGGGTCCCGCCCGGGCAACCTGCCGCTCACGCTCCAGGGAATATGGAACGACAAGGTGCACGCCGCCTGGGGCAGCGACTACCACAACAACATCAACCTGCAGATGTGCTACTGGGGCGCAGAGGTAGCCAACCTCTCCGAGTGCCACATGACCTTCATTGATTTCATGAAGGCTATGGAGGAGCCTCTGCACAACATGACCCTCAAGGAGTTCGGCAACGACAAGAAGGGCTGGACCACCCGCATTTCCCAGAACATCTGGGGCGGCGGCGGCTGGGTGAAGTGGAACCCGCCGGTCAACGCCTGGTACGCCCTGCACGTTTGGGACCACTACCAGTTCACCAAGGACAAGAAGTTCCTCAAGGAGACCGGCTATCCCATCCTCAAGAGCATCTGCGAGTTCTGGGAGACCTCCCTCAAGGAAGTGGGCGAGGACGGCGAGGGCCTGATGACCGATAACGGCAAGAAGCCCCTCACCGTGGCCGAGCACCCCGAGCTCAAGGGCATCAAGAAGGGCTCGCTCGTCTCCCCCAACGGCTGGTCCCATGAACAGGGCCCCGTGGAGGACTGCTGCATGCACGACCAGCAGCTCATCTGGGAGCTCTTCGACAACACCGCCAAGGCCGCCAAGATACTCGGCGAGGACGCCGAGTGGGCCAAGGGCCTCATTGAGAAGCGCGACCGCCTGGTGGGCAACCGCGTGGCCGCTGGCGGCTACCTGCAGGAGTGGGTGGTTGACCGCCCCAACATGGTGACCGGCCACCGCCACACCTCCCACCTCATCGGTGTGTTCCCCGGCACCACCATCAGCAAGGCCAAGACCCCGGAGTTTGCCGCCGCCGCAGAGAAGAGCCTGGAGCTGCGCGGCATGAGCGGCGACAACCGCCGCAGCTGGACCTGGCCCTGGCGCACCGCCCTCTGGGCCCGCTTCGGCAACCGCGAGAAGGCTTACGAGATGGTAAGCGGATACATCCAGTACAACCTGCTGGACAACATGTTCGGCAACCATCCCCCCATGCAGATGGATGGCACCTACGGCATGACCGGCGGCATGAGCGAAATCTTCATCCAATCCCATGCCGGCCAGATTGAGCTGCTGCCAGCCCTGCCCAAGGAGTGGCCCAACGGCTCCATCAAGGGTATCCGCGCGCGCGGCAACATTACCGTGGACATGACCTGGAAGGACGGCAAGGTGACCAACTACAAGCTCACCACCACCTCCAAGAACCCCAAGCCCGTCAAGCTCGTGGTCAACGGCAAGACGGAAAAGGTCACCCCCACCGCCGTGGCCCCCGCCAAGTAAGGCTTAGGCACAAATATCACGGCCCCATCCTCTCCGGAGGGTGGGGCCTGTTTCTTTGGGACACGCGGGGGCGTGGCTAGCGTTTCACGGCGGCATCCGCCTTCAGCTCCACCAGGGTGGTGATGAGCGCGTTGTCCTTGAACCACCCTTCCCTGGTGCGCAGCACCAGGCCGCAGGTCTTGCCGCCCTTCTCGTCCGTGACCTCGCGCATGGTGGCTGCGGCGCGGAAAAGGCCTTTCTGCACGGTGGGCCACTCACCCATGGAATCATTGGAATCCGTGAGGTACACGGCGGTCACCTGCTGCGTTTTCTCATCAAACTCCACGCCCCAGAGGGAGAGCATGTGCCACACGGGCAAAATCTTGTTGTGATCATCCAGCCTGCGGATGCCGATGGCCACGGCATACCCCTGCTCCATAAGCTCGCGCAGGCGGGTGGAGGAATTGGCTGCCACCGTCTCCCATTTGAGGTCGGTGCCGGGGAAGGGACGCCCGCATGATTCCGCGAGGCGCTTGTAATAGCCGCCCTGCCCCTTGCCATAATCGGTGAGCTTGATTTTGTCTGTTGCCAGCACGCCGTTGAACCACCACTGCAGCACGTAGAACGGTTCCCCGGAGCAGTTCTGGAAGGCTTGCCTGTATGTATTCCAGATGGCCTCATGCCCCTGGGGGCCCATTTCCTTGAACTGCGGATTGCGGTCCTGCCACCAAGCGAGCATGTTGGATGCGGTGGCGGCCCAGCACATGTTGCCCACATCACGGGAATCCTTGTCGGCATCATACCAACCGGATTTCAGGGAAACGCCCTCCACCCAGAAGGTTGCGGCGGAGGCCAGCCCGCCGAGGGCAAGGAATGCGGTGATAGCGAGGTTCTTTATCATATGGGGGAATCAGTAGTTTTGCACGGGGGAGCCGGGGGTGGCGGAAACTTCCGGCACAGACCCGCAGAAACGCGCCATGTCTTTCAGGTAGTCCTGCCAGGCAATGAAGGGCATGGGGGGAGCCGTTACCATCATCATGCGGAACTTTTCAATGCGCTCGGCGGCGGGAGCCAGCACCTCCTGCGGCAGCGCGCTCACGGCGGCCGCCACGTCCTCCAGCACATCGCACACGTTGTGGCAGACCAACGGCAAATCGCAGCCGGCGCGCAGGGCAAGTGCGGCGGCCTCTGCCACGCCGTAGCCGTTGGCAATGGCGCCCATGCACAGGTCATCGGTGAACACCACACCCTCGTAGCCCAGCTGGTCACGCAGGAAGCCCTGCACCAGCTCACGGGAGAGGGAGGTGGGGTGCTCCGCGTCCATCTCCGGTATCAGCAGGTGCGCCACCATCAGCGAGGGCAGCTCCGGCATGAGCGCGGTGAAGGGTATGCTTGGACGCTCCAGAAAGGATTCACGGGTGCCGTGCAGCACGGGCAGCTCGTGGTGCGGGTCGCACGCGGCGTCCCCCATGCCGGGGAAATGCTTGCCGCAGGTCATGATGCCGCCCTTGCAAAGCGTGCGGTTCCACACGCCGGCGCGGGAGATGACATCCTGCGTGTCGCTCCCCCAGCAGCGGCTGGGCAGCGCGTTGGCATGCGGAGAGGCCAAATCCAGCACGGGGGCGAAATCCGTGTTCACGCCCAGGTTGAGCAGCGTGTTGAGCGTGTACAGCGCGGCCTTGCGGATGGCCTGTGTGCCGCCCATGGCCGCCAGCGCGGCGGCGGAGGGAGCCTGCACGCCTATTCCGGCGGTGCGCACCACGCGCCCGCCCTCCTGATCGATGGCGATAATGGGCGCATCCGGACCCCCGGTGATGCGGCGCAGGTCGTCCGTGAGCTCGCGGGTGAGCTCGTGGTCCGCGATATTGCGGGTGAAAAGGATATACCCGGCGGGCTGCAGGCGGGTGAAGAGCTCACGCTCGCGCGCGGTGAGCGCTTCCCCCTCTATTCCTACAACCACCGGCAGCATGGCTCCGCCTTACTTGGTGCCGAAGATGCTCTGGCGCGTGAACAGCGGGTACACCGGCACGCCGCGGCTCTCGATGGCCTCGCGGCCGCCTTCCTCGCGGTCCACCAGCACCAGTGCCGCCACCACCTTGCCGCCCTCCGCCTCAATGGCGTCGATGGCTTTCAGGGTGGAGCCGCCCGTGGTGATGACATCATCCACCACGATGATTTCCTGGCCGGGTGCGAAGTTGCCCTCAATGCGCTTGCCGCGGCCGTGGTCCTTGGCCTCCTTGCGCACGGTAAAGACCTTGAGCGGGCGGTCGGACTTGGCGGAGTACATGCCGATGGCGAGCGAGATAGGGTCTGCGCCCATGGTCATGCCGCCGATGGCCTCCGCCTGCGGGAACTTGGGAAGGATTTCCTCCTGCACGAGCTGCCAGCCCACCTCTCCAATGAGATTGGCGCCGCGTGCATCCAGGGCCGTCACGCGGCAATCGCAGTACAAATCACTCTCCTTGCCGGAAGCCAGGATGAAATGCCCGGTCTTGATGGACCGCTCCAGGAGAATGCCGAGAAGTTCTTTTTTCGCGTCTGTCATATCGGCTTTATTCTACACCCGCAGCCAGCCGCATTCAAGCAGGAAGTTGCCTTTCCCCGCTGCCGCCACGTGTGTCCCAAAGATTGAGTTTGTCTTTTTTTACGAGTTGATAGGCAATCGTTAGGAAAATCGCCCAAATTTGAAGCCCCTTCCTTTGAATTTTGTCAGTAAAGGCGGCTTGAGACGTGCAACCGGAGACGTCATCCACCCCCCAGAGCGGCGTTCGGTTCCGAGACGCTAGGACGGTGGTTACCCCCAGCGCTCCCGCACTGGGCTAACTTTGAGTCGCCATCGGAATGGCTCCACATATAGCGCGCCTTGCGGCGCGTTTTTTCACCGCCTGCGGCGGCGGGTTGCCAGTGCGGCAAGCGCAAGCAGACCAAGCGTTCCCGTAGCGGGTTCCGGAATGGGAGCTCCGGCCAAAACCAGCATGCCCACCTGCGCCACGGGTATGGAGGCCGCATTCCACAGCACGTTCACGTTCCGGAATTCCGGCTGTGCATACGCGGTGCTCATATCAAACACCAAATTCTCCGGCACCAAATCCGCCAGGCTCTCATCGGTCAGGTCGAACGTGACGCTGTCCAGATTGTAGTTGCCGCGGAACATGCCCGTGAGGTCGAAGGTGAGGTTGTCCTCCATCAAATCCCCCTTGTTGAGCGTGATGACAACGTCGTTCATGGAGATGTAATCCTCACCCGCGGCCAGGATGGCATCCGTGGTGTTGAGGGAGACGTGCTGCATGGTGAGCTCGCCCACGGCGGTCACCATGGTGTTGTCCAGCGAGCCGTAGCCGCTGTCGCCCGCGCGGGCAATGAGCTCTGCGCTCAAGACAAGGTTCTGCACTATGGCGGGCACATCCACGCTCTTGGCCGCCACCTCCGTTTGCGCGCCGCTAGACGCGGTGAAGAGCACCTGGCCGGAGCTGTCTTCCGCAGAGTGCGCGGCATCCTGGCCGATGCAGGTTTTACCCTCACCCGCCGTGGAAAGGGCGGTGTTCTCGAAAAGCACCGTGTGCCCGGTAGCGGCGGAAACGTACAAGTTGCCCTCGTTCTGCACGGCCACGCTCAATCCCGTGGCGGGGGCATCCGCCTTGAATACCACGGAGCCGTTGGAGCTGATGTTGCACAGGGCTCCCGCCGCGTTGAAGATGTCGTTGCCCTCTTGCGCGCTGTTTCCCGTGAAGAGGATGCTGCCGTTGCCGCTCATGTCCAGCGTGCCCGCATTGTAAACGGCACCGCCGCGGGAAACAAGCGTGGCAACGAATCCGTTGTCGGAAATGGCGGCGGTGCTGTTGCCGGTGAAGACGAGCCGCTGCTCCGCCCCGCTCATATCCAGCGTGGAAGCCTCGCTCACATAGATGGCACCGCCCAGGGCTTCCGCCGTCATGTTCCTGAAGAGAACGTGCGCCTCCGCCCGGTTGTTCTCGAAACGCACCTCACCCGTATTTCCCGAGATGGAGGCGCGGGTGCCGAGCATCTCCCCGCATGAGCACAGAGTGTTGTCCAGGCCTATGCCGCCACCCAGCGCGCTGGCTTTTTGGTGCTCCACCTTGTTGCTTGCCACCGCCTTGTTGCCGGACACAGTGACCGAACCGTTGCCGGAAAGGCTAAGCTCCGGCAGGATATGGTCCGCATGCCCGGTCCATGTGGCATCCGGAATATAGGTGACAGGCCAGTACATGGGTGTGGCCAGGGCTCCGCCCAAGGCAGTGTCGTCCACGGCCGAAGTCCGAATCCAACCGCCGCCTTCTTGCACCCAAATGGACGTGGCATTGTGGTTCACATTCACGGTATTGCCGCTGAGCACCACAGAGCCGTTGCCATCCACCAAGTTTTCAAACGCGCCCACGGCACCGCCAGCCCCCTGGTTGTAGTTTTCCGTTGTCAGCGAGTTGCCGGAAATGGAAACGGATTCATTGCCGCAGACCTTGCTGTATTCCGCACCAATGCCGCCGCCCAGCATCCAATCACCGGAAGCCTGGTTGTTCTCCACCTTCACGGCGCCGTTGTTGAGCAGGGACACGGAATCACGGGAGAAAATACCGCCGCCGCCCGTCAATTGGGCGTTGTTGTAGCCTGTCTCCGATGTGTAGGACGAAGAGTTGTTGGAAACAGTCACGGCGGAGGCGTTCTTGATTTCCACGTAGGAATCGGCCATCACACCGCCGCCGCCGTTGCTTTCTTCACCGCTGTTGCTGTATGCATTGTTTTGGATATCCACCACCCCTCCATCCGCATACAGGTGTCCGGTGGCCAGCACGCCGTGGTTGCCGAAGCCGCTCACTTCCAGCCCGCCGTGCAACAGGGCCATGGCACCCTCCTCCACCTCCAAGCCTACATAGTACTTGCTGTATGCGGCATGGGCGGTGAGCTTGGCTTCCGATGTGGTGGTGAAAATGGTTGCGGCGTTCACGCCCGTTGCGTCATCTTTGTACCTGCCGCCGCCGACAATGAAGCCGTAGCCATCCGAAACAGCCTTGGTGAGCGTGGTGTTGGTCTTGAAAACGCTGCCCGATTCCACAACCGCAGCCCCGGGCGCATCTTTCACCACGCCCTCCGGAGTCTTGATGGACACCAGGTCGTACACGATGTAGTTGCCCAAGGAGTACCAGCTGCTGCCGTCGTGCGTCTCCAGCTTGATGTAGTCTCCCTTCTCGGCATCCGACATGGCGGTGGCCGTGAGGACAAACGCGCCGTAGCGCGAATCGTCGGAATCCGTCATCAACAGGGAGTACGAGCCGTCCTCGTTTTTCTCATACCCCCAGCAGGTGATGGCGTGCGCGCCCGTGTAGTCCGTATGGCACACATTCAACACCACCGCCTGCCCGGCACCGTCAAATGCGCGGTCCAGGGCGTCTTGCAGCTGGTTGAACTTGGGCACCTTGGAATAGTAGCTATGGTCATCGGGATGCTCGACCATGTTGTCCACCATCACACTGTGAAAGCATGATTTTTCATCACGGGAATCGTAGGAAGGTGTTACACTGCCGAAGATGTCTTGCCTGTACCCTGCCGAGGCGGAGGTGCTACTTCCGCCCTTCAAGGCAATGCCGCCCTGCAGCCACCAGGAAAAGGCGTTGTAGGCGTATCCGGAACCGTTGGTCCAGTTCGTCAAGAAATTGTTGTAGATGTTCAGGTAGTTTGTACCGGCGGGGGTGGCGCTATAGGAAAGCAATCCATTGGGAGCATCACCGCTCCCGTAGGTATCCTGCCAGTACTGCAGCGCGTTGGACGATGCCGCCGCCCAGCACATCACGGAATCGTTCTTGGTCCCGGATTTGTTGCTGTAGTATATTTTTCCCACATCATAGATGTTGTCGGACACCATCGTAACCGCCGCGAATGTGGAATTCACGGCAAGGAAGGCAAGCAAACAGGTGGCAACCGCAAAGGAAAGTTTCACACGGCCATTATAGCTTGTTTCACTCGACAAGCAATGATTAAATTTGAGAAAAAAAATCTGCGCGCAACGTGTTTTACATGCAACACGTTGCGCGCATTTCTTTGGAAATGACGGGAGATTTCCCCTTCCGCGCTCTCAATCTGCGCCTATGGAAACGGAGTGTCTCACTTGCCCTGCTTGAAGAGGGGGATGAGGGAAACGCCCCAGGACTGGAATTCGCCCACGTAGGGAATCTCCACCACCACGGTGTTGGCCCCCTTCTTGAGCGGAAGCTTGGTGGGATCCTGGGCCCACCAGATTTCCTCGTCGTCGTAGGGCATCTCGTTGAGCGGGGAGGTCCAGGTGTCTCCCTTGCTCTGGCGCTCACCGGCCAGCTTGTAGGTGCGGGGGTTCTTGATTTCCGCGCCGTTCACCCAAATGCGGCAGCCGCACTGGGACCACTCGCCGTTCTTGGGCACGCCGGACCAGCGGCGCGAGGAGCGCGCGGGGGCATCAAAGCCGATCATGAAGGGCATCTCCCCGGCCTTGGGGGAATCAATGGTGGTGACGGCCCAGGCGGTGTTGCCGGGCTTCACCTTGCCCATTACGCCCAGGCAGCCGGTGTTGGGCTTGGTGCGCAGGTAGAGGTTGGCGCCGTGGGAGGGTTGCGTGGACAGGGAGCCGTATTCGCCTTTCAGCACGGCATCACGGTTCTTGTCCGCCTCCGCCGTGGCCACGGGGCCCACCACGGTCCAGCTCACGGTGGATTCGGTCCAGTAGGGGAACGCCTCCCCCTTGAGGATGGTGCGGGACATCTTCATGAGACGCTGCTCAAAGCGGGAATAGGCCTGCCCTGCGGGGGAATCCGCGGCGGGCATGTGGCAGGGGAGCGCATCGCCGTCTGCCTCTCCGCCCAACCAGGCGCGCTCCGCCATGGCGAGCATGCCGGGCCACTGGGCGCTGTGGCGGGCAATGTTGCGCTTGTCCTCCACGCGGGCATCCGGCCAGTTGCAGATCATCACGCCCATCTTGAGCTCATCCCCCTTGGCGGAGCCGCAGGGGCGCATAAAGAAGTAGCGGCGCACCAGCAGGCCGGGGTCGAACAGGTTGGTGTAGCCGATGGTGGAATCAAAGCTGTGGCACTTGATGGTTTCCGGCTTGAGCGATTTTTCCACCATCTCGCCGCCCTCACCCCAGCGCTGGGAGATGGAGTCCTCACCCACGGGGAGGTCGCGCGGGCCGCCCCACTGGGCGGGAATGCGACCGCGGGCAATGAGGAAGTCGCTCATGCGCTTCACGAACTCCTTGGCATTGGGGATGCGAATCTCATCCGCGCCGATATGCACGATGGGGCAAATCTCCTTGGGGATTTCCTTGCAGAATTCGTCCAGCAGCTCCTCCAGCACCTTCATACCCTCTTCAGAGTGCATCTTGAAGCCGAAGCAGCGGTCAAAGTACGAGCTGTGGCCGGGCATGTCCAGCTCCGGGATAATCTGGATGTTGCGGTCTGCAGCGTAGCGGAACAGCTCGCGGATTTGGTCGTAGGAATAGGTGTCGTCCTTATCGCGCGTGCGCTTGGAAGGGTCGTTCAGCACGGGGCGGCACTTGCACTGCACGTGCCAGGCGGGGTGGTCCGTCATGTGCCACTGGAAATAGTTCACCTTGAAGCGGGAGGCAAGCTCCAGCTGGCGCTTCAGGCTCTCAATGGTCTGGAAGTTGCGGCCGCAATCATGCATGAATCCGCGCATGCGGAAGGCGGGCCAGTCCTGAATCTCGCAGAACGGGATGCCCTTCTTGCCGCCGGCCACCATCTGGCGCAGGGTCTGCAGGCCGTTGAAAAGCCCGGCCTCCTTGGCGGCGGCAATGCTCACGCCCTTGGCATCCACGGTCAGGCGGTAGCCTTCCGCCGCGTTCTCAGGCGCGGTGGCGGCGGAATCAATCTTGAGGTTCACCGCGAGCGGCGCGGCGCCGCCCTTGCCGAACTCAGCGGCTTCCTTGGTGAGGGCCTTGGAAGCCGTCTTGACCATGCGGCCCTTGGTATCGCCGGTGATGGATACGGTCTTGCCGCAGGGCAGCGTCCCCTTCTTCCACTCCACCTTCTGCGGGAAGGGAAGCAGCGTGCAGGGCGCGTCCGCCTCTGCCTGCACAGGGATGGGCGAGGTCCATTCGCCGAAGGCGGAAAGCGGGCTGAACAGGCAGCCCAGTGCAAGGAGCGGGAGGATATAACGGTTGATTCTCATGATTCTGGTATGATGGATGGTTCTTATTTGGCAGGGGCAGCTGCCCCACTGGCGGAGGTGATGGAAAGGTTTTTACCGGGAGCACCGGTGGAGGAAACGGAAAGCGAAGGCTTGCCGCTGCCGGATTCGGCGGGGCACGCCTCGCCGATGAGCTGGCTGCCCAGCCACACATAGAAGCCGGGGTCCACGCCATCGGAAGCCTTGCCGGGCACGTATGCCACGCGTATGCTTTCCGTGTTGGTGCTCATATCACGGGAGTAGAGGATGAAATCCTTGCCCCAGGTGATGTAGCTCTCGCTGATGGTAAGGGAGCCGCGATGCTTGCCCGTGTCGATGGTGAGGGTAAGCCCGCCCTGGGTATCCCACTTGCTGTCGGAATAACCGTTACCCACCTGCACGGGGCCAAGGTCCACGGTGACGGATTGGTTGGCGGCGGGATGGAGGGCCCCGCTCCAGGAAGCGGCATCATCTCCTTGGCGGATGGCGGAGAAACCGGATTTCTTGGTGGCGGCCTTGCGCGGCAGCCCCGCCGTGCGGCCGCTGCAGCCCAGGGCCTTGGCCAGGTTACCGGCCATGATGAGGTTCGTCTGCGGGCCGGGGTGAATCCAGTCCACACGCTGATTTTTGCTCACCAGGGCCCCGTACGGATCTGCGGGAGTGGCCGCCACATCCACCGTGCCCGCGCCAAGGGGCACATAGCGCGCACCCTTTTGCTTGGCCCAGGCTTCCAGCGCCTTGTTGAAATCCGCGATGGCGGCGTGGTCCGCCGCCGCAAACTGCGTGCGGCCGGGGGGAATGAGCCCCATCACCACCACCTGCTTGGTGGATTTGGCGTGGAGCATGGCATCCACCAGTGTGTCCATAGTGCCCTTGCCGCTATAGGTGTAGCTGCCGCCGCTCTCCGTGGCGCCCAGGATACCCTGCAGGGCCTTGGGCAGGTTGTCCGCCTTGGAAACGCTGCCGCCCTGGTGGAAATTCTGAATGATATCGTTCGTCCCCAGCAGCACAAAGTAGGTTTGGGCCTTGTGCTGCTTCACCAGGCCGCCGATGGTCTGGCCGGCGTATTTCACGCCGGAGCCGGTCTTGTAGGCCAACCCGGTGGATTCCTGGGTGTAGCTGGTGTTCTCCGGCTCGAAAAGCTGCCAAATCTGGCCACCCTCATGCGCGGAGTGCAGGTTCTTGAACGCCACCCCGCGGTAGGATTCCCCCGCCAGGTCTACCCCGTTTCCCTTGCCGCGCTGGAAATTGTTGCTGTTGTACCCGGTCTCCTGGTACTTCACGCCGTTGTCCACCATAATCTTGTGGAAATCCCAGCGGTAGGAGCCCGTGTTGATGCCGTGGGTGATGGAATCCCCCACAAACATCACCTTGCCCAGCCCCTGCCCGCTTTCAACGGCGGCGAAACAGGTAGAGGGCACAGCCAAACCCAAGGCAAGCGCTGCGAGAATACGGTTTTTCATGATGACGTTTTTTATACGGATTGCAGCCTTGTAGCACACGCCCCCAGCCATGTCAACCTATTTCGGCCCGTGCACCACCCCTGTGCCACAGGTTTCCGAATTCCTTGGATCCCTTCAGCCGCACGGACGCGCGGGATTGTTCACAACGGCTTCCCCGTGTCGTACTTGCGCAGCAGCTGGATGCAGGGCGCAGAACCGCCATCTTCGGCAAGATCCAGCGGAGAAAGGCCGAAAGAGTCCTTGGCCCGGGGTGAGGCACCGAACTCCAGCAGCACGCGGCAGCAATCTGCATGCCCGCTGAAAACAGCAAGATGCAGGGGGGTGTCCCCATCGGCAGTGCTTGCCTCAATATCCGCCCCATGGGCCAAAAGCAGTTCGCAGCACTCAGGATACCCCATGGCTGCTGCACGATGCAAGGGCGTGTATCCCCGGCAGTCCCGGGCATGCACATCCGCCCCGAGCTCCAGCAGCGCGCGCCAACAATCTGCGAACCCTCCATCCGCGGCATAGTGCAGAGGCTGCAATCCGTTCTTATCCTCGGCATTGGCATCCGCCCCGAGCTCCAGCAGCGCGCGGCAGCAATCTGCGAACCCTCCATCCGCGGCATCGTGAAGAGGCTGCAATCCGTTGTTGTCCACAGCATTGGCATCCGCCCCTTGCGCCCGCAGCAGGCGGCAGCACTCCGCGCCGTTCTGCATGGCGACAAAATGCATGGGCGTTTTCCCCTTATCCGTTACGGCTCCGATGTTCGCGCCATGGGCAAGCAACACCCGGCAGCAGGAGCCTGCACGCGCATAAGCGGCATAGTGCAGGGGTGTCTCTCCATCCGCGTCGCGTGCCTCCAGCTGCGCGCCGCGTTCCAGCAAAAGCTCGCAAGTGGCAGCGCTCTCGCTCAGCATGACACGGTGCAAGGGCGTGGCGTCTACATTGTCCCGCGCCCCGATATCCGCGCCGTGGTCCAGCAACAGGCGGCAGCAATCCACCTGGCCCTCTCCCGCAGCGAGATGCAGGGCCGTCCAGCCGTAGTCATCCACGGCATCCACCTCCTCCCCCTGCTCCAGCAGCCTCCGGCATTGGTCCACCTTTCCATGCCAGGCGGCATCTTGCAAGGCGGTCTTCGCCACCTGGCACCCGGCGTTTTCCGCATCCTTTTCCTCGGATAAACCCATGGCACTACTTTAACCCAAGCCCCGTCCGCAAGTCAACAGCAAAGAAGCCCGCGCATCACGCGCGCGTACCTGTGTACGCAATACGGCCTTGCGGGCGCGCGCACGGGCAGATATAATGTCCACATGCCAAGTGTCACCCTTTCCCTGGGCGAGAAATCGTACGAAGTCCATGTAGCCAACGGCTCACTGAAGTCCGTGGGCGATTTTCTGTCCCGCGCGCGCTTCAGCGGCAAGGCCGCGGTCATATCCGATTCCAACGTAGCGCCGCTCTATGCATCATCCGTGCTGGCGGGTCTGGATGACGCCGGGTATGCGGCGAGCATCCACACCTTCCCCGCCGGGGAACAGAGCAAGAACCTCTCCACCGTAGAGCGCCTGGCCGGGGAGCTGGTGCAGGCCGGGCATGACCGCACCAGCTTCATTGTGGCGCTGGGCGGCGGCGTGGTGGGGGATTTGGCGGGCTTCCTGGCGGCCACCTACTACCGTGGCATCCCCTTTGCCCAGGTGCCCACCAGCGTGATGGCCCAGGTGGACAGCTCCGTGGGCGGCAAGACCGCCGTGAACATAGCCGCCGGCAAGAACCTGGTGGGGGCCTTCCACCAGCCGGGGCTGGTGGTGGTGGACCCGCTGACGCTCTCCACGCTCTCACAGCGTGTGGGGCGGGAGGGTCTGGCGGAAATGGTGAAGCACGCCGCCATCGCCCGTCCCAAGAGCCTGTTCCCCATCATGCAGCTGGCGGACGAGCTTGATATCGGCTTCTCCCTGACCACCATCCAGCACCTGCCGGAAATCATCGCAGACAACATCGGCGTGAAGGCCCGCATTGTGGAGCAGGACGAGCGTGAAACCCGCGGCATGCGCGCTTTCCTCAACTTCGGCCACACCATCGGCCACGGAATCGAGGCCAGCGTGCCGTACGGCGAGCTCCTGCACGGCGAGGTTGTCTCCCTGGGCATGCGCGCCGCCCTGCACCTCTCACGCAAGCACGCCGGACTCTCCGAGCTGGACGAGCAGACCGTCGTCAACGCCCTGAGCAGCATCGGCCTGCCGCTCACCCTGCCGGAACACATAGACGCGGACACGGTAATGGAGCATGTGGCGGCAGACAAGAAGTTCTGCGGCGGCGCACCGCGTTTCGTGCTGCTGGAGGCCCTGGGCCACCCCGTGCTTTCAGATGCGGTCACGGAGCAGGACATGCGCGAAGCGCTGGAGCTGCTGAAAACCCCGTGCTGATTTGCTTCCCCCTTCATCAACCAATCACGAACATGACTGATCCCAGAACAACCGAACTCGCCCGCAACCTCATCAACCACTCCTGCGCCCTGAAACCCGGGGAGCATGTGCTGTTTGAAATCATCGATGCGCCGGACGAAATCGCCATCGAGCTCATCCGCGCCGCACGCGCGGCCGGAGCCCACCCGCACATCAACCTGCGCCACACCCGCGTGACCCGCGAGATGTTCAGCGGGGCCACCGATGCCCAGTACGACCTCATCTCCTCCCTGGAGCTGGCGGAAATGCAGAAAATGGACGCCTACATCGCCATCCGCGGCGCGGAAAACAGCTTTGAGAACTCCAGCGTGCCCGCAGACCGCATGAAGCTGGCCCAAAAGTACCTGCGCCCCGTGCACAACGAGCGCGTGAACAACACCCGCTGGTGCGTGCTGCGCTGGCCCAATCCCTCCATGGCGCAGGGCGCGGGCATGAGCACGGAGGCCTTTGAGGACTTCTACTTCCGCTGCTGCCTGGCGGACTACGACAAGCTGCGCACCGCCATGGAGAAGCTGGCCGCCATGATGATGAAGACCGACCGCGTGCACATTGTGGGCCCGGGAACGGACCTCACCTTCTCCATCAAGAACATCCCCGCCATCCTGTGCGACGGCAAGCTCAACATCCCGGACGGTGAGGTGTTCACCGCTCCCGTGCGAGACTCCGTCAACGGCACGCTGGCCTACACCGCGCCCAGCGTCTTCCAGGGCATCCCGTTCGACGGCATCAAGTTCCGCTTCGAGAACGGCAAGATTGTGGAAGCCCACTGCAACGGCAACGACGAGGCCCTGAACAAGATTCTGGACACGGACGAAGGCGCCCGCTACATCGGTGAGTTCTCCTTCGGCGTGAATCCGTTCATCCTGCAGCCGATGCGCGACATCCTCTTTGACGAGAAGATTGCCGGCTCCTTCCACTTCACCCCCGGCCAGTGCTACGATGTGGCCCCCAACGGCAACAAGTCCCAGATCCATTGGGACCTGGTCTGCATCCAGCGCAAGGACTACGGCGGCGGTGAAATCTACCTGGACGACAAGCTTATCCGCAAGGACGGCATCTTCCTGGACCCGGAACTGAGTGACCTCAATCCTGCCGAATAATTTATTAATCAATTAGGATTAGGATTAAGATTAGGAATTTTGCTGCCATTCCGCGATGAACCGTTCCGAAATGGAAGACCGGCTGGTGGATTTTGCCGCGCGATGCGCCAAACTGTATATGCGCATCAAGGGCTCCCACATCGGCTCATGCTATGGTTTGCAACTTGTCCGCTCATCCTCTTCCGTTGGTGCCAATTACGCGGAGGCCACGCACGGCCGCTCCGATGCCGATTTTGTCTCCAAGCTCAAAATAGCGGAAGGCGAAGCCGCCGAATCCCGCCATTGGCTGCGCTCCATCGCCAGAGTTGGGCTCGTCAAGGAAAAGCAGCTCGAAAACCTGATTGACGAGTCCAACCAGATTGTGGCCATCATCCACGCAACGGCGGAATCCGGTCGCAACAAGGGCAAGAAGCCCGGCAAAGAAAATTCCTAATTCTAATCTTAATCCTAATCCTAATTTATTTTATTCCCATGAAAGATCCCAGATATACACAATTGGCCCGCCAAATCTGCGGCTATTCCGTAAACGTGCAGCCCGGGGAACACGTGAACCTGCGCATGCAGGATATCCCCAATGAAATGGTGGTTGAACTCATCCGCGCGGTGCGCGAGGCAGGTGGCATCCCCCATGTGGACATCACCCATGCGGCTGTCAACAAGGAGCTCCAGATGGGTGCCACGGAGGAGCAGTACGCGCTGGACGGCAAGTACCGCCTGCAGCGCGCAGAGGACATGCAGGTGCACATCGCCATGTATGCCGATGCGAACACCTTCGAGTCCGCAGACGTGCCGGGCGAGCGCATGCAAATCATCAGCAAGCACTTCAAGGCCGCCAGCGATGTAACCTGCAACAAGCGCAAGTGGACCGTGCTGGCATGGCCCACGCCCAGCATGGCGCAGGCCGCCGGCATGAGCACAGAGGATTTCGAGGACTTCTACTTCCGCTGCTGCCTGGCGGACTACGCCAAGCTGAAGGTGGCCATGGAGAAGCTCAAGGCCATGATGGAAGCCACGGACAAGGTGCGCATCGTGGGCCCGGGAACGGACCTCACCTTCTCCATCAAGGGCATCAAGGCCATTCCCTGCGCGGGCGACTGCAACGTGCCTGACGGCGAGGTGTACACGGCCCCCGTGAAGGATTCCATCAACGGCACGCTGGCCTACAACGCGCCGAGCATCTACCACGGCATCCCGTTCGACGGCGTGCGCTTCCGTTTCGAAAACGGCAAGATTGTGGAGGCCCACTGCAACGGCAACGACGAGGCCCTCAACAAAATCCTGGACACGGACGAAGGGGCGCGCTACATCGGCGAGTTTGCCATCGGCGTAAACCCGTTCATCCTCCAGCCCATGCGCGATATCCTGTTCGATGAGAAGATCGGCGGTTCCTTCCACTTCACCCCCGGCCAGTGCTACGACGAGGCCCCCAACGGCAACGACTCCGCCATCCATTGGGACCTGGTGTGCATTCAGCGCAAGGATTACGGCGGCGGCGAAATCTACTTCGATGATGTCCTTATCCGCAAGGACGGCATCTTCTTGGACCCGGAACTGAGTGACTTGAACCCTGCCGGATAATTTATTAATCAATTAGGATTAGGATTAAGATTAGGAATTTTGCTGCCATTCCGCTATGAACCGTTCCGAAATGGAAGACCGACTGGTGGATTTTGCCGCACGATGCGCCAAACTGTATATGCGCATCAAGGGCTCCCGCATCGGCTCATGCTATGGTTTGCAACTTGTCCGCTCATCCTCTTCCGTTGGTGCCAATTACGCGGAGGCCACGCACGAAAACCTGATTGACGAGTCCAACCAGATTGTGGCCATCATCCACGCAACGGCGGAATCCGGTCGCAACAAGGGCAAGAAGCCCGGCAAAGAAAATTCCTAATCTTAATCCTAATCCTAATTTTTCCCTCATCCCCATGTCAGACGTACAGTCGAAAAACAAAAAATATCGCCGCTGGATATGGCTTGCCGCAGCCCTGATTGTCGCATACCAGGGTGTCAAATATTTCGGCCGCTGGGGGGCGGAGCAGTTGGAGTGCAACGTGGCGGAGCTGCCGGCGGAAACACTGCCGGGGGCCGGGCCGCTGCGCATCGCCTTCATCAGCGATGTCCACAACAACAGGGGCATGCTGGACGAGGCTATCGGCATGATTGAGGCCGCCAAGCCGGATCTCATCATCTTCGGCGGGGATTTCATTGCGGTTGACGAGCGCATCATGCGCACGCGCAAGCACATGGACCTGTTGCGGAGGCTCAAGGAAATTGCGCCCACCTACGGCATTCTGGGCAACATGGACTACGAGCGTCTGGAGCAGGTGACACGCATCTTCGCCACGGCGGGGGTGCCCCTGCTGCGCAACCAGGCCGTGGACTGGACCGCGCCGAGCGGCAAGACCATCCGCATCATCGGCCTGGGAGAGTGGAACGAGGGCGACGAGGCCCCCGATGCCTGCATGAAACCCACCGGGCAGGAGGAGCTGCCCGTGCTGTTGCTCTCCCACGACCCCGAGAGCCGCCACCTGCTGGATGCGTACGACTGGGACCTGATGCTCAGCGGGCACGTGCACGGCGGGCAAATCGGCATACCGTTCACGCGGCACTTCATCTCCTTCCGCTCGGATATGGTATCCGGCTGCTACCCGTACGGGGAGAACCGCCACGTGTTCGTGACGCGCGGCGTGGGTGCCACCTGGGGCATGCGCTACTTCTGCCCGCCGGAGGTGAGCATCATCGATATCAAACCATGAAAACGGATACGGACAGCTTATGGGAAAACATTCGCGGAACGGATGAAGAACGTCTCTGCCTTCAAGAAATCCTGGAGGATGGTGAGCATCTGCTGTGGCTCGGACGCCCCAAGGCGCACACCGGGGCGGCCTGGCGCAGGCTGGCGGCCTATCTCGCCGGCTTCTTCATCTTTCCCGTCTGGATATGGGCGTTCTTGTGCGCCTTCAACCTGCCGGCGCTGCTTCGGGTGATCCTGATTCTTTGCAGCTGCGGCATGTACCTGTTACTGACCGCCGCCATCGTCTTCAGCTTGATTCCACAGCTGCGTGCGGCAAGCCGCAACGTGTACGCCGTTACCAACCGGCGGAGCATCTCCCTCACTTGGGCGCTTTTCTTCTACAAACGCAAGGCCTGGCCCGCTCAGGAGTACCTGGGTATCATGCACCGCAAGGACGGCACGGGCGATATCATCTATGAAAATCAGCAAACCGGCGCTTGCATACAGGTGGACGGGCTGTTCTCCCTACCTGATGTAGACACCGTGGCGGCCCTGACCGGGCGTCCCCCGACCGCAGACGACGAGGGAGACTACTCACTCCGTACGGTTGCGCCCACCAAGGGCGAGCTTGTCCTTGAGACAGGCATCTGCCTGTTCATGCTCCTTGGTTGCGGAGTCATACTCATTTTGAGTCCTGCCGGTGATTTCTCCACCCACTGGGAGAGGACATTCAGTGTCGGCATCTTCGTCATGGGAGTCATCCTGTTCACCATGGCGCGCATCCGCAGTTTCTTCCGGCGCAAACACCCGTAGCGAGATAGCGTCCCAGAGGTAGGAGGCCAGGAGGTAGAGGGATTGGCCGAGTATGCCGCCGATAACGGCGACAGGCACCATTATCCACCTGGATTTGGCATCACAGAGCCATGCAGCCAGGGACATGGCCGAGAGAAAGCCAATCAAATAGGCGACACTCGATTTCCACATGTCGTTCATCGGTGGTGGCGGTGGGGATTGAGGTCTCGCAGGTGTTCCTCGCGGTCGTCGCGGTTGCGGAGCATACCACGGCGGTTGCGCTTGAAGACTCGCTCCAGGGTCATCTGGCGCTTCTCGTTGCGGCGCTCCAGTTCGGCGATTTCGGCATCCAGGTTGAGGAAATGCTCATAGCGCTCCTGGGAGAGGGTGCCCGCATCCAGCGCGGCTCGGATGGCACAGCCCGCGTCCTTGCGGTGGGAGCAGTCCGCAAAGCGGCACTGCGTGGCCAATTCGGCAAGGTCCGCGAACT
Organism: Akkermansia sp.; assembly: GCA_045641125.1. GTDB lineage: Bacteria > Verrucomicrobiota > Verrucomicrobiia > Verrucomicrobiales > Akkermansiaceae > Akkermansia. Next base: position 23,405 of record JAZUGI010000090.1, read on the forward strand.
CCGCGCGCAGCGTGGCGGCATCCGTCCACATGTGGATTTCGCGCATACCGGGATTGTCAATGAGCACGCCGCCGCCCGGCAGCACCACCAGCTCGCGCGCCACGGTGGTGTGGCGGCCCTTGCCGGTAACGGCGTTCACGTGGCCGGTCTCCAGCCACTCGTCGCCCAGGAGGGAGTTGACGAGCGTGCTCTTGCCCACGCCGGAGGAGCCGACGATGGTGATGGTGCGTCCCTTGGGCACGCGGCGCAGGTACTGGGGGTAGCCCTTCTTCCAGCGCGCCACAATGGGGTAGACCTCGCTGCAGAGCGACTGCACCTGGGTGCAGAGGGCCTTCACCTCGTCCTCGGACACGGTGTCGGCCTTGTTGATGAGCACCACAGCCTCCGCACCGCACTTGCGGATGAGCGTGAGATAGCGCTCGATGCGGCGCATGTTGAAATCATCCGCAGCATCCGTGACCACCACCACCATGTCCACGTTGGCGCCGATGACCTGCTCTGCGCAGCTGCGGCCGGGGGCCTTGCGGGAAAA
>JAZUGI010000091.1:0-75441 GCA_045641125.1 Akkermansia sp.
CAGCAGGCGGGCCGACACCTCTTCCGCAGAGCCGTCCTTCACATAGCGCAGCTCCACCTTGCCGAGCGGGCGCAAGCGCTCCTCAAAGAAGCGCACGCCATCACGCGCATACGCGATGCTGGGCTTGGCCGCGGCTATGATTTTGAAATCCATCGTCAGGCGAGAGTGGCCAGCGCGCGGCGCATGGCGGCAACGGTGCGGTCGATGTCGTCTTCCGTGTGGGCGGTGGAGATGAAACCGGTTTCGTAGGGCGAGGGTGCCACATACACCCCCTGCTCCAGCATGGAGAGGAAGTAGCGCTTGAACATGTCGAAACTGCCGCTGGAGGCGGTCTCCAAGTCCACCACGTCCTGCGTGGTGAAGAAAAGGCAGAACATGGAGCCGCTGCGCTTGAAGGTGAGCGGCAGGTGCAAATCATGCAGGGCGGCGCGCACGCCCTCCTCCAGGCGCGTGCCGAGCGCTTCCAGCCGCGCGTAGCAGTCATGCTCCTGCAGGTAGGTGAGCTGGGCAAGCCCGGCAGCCATGGCCACGGGGTTGCCGCTGAGCGTGCCGGCCTGGTAGACGGGGCCGAGAGGAGCGACGCATTCCATGATGTCGCGCCGCCCGCCGAAGGCGCCCACGGGGAGTCCGCCGCCAATGACCTTGCCGAGTGTGGTGATGTCTGCGGTGATTCCCGTCTTGCCCGCCACACCGGCGGTGGAGATGCGGAAGCCCGTCATCACCTCGTCGAAAATCAAGAGGGCTCCCTCGCGCGCGGTGATGTCGCGCAGGAATTCCAGATACCCGGGCTTGGGCAGGTAGAAGCCGGCATTGCCGGGATACGGCTCCACAATCACACCGGCTATCTTGCCTGCGTACCGCTTGAAGGCCTCCTCCACGGCGGCAGGGTTGTTGTACGGCAGCACCAGGGTGAGCGCGGCAAACTCCGGCGGAACGCCCGCGCTGTCCGGCTGCCCGCCCGTGAGCGCTCCGCTGCCGGCGGACACCAGCAGGCAGTCTGCATGGCCGTGGTAGCAACCGGCGAATTTAATGATGTAAGGACGCCCGGTGAAGCCGCGCGCGAGGCGCACGGCGCTCATAGTGGCCTCCGTGCCGCTGTTGGTCATGCGCACCATCTGCATGCCTGGCACGCGGCGGCAGAGGTGCTCCGCCATTTCCACCTCCACGCGCGTGGGAATGCCGTAGCCGAGCCCGGTGGGAACCATGCGCCGCACCGCCTCCAGCACGCATGCCGGGGCATGCCCCAGGATGGCGGGCCCCCACGTTCCCACATAGTCGATGTACTCTCGCCCGTCCTCATCCCACAGGTGTGCACCCTGTGCACGGGTCACGAAAAACGGCGCGCGCTCCAAACGGCGAAACGCGCGCACGGGGGAATTCACACCACCCGGTATCACGCGCCCGGCCCGCTCAAACAACTCTTCCGATATCGGCATGCGCGCATTCTATCACATGCGATTCCCCTTTGCAATTTGAGAATACAGCGAAGCGCCGCACCCGGAAGGATGCGGCGCTTGAAGGTTTGTTTGCAGCGCGGCTTAGAATGCCACCTGCACGCCAATCTGGGCGTTGATGTTGTGGGAGTCGCCACGCAGGATAGCCTCTCCGTTGGCGAAGACAGCCCAGCGATCTGTCACCGGGATGGTAATGCCGGCGCCAAGGTTCAGACCCACGCGGTCGCGCTTGGCAGCGTAGATGGTGAACGGTGCATCCGGGGCACCCACGAAGTTGCAATCCATGTCGCAATCCCTCTGGCCCAGGCTCACTGTCACGCCGAGCTGGGCATACCACGTGGCATCCGGCACGTTGCGCAGCAGCGCAAAGTCGTGGATGTAGCGGCCGCCAACCGTCAGGTCTGCGGCAAGCGCGCGCTGGCGCTTCACATGCATGTTCATGGAGCCCACATCGCCGTCCGTGAAGGACTTGATGGTGTTCCAGTTCAGGTCAAGCGCAGCGAAGGGCTGGATGGTGGTCTTGCCGCTCACCTTCCAATCGTAGGAAACCTCCTCCGTGAAGTTGAGGGAGTAGCCCTTCACGTTGTTGGCCTTGGCGGAGAGGCTGCCGAGACCGCGATTCACGTCAAAGCTGTGGATACCCATACCCACGGCGGTGATGCTGCGCCAGTTGCCCTTGCGGAGCTGGGCGTACACGTCCCAGTACAGGGAGTTCTGGTGCATGGACCAGTTCTGGGTCGGATGGATGCGGGCGCGGCCGAAGGCCACGTCGGCACCGAGGCGCAGGTACTGGTTGATGCAGGTGTCAGCGCCCACCAGACCGCCCCATTCGGTGCGGTGGTAGCCCTGGCCGGTGTGGAAACCGTAGTTGTTGCGCTGGGTGTCGAAGAACGCAGCGGCGTACACATCCGTGCAGCCCTTGCGGTGGCGCAGGTTGCGGCCAACCATGCTGCGGTTGCGCAGCATGCGCTGGTGGGAGGTGTTGCCGTCAATCTGGTTGTGCATCATCACGGAGTAGTTCACCGTGCCAAGGAAGTCCAGCGCCTGGCGCAGCTCCTGCAGGTTCTTCTTACCATCGATGTTGAGCACTGCGTCTATCGCCCGCTTCAGGTCCTCCGGAATCTGGGCTCCTTCTCGGTCGAGTTGGTCGATGACGCGATACACCGTTCTCTCGTTGCGGTCCAACTCATAGTAGCCGTCCTGTGCAGGGTTGCCTTCCTTCACGATGTAGAAGCCCTGGAAACCCTCTTCATACCCACTGTTGATAACGGTAACTGCCACGCTCTCGTCTCCCGTGAAGTAGACCTTGTACGCGCTGTTGTCAATCAACTTGAGCTCGCCGCCCTTAGAGGGGTCGAATGTGTCATGCAATCCACCGTTCTGGATGAAATCGGAGGCATCTATGATGCCCATGCGGGAGGTCGAGTCCCTGCGAATCAGCTTGGGAAGCAAACTCTCCAGGGCGGTGTTGCCCGAGATGCTCACATTGCCCGTGCCAAGGTGGGCGATGGTACCAGCACCGTCACTGTCACCATCGATATAGAGCACGCCGTTCGTCAGGTGCATCAAACCAGGCCCAAACGTGAGGTTGGCATCGCCGCCCACCTTCATGTGCGTATCACAGCACGCCTCGAACCTGGTACCCTCGGTCAGGGTCAGGCCTTGGGTCTCACCGCCCGCGGAAATGTGGATGTCTGCGGTTTCATCGCCCTGTTCCTTGATGGAAACAAGGACAAGCTCCTTGCCCTTGGCGACCTGGGGAGCGCCGCCCACCCATGAGTTGTGGTACAGGTGAATGCCCGGGGCATTCACATTCTCGCCCCACGGGTTCTGGTTCACACTGACATTGCCGTCCACCAGGACAAGAGAATCGGTGGAAACCTCAACGTTTTGCAGATTGGCGGTGGCACCCTTCCTAATCAGCAAAGCGCCGGTGCCGTAATTGGGATCTATATCACCCACATAGATGGTGCCAGCGTGGTTGATGGTGCTACCGTTATCCACTACGATTTCGCCGTAAGTACCGTCTCCCTCGTTAACAGTGGAACCCAAGAAGATATCAGCTGAACCGAGGTTGGCCACGCCACCCTTTTCAACCAACATGAAGCCAACGCCTCCATCAATGCCGAGGAGGATGTCTTTCTTGTTATCGGTAACGTTGAGTGTGCCGCGCACAATGACTCCTCCGTCTGAATAATCGATATCGCCAACTGTGCTGATACCCATTTCCAAGGAAGCTGTGTTGAGCACACCTCCGTTCTCGATAATCACCTCACCATAGCCACCAGTGCCTTCATACTGCTGGGTATCTTCGTTGAAATATGCATAACCAACAGAGGTGGAACCCGCCACGTTCACCTGGCTGCCGGCGTAAATGGTAACATGGCCCATTGCATTCTCATCGAAAGCGCCAACATGGTTCACGCCAACCATCAAATCGCCGGTCAACTCAACATAACCGCGGCTGGAACCATCGGTGGCACCCACGTTGACAATCGCGTTGCCGCCGCCGTTGGAAACCTCGATGCTGGCGGTGTAAACCTTACTGCCGCCCTGGATGTTCAGGGTGGACTCCGCGCCCTCGCAGGAACCCATGGTGATGTGGTTGGCAAAGGGGTCGTAGAGGTTCTTGACACTCACCTTCAGCACGGCACCGTTGTCCAAAGTAAGGATACCCTTGGAAGCAGCATAACCCGTGGGGGTTTGGGTGCCGGGATAGTAAAGGTGGTGGGGCCAGCCGGGGCCGCCGATGAACAGCGCGTTGGGGGTCTCGTATGTCACCGTGCCGCCCTTGCCATCGAGCGTGAAGTAGCCATTGTACACGGTGCCGTCAGAAAGACTGTAGCCAATATTGACAGTGCTTTGGGGAGCATCGTTTACACCCATGCCGAAGTCTCCATACGAGGAAAGAACGCACGGATCGGCCGGATCGTCTAACCAGTGATAATACTGGTGGCCCGTTTCAGGATCAACAACCACATGCGAAATTGCATACGCTGTGGAAACAGCCGCCAGAAGGGCGGTGAGAAGCATCTTGGGTAATCTAGCTTTCATGGTTTTGTTTTTGTTAATAAAGATTAAATCGAAGGACGTTCATGACACGTCTGCGAACAGGTTACAATCCTATCAGAAGATAGTCAAGCACAATTTTGAACGGATTCATGTTTTTCCCTACCAAGGAATCATCATGAGCACCCGCCGTGCGATTACACCTTCCTGGTGAGGCAGTACCAAAGGAATTTGCTGTTGTGGATGCAATAGCGCATGAAAAGGCGGCGTGGCTCACGGCAAATGCGGTAGAGCCATTCCAGGCCGTGGGAACGCACCCAGGCGGGGGCCTGCTTCACCAGGCCGGCATGAAAATTGAAGGCGGCCCCCACGCCGAAGTACATGGCGGGCGGCAGCTGGGGACGGTTGGCAAAGAGCCAGCGCTCCTGCTTGGGGCAGCCCAGGCCCACCCACACGCAGTTGGCGCCGCTGCTGCGGATCGCCTCAAAAATCTGCGCATCCGTTCCTTCCGGCCACTCACCCATGGGCGGGCAGAAGTGCCCCGCCACCTCCACGCCGGGGAAACGCGCGCCCAAGCGCTCCTTGAGCAGGGAAACGGCCTCCTCTGTGCCGCCGAGCAGGAAATGCCGCAGGTGGGCGGCACGCCCCCTGTCCCACATCATCTCCATCACATCCGGGCCGTACAGGCGGTGGGCATCCGCGCCCTTGCGGCGCATGAGCCAGACAATGGGCATGCCGTCCGGGCAGATGAAATCAAACCCGCGCACGCCTGCACCGTATTCCCCATCCCCCAAAATGCGGGTGAGCACATGTACATCCGAATGGGCAGAAAGCAGCGGGCGGTCCGTGTGCACGGCGGCATCCGCCCAGGCGGCGCAAGCCTGCTCCAGGCTTGCCGCCACATACGGGATGCCGAATATTTCCACGCGCTCCAAATCTGCCATGGGCGAGACACTAGCGCGGGGCGGAGGAAAAGTCAAGGCCAATCCGGCGTGCCGGATTGGCCTTGATGGTTAAAGAGACTTTTGCGCCGCTTATTCCGGCTTGGGCTCCCGCCCGGGGGCCGGCGCATTTTCCGCCTTGGGCTTGCCCAGGTATTCCGGGAGCTCCACGCCCACGCTCTGGGCGAGCTCATGCAGCGGCAGGGTGCCGGTAACCAGGTTCTGCACAAAGCTGCCAACCGTACCGGACTTGGAATCCGAGCCGCCCATGACCACCACCTTGTCGAAGGAGAGGTTGCGCACGGCGGAAGCCTGGGTTTCCACAATCTTGGGCAGCTGCTCCGTGACAAGCAGGCCGGAGGCGGCCTTGGCATCCCCGGCGGCATCCACAATAAGCTTGAAGCCCTTGGCCTTGGCCTCCAGGGCGGCCTGAATGGCGCTGGCCTGGCCGCGGCCCACCATCTCCAGGCCTTGGCTCTCTGCGTTCTTCTGCAGCAGGAGGGCATCCGCCTGACCCTTGGCGAGGCGCATGGCGGCGGTACCCTCGGCCTCCTTGGCAATGACGAGTGCATCCGCCTTGCCCTGCTCCTCCTTCACGCGCACGGCAGCGGCTGCCTCTGCGGCAATCTCCATCTTGCGCTTCTCGATTTCCGCCTTCACGATTTCATCTGCGGTGCGGGTGGCGCGCTCAAGTTCGGCGCGCTTCATTTCCGCCTCCCGGTTGGCGATGTATCCGGCGGCCTCTGCCTGGGCGGCCTGCTCACGCTCGGCCACCACGGCCACGCGCTGGGCCTCCGCCTGGCGCACCTTGAGCTTGGCGTTGGAATCCGCCACCTTCATCTGGGCCTCGTTGTTGCCCTCCACGGCGGCGGCGTTTGCCATGGCCACCTGCACGGTCTGCTCACGCAGGGCCTCCGCCTTGCCGATTTCACCGCGGCGGGTTTCCTCCGCCACCTTGATCATGGCATCGTTGATAGCGCGGGCGGCGGCCTCCTGGCCCAGGGCGGCAATGTAGCCGGAGGCATCACGGATATCCGTGATGTTGGCGTTGATGAGGTAGAGGCCCACCTTGTGGAGCTCCACATCCACGCCGCCGGTGATGCCCTTGATGAGCTTCTCTCGGTCTGCGTTGATTTCCTCAATGGTGAGGGAGGCAATCACCACGCGCATCTGACCCATGATGATTTCAGAGGCGAGGTCGCGGATGTCCTCACGCGTGCGGCCGAGCAGGCGGCTGGCGGCGTTCTGCATGATTTCCGGCTGCGTGCTGATGCCCACAATGAACGAGGAGGGCACATCCACACGGATGTTCTGGCTGGAAAGCGCGCCCTTCAGCGGCACATCGATGTTGATGGGGTTCAAATCCATGAGCGCGTAGCTCTGGAACATGGGCACAATGAATGTGGCGCCACCATGGATACACTTGGCGGAACGTCCCGCGCCCACGTTGCCGTAGACAATGAGAATCTTGTCCGACGGGCACTTCTTGTACCGGCTGAACAGCCATGCAATGGTGCCCAGCAGGAAGATGACCAGGATGACGATGGCGACCACCTGGGAGGCATTGCCGCCGGAGGCCGCGAGGATATGGGGGATGGTTGTTGTCATGTTGTTTTCAGGGTTGGAAGAAGGTTACAGGGGACGCACGGTGACGAGGTAACTGGTGGCCTTCACCACCTCCACGCGCGTTTGCGCCGGCAGCGGGGTGTCTCCCTCCTGCACGGCGGCTATGGTGAGCAACTGGCTGGGGTGCGCTATCTGCACCTGGCCGCCCGGCTCTCCGTGCGGGGGCACGGTCACATACACTGTGCCGGTAAGCCCCACCAGGGAATCATGCTTCAGCGTGCCGTCCGATTTCAAGCTGTAGATGAGCTTCATCATGCCCGCCACTATCACGAACATGACCGCACCCACGCCAAGGCCCACCAGCACCGCCGTCAGGATGCTGCTGTTGCCCTGGATGCTCACAAAGCCGCCCCAGCCGAATCCCAGCAGAAAGCCGATGAGCGCGCGCACGGAGAAGAAGCCGGTGTCCCCGTTGCCCACGTCCGCATCCGATCCCACATCCGCACCGGCATCTGCATCTGCAAAGAGGGAGAGGATGAACAACCCCAGCGCCAGCAGGGTGGACACCCATGCGATGGCGCAGAAAATGCCGCGGGGAGTGGAAAAATCCGGCATGAGTTCACCAGCCTTCAACAACGCGGTGATAGCGTCTATGATGTTCACGATGGTTTCCATGGAGCGTTCTCTTCAGCTTGCAGCCAGTATAACCCATACACCGTGCGGCGGTCAATGAAAAAGCCCGGCTTTCATGCTGAATTCCGCCATTATTTCCAATTTTTGGGAGATTTGGCTTGCATCCCCGGGATTTGGTGCTATTATCCCCCCACCTTGTCGGTCGATTGCCGCAGCCACGAAATCAACCACTAACAAGAGATACAACATTATGAGCGAAATCAACGTAGATGACTTCAAGGTCAATGAGAAGGATTCCGGTTCCACCGGCTTCCAGGTGGCAGTGCTTACCAAGCGCATCGCCCACCTCACCCAGCACTTGGCGGAGCACAAGCACGACCACGCTTCCCGCCGCGGCCTGCTGATGATGGTGGCCAAGCGCCGCAAGCTGCTGGATTACGCCAAGCGCACCAAGCCGGAGCTGTACAAGGACCTTCTCTCCCGCCTTTCCCTGCGCCACTAAGCCGCAGGGTGGCGTTAGAAGCCACAACAGAATCGCAACTATTCAAAGGAAACCCGCAGATGAAAATCTGCGGGTGTTCTTTTTGCCGGCGAGACAAGGCGACAGGGAAAAGCCCTCAGCGGCGAGCACGCGCACCCAGGCCCTCCTCCACGCCACGGGTCACCAGCTCGTGGCGCTGCTGCTCCGCTATGAGCATGGGGTTGTAACGGTTCTTGGAGAACACGGGAACAATGATACCCTCCTCTCGGCCCACGCAATACAGCACCTTTGCCAAGCCCAGGTACACAAAATCATCGAAGAAATTGTGAATTGTCCCGGCAGAGAGGTAAAAGTGCGCGATATCTCCATAAAACTTGCACAGGAACAATGCAGAGATTGTGAACATTGGCGTTCCCCTGTATGCGCGGCACACCCTCGCAATAAGGAATGAACCATACAGGAACACTATTGTGATTAACCCCAATCCCACCATGCCTGTGCGGTGAATCGCCAAGATGGGCCCATTGTGCCAGGTGCCCGTGCTGGCAAAATCCTCCTGGTCGCCAAACCGGGCGCTGCCACGCATCAGCGACACGTTGTAACGGTTCAAATCCGATACAGCCTGACCAAAACCATCACCCCACACATAATCCTGAATATACCCCGTGCGAGGGTCAAGTGCCCAACGCCACATGACCTTGCGCCACTCAGAAGAGTGCTCCGTTTCATGACGCACATCTTCCCTAATTTTCACGCCAGGGAAAATGGACAGGGTTCTCTGCATACCAAACGGAAAATACTCCTCCACCACTTTCTCTTGGCTCAAATACAGCAGGCACCCATAAGCTGCCGCACCGAAAAAGAGGACGTAGAGCATTTCTCTCTTAATGTAGCACAAGGCGAGGCCTATGGCCCCAAACATCACCAATTTCTCTCGCCAGCCGGAAATCACCACGGAAACGCAGCTCAGCAGCAGGATGACAATATATTTGGGCGATGCCAATATTTCATGAAATGTTTTCTTGCTGTAAAAAATGAGAAACATCGCCACGCCAAGCTCGGAAAACAGGGAGAAACGCGTGTTTCCCATTTCAGAGCGCGCGCCTTCCAAACCTCCGGCCGAAACCAGACCAAACATCCCGGACACGGCGGAGAAAACCGTGGCTCCCACCACAATCCACATGGTTTTACGCAGGACGTTATGCAACTCATCGTATGAGCAGGGGATGCTGCTGAGCGTTACATAATAAACGGCCATCAAGAAGCACCACACATACTCCTTGCCGCCCACGTAGTCCGCCTCTATACCCAAGGCGTTAATGGATACCGGATGCCAATAGAACGTAAGGGCGTAATAAAGGAAAAGAGCAAGTGTGATGTAATCCAAGGCTGGCAGGGCACGCCATTTGAAACGAACGTAGCCCATCACCCACATCAGGCTCCAGTAGCTCAGCACAAATCCTGCAACCAAAAAGCCCGCCGGGAGCCTTGCCAGTATACCGAGCGGAAGAAAAGAAACCAGCGGCGGCAGCAAATAGAGGAGAGCCCATGTTCTTTTGCCCAAAACGAGCATGAAAATGAACCCCACAATACCCGCAATGATAAATACGGGGATCGTTTTATCCTCCGCCGCATACGAGCCGATGAGAATACACAACAGCACCAAGACAATGGCTACAACGGCATTCCTGATGGCTGCGGCATTCATCCTTGCTGTTTCTGACTGTATTGTTCAGCCTACAGGGCCGATGGAATTTCCTTCCCCAAATCCGACGCAGGACGCCCCTTTCCATCACCGGCCACACGCTCCAGCACCACATCACGGTATGTCATGCCCCCGGGAATGAGCGGCAGCACATGCACATCATGCGGCACCATCACGTCCAGCACATATGCCTCCTTGGCATCCAGCATACGCCGAATGGCAGCGGGAAGCTCTTCCGGCTCCGTCACACGCTCGCACTTCACGCCGAAACCGGCACACAGCACGGGGAAATTGGGGTAGAGCAGCTCCTCCTGCTTGTGTGTGGGATCGTACTCTTTGGACGGATCCGCCAAAAAGGTGTTGGCACGGTTGGAGGCATACTTCAAATCCTCCCACTGCACCACCATTCCAAGATGCTGGTTATCCAAGATGATGGTCTTGATTGGCATGTGCTCTGTATGGATGGTGGCAAGCTCTTGAACATTCATGAGGAACGAACCGTCACCATCTATGTTGACCACTTGTTTTTCCGGGCAGGCCACATGGGCGCCCATGGCAGCCGGCAAGCCGTATCCCATGGAACCGAGACCGCCGGAAGTGGAGAGACGGCGGGGCGTCTCAAATTTATAGAATTGGGCGGCAAACATCTGGTGCTGCCCCACCCCGGTGCAGATGATGGCATCCTCATCCTTGAGCTGGCGGTACAATTCTTCTATCACTTGGGGAGGCACAATCTCATGCTCGCGGCGCTCATATGCCATTGGGTACTGCTGCTTCCAAGTGTCGATCATGCCAAACCAGGCGGGCCTGTTCTCAAGCGCGTAGGGGCGTACACGGATTCCCTGCTTCTCCAATTGGCTGTTCCAATACTGCAAGGCCTGCTTGGCATCTGCGCGTATCTCCTTATCCACACGCTTGTTCTTGCCGAGTTCCACCGCATCGAAATCCACATGGATGATTTTCGCGTGTTTGCAGAAGCCGTTCACGGCCCCGGTCACACGGTCGTCAAACCGCGCGCCGATGGCCAATACCACATCCGCCTCGTTCACTGTGTTGTTGGCACACACGGAGCCATGCATGCCCAGCATGTGCAAAGCCAACGGATGGGAAGCAGGCATGGCGCCGATTGCGGTAAGCGTGTTGGCCACGGGAATCTGCGTGCGTTCGGCGAATTCCCGCAGTTCATTTGCGGCATCGGCTATCACCACGCCGCCGCCGGCATAGATGGCAGGCCTCTGGGCTTTCAGGATGATGGGCAGGGCCTCATCTAGGGCTTTGGTGGGAAGCGGTATTTCCGGGCGATATCCCGGCAGATCCATGGGTACGTCAAAATCCGGTTCAAAAACGGCCTCCTGCACGTTCTTGGGAACATCAATCAGCACCGGGCCGGGGCGTCCCGTACGAGCCAGAAAGAAAGCCTCCTTGACAATGCGGGGAACATCCTCCACCCGCGTAATCATGTAGCTGTGTTTCACCAGGGGGGCGGTCATGCCGAAGACATCCGTCTCCTGAAAGGCGGAAGTGCCAATCATACTGCACCCCACCTGCGCGGTGATGGCCACCATGGGTATGGAATCCATGCATGCATCTGCAATGGGGGTAACCATATTGGTGGCACCCGGACCGGAGGTTGACATGCAGACACCCACTTTCCCCGTAACGCGGCCATAGCCTTCTGCGGCGAAGGCTCCGCCCTGCTCGTGGCGGGGCAAAATCGTGCGGATGGCGGGTTCATGGCTCAGAGCCTGCTGCATGGGGAGACTGGCACCGCCGGGATAGGCAAACACCACATCCACACCCTCGCGCACCAGGCAATGCACCAAAGCCTGGGCCCCTGTCATTCTGCGCACCGTTCTATCCTTTGCCGTGTCTTTCATATTAAACTCCCGTACGCGCGGAATTGTAGCAAACAGTTGGACGCATGGAAAGCTTTTTTATGCTGCGTGACGCGGTTATGTGCGCGGTTGCACCGCCTCCGGTATATCCGCAGCCGTGTACGTGATGTGCACGGGCGTGCCTTCAATCACCAGCAGGGCAAGCTCATTTAAATCCCCTTGCTGCATGAGCAGGGCCTTGCCCGCTGTTTTTCCAACCGGGAGCAGCTCTATTGAATTGCCAAGCGCAAGTGCACGGTTGGCGGATGCCATGAGCGGGGAATGTGCCGGCACTTTGCCGCCGTCCACATAGCCATCCCTCCGGGCCACCTTGGTTTCTTCTTCGGGGGCGGCACCGGGAATTCCCGCCACCGACCGGATATTGTACGATGCCACAAGAACCGGGCCGTCCCAGACGGAGATTTCCCTGCGCGGCAGGTTGATTTCCACCTTTTGCCGCATGGGTACGTAAACCAGTTTCTGCCCCACGTGAATGGCAGAGGGGTCTACCAGGCCGTTGAGCAGCATCATGAGTTCATACGGGCAGCGCAGGGAAGAAGCCACCTTGGCCAGGTGATCCCCCCTGCGCACAGTGTACACGGCTGCAGCGGGATGCCTGCGGGAAAGGTAGAGAGGCACATTGGCAGCCCCGGCGATTTGCCGGCCCTCCCGGCCGGCAATGCCTTCCTTGTCCATAAGGGGTTGTAAAATCTGCACGGCTTCCTGCGCCTTGTGCTCCTTGAGAAGACGGCGCGCCTGCTCAAGCTCTGCCGGGCGGCGCGGCCACAGGGAATACCGCTCTGCGGCGCTTGCCGGGCACAGCGCGCTATATAAGGCCGCGGCGGCGAAAATCAAATGTGTTGATTTCATGGGATTTTTCTATCATTTCCAACATAAAGCGCAACAGGGAGACCTCCCACGCGTCATCCACCCCCCTGATAACGGCACGGTAGCTGTCCCCGGATTCCAAGGCTTCCCGCACCACGCGGTCAGACACCGTGCGCATGTCCTCATGCACCATTTCCGATGTCACCTCTGAACGGCTGAACATAAACCCGTACTTGAAAAGAGCCAGGGAAGGGCCGGCGTTTTCCCGCAACCAATCGAAGAAACGCGCGGCTTCCGGGGTGAACCCCTCCATCTCGGCAGCAGCCATGTCTGCCGGGCGCACAATGCGCGGCCGGCGCGCCTCCACCCAGCCGGCACGCACGCGCGTGACTCCCACCTCATCCATAGGCTCGGATACCAAGCGGTAATTGAAGCGGGTTTCTCCGAAGGTGTCTATGCGGCGATCCGGCACATACAACACCTCGGTATTGCTCATGGCGTATGACATGTCCATACCGTTCATGGGGATTCTGCCCGCTCAGAAAAAGAGCGGTCCCGCCGCAAGGGGGAACCGCCCGAGAAAGGGAACTGCCGGGCCGGTTAAGCCTTGTGTTGCTCAATGTAGTCTACAACGTCCTTGACGGACTTGAGCTTCTCCGTGTCCTCATCCGGCACTTCAACGGAGAACTTATCCTCAAAGGCCATGACGAGTTCAACGATATCCAGGGAATCCGCCCCCAAATCCTCAATGAACTTGGCTTCAGAGGTGACTTTCTCCGGTTCGACGCTCAGCTGGGTGGCGATAATTTCCTTAACTTGAGATTCAATGTTGTCTGACATATGTAGAAGTGACAGTTAATGTAGCTTTATTGTACGCGCATCGCGGGCTGCATGCAACAAAAAATTCTCAATGTTTTGAAAAAAAACGGCTGGAAAGGGCAGCCGCCTTGGCGATTCCCCGCAGCGTGAGGTGCTCGTCCGCAGCATCCAACTCCGGAATACAGGAAAGGACGGCCGCGGCATTGCCGCCGGTGGCCACGGCGTAGGGGCGCGTACCCAGCTCCTGCGCCAGAGCCTGAAGCGTCTCTCTCACCATACCGCAAAATGCCAGCCAAACACCAGCCTGCATGGCATCTTCCGTATTAGCGCCGATGCGTTTGAGCGGCGGGCCGCCCATTTTCAACGCCGGGAGCAGGGATGTACCGCCATGCAGGGAATCCGCCATCATCTGCAGGCCCGGTGCGATGATTCCCCCCATAAAATGGGGGCCGGGGCACACCACATCAAAGGTGACGGCGGTCCCCATATCAACTGCCACCACAGGCCGGGTTGCCATATCCGCAACGGCCAGCACGTTGGCAATGCGGTCCTCCCCCAGCGTTTTCTTCCCCCCGTATCCGGAAAAGAGCGAAGGGGCAAGCTCCGCACGCACCCTGGACACGGGTTTCCCGACAAAAGTTTCCAGCAACACCTCACATGCTTCCGGCACCACAGAGCTCAGGCAAACGTGCCCGTATTCCCAATCCCGCAAGAGATGCCGTACAGATGCAGGGGCAAGCCGTGCCGTTGCCATGGTGCGAATGGCAAACTCATCCCGCCCACCCTGCACGGCTAGAGCAAACTTGGTGCGCGAATTGGAATTGTCCACAAGCAATGTCGCTTCTTTCTTGTCCATCTCTGGCAGCATGGGGGGATTGGTATACAAAACAGGCTCCGGCCCGCAAAAGGCCGGAGCCTGGGGAAAAGGCACCGCAACTAGGGACCGACCGTGCTCGGGCGCGATTCAAACATAGAACGCCTTGGCACAAAGATGATATCACCGGGGTATATCTCAATGGCGCGGTCCTTGGCGCTGAAGTAGTCGTACTTGCGGGTCACGCCCTTTCGGGTAATCTGAATGTAGCGGGAGCCGAAATCAGACAAGTCGCCACAGTCCAGCAAGACCTCTATCAAAGTCATGCCCTCTCGGTAAGGGAGGTTCTTCTTGCTCCCCACGTACCCCGTCACTTGAACATAGCGGCGGTCAAGCTCGGATTGGTCCGACGTGGCAGCCAGACTCACCTGAACAATGGGATCCTAGTATATTTTTTGGGAAACATACTGGCTGCGGACAAGCCCCTCAATATCCCGTGCCGTCTTGCCGACCACAGAGGTGCGACCTGAAAGGTAGGGCAACTGAATAGTGCCGTCTCCACGGTTGACGGTATATTTGCCGTTGACGTTACCTGCATCCTCGCTCGGGATGTTTTTGAAAACAATGTTCACGGCGCCCCCCTTGACGGCGCGGGGTTCAGAAGCGGCATTCTGCGCGCAGGCATGCGTGGCAAGCAGCATGGAAACGAGAAGGCCTACAATCAATGTGCAAAATGATTTCATGGTTCTTTAACGTTTAGTAGATATCACCGGAATCCTCGGAAGCGGTGCTGTCAGCTGCGGGAGAAGAGGCGTATTTCTTGGAATCGCCGTCCTTTTCTGCGCGGCGGGCCGCCACCAGGCCGGGTGTTACGGGTTCCTTGCGCCTGCGGTCGTTGCTGTAGTACGAGTAATAGGTGGTGTAGTACTGGTACTGCGTGTCACCGCTGATGTCCACATTGTTCATGATGAGGCCCATGAGCTGGCCGCCGGCGTTCTGGATGAGGGATTTGGTACGCAGCAGAGCCTTGAGCGGCATCTTGCGGGGCTGCAATACCAGCAGGGTGGCATCCGCCTTGCTCACCAGCAGGGAGGCATCACTCACGCCCAGTACAGGCGGCGAGTCGAACAGCACCACATCAAAGCGCTTGGAGACTTCCGCAATGAGCTGTTCCATGCGGAAAGAGCCAATCATGCCGCTGGGGTCTGCAGGTATGGGCCCACTGGGCATCAGGTAGAGATTGGGCACGCTTGTCTGGAAAATCACTTCCTTGAGTTCCTTGGCCCCTGCCAGATAATTGGAAAGGCCAACATCGCTCTTCAGCTCTGCATACCGGGCCAAACGCGGGCGGCGCAAGTCTGCATCCACCATCAGCGTGCTGTAACCGGCTTGGGCAAACACATATGCCAAGTTGCTCAGCGTGGTCGTCTTACCCTCACCGGCGTTGGAAGATACCATCGCGAACGTGGTTGCCTTGTAAAGGGATTTCTTAAGCTCAATGTTGGTGCGCAAAATTCGGTACGCTTCCGCATCCGGGCTGGAATTGCCCTGCAGGATAAGCAGGCCGGCGTCTTGCGGAATCACGCCCAGCACGGGAAGTCCCAAGCCGCGCTCCGCATCTTCCAGGGTCTTGATGGAAGTGTCGAAGTAATCGAACACGAATGCAACAATGATACCCAAGATACCGCCAACAACTGCGCCGACAATGAGGTTGAGCCTGTAGTTGGGGCTGGTGGGAACGCTGGCCACGCCGGGGCGGCTGTACACCTCCATACAGGTACGGGGGGCAAGCATGCGCATCTTGTCCGCAATGTAATCGTTCTCCAATTTGTCAAAACGCGCCTTCTCCGCAGCGTACTCCTGAAGGGCAGACTTGACCTTCTGGTCTTCCAGGGTCTTGTCTTTGAGCTGCTTCTTGGCTTCCTCGTATCTCTGGGTCAAATTGGCACTTTCAGCCTTCTTGACATCAAGCTGGTCCACCATGGCATCACGCATACCGAGCAGTTCCGCGTATAACTGTTCGCGGGTGCTGTTGTGCTGCTCCTGAAGACGCATCAGCACAGGATGTCGCTCTCCATAGCCCATGAGCAGCATTTTGTCCCGCTCGTCATTCTCTTTGTTGAATTGCGTATTGAGCTCGCGAACCTTGGCGGAGCAATATGATTCCGCAGTCAGCAACCCGGTGCGAGTCACATAACTGAGCAGCTCCTCGTCTTTGAGATTCTGCAGCTTGTCTATGTGAACCATCATGTTGGCTATCTCGGATTCGAGCGCCAACCTTTGCTCACTAAGCTTATGAAGCGCCTGCTCCTCTCCTCCCGTCGACTGGGGAGTACCCCGCCCGTCTTCATTCCATATATTGGCGATATAGCGCCCGGTGCGGATGAACTGGCGTACGACATCCGCTTTGCGCTCCAATTCATCCTGGCGGGAACGGAGCACCTCATAGCGCTTGTTGATTGCCTCGTTGATAACGGCGTTTTCCTTTTCCTCACGCAGTTCCTTGTAGCAGTCCACCACGGCCTGGCATATCTGTTGGGCTACGCGGGGATCAGAGTTGCTCACGGAGATATCCACAAGGTTGGTATTCTTGCGCGGCATGATTCGAATCATGCCGGAAAGCATGCCCGCGGCCGAAACTTCATCCGTCTTCCACTCGTTCGGCAGGTCGAGTTTGTTGGCAATGGCAATCAGGTTCTGCTGGGAAACCATAATCTCGAACTGCGTCTGCATGTACGAGCCGGTTTCGCTCATCACCGCATTGATGGGGTTCATGCCATTGTTGGCCACGTTGATGATTTCGCGCGGGGGCATCACCTCGGCCGTCATGGCACTGGTGTAGCGCGGTGTGGTCATCTTGGTGATAACGGCGCAACTGACAAAAACCAGAAGGAAAACGAGCAGAGCCTCCTTCCAGCGGGATTTGAGCACTTGCAGGTAGTCCTGCGCATGCAGCATAGCTTCTCCACCTTGTTGCTGCTGGGCTGTATTGGATATCATATTGATTTTATATCATCTCGGGTTAGGGCGCGAGAGAGTGACACCCGCCCCCACTGGGCTAGAAGGAGTACGTTGTGCTGAAGGCTATATTGTTCCTGGCGTATTTCTCTCCCTTGGAGGCATAGTTTCCATAGGTGGAATCGCTCAGGGTGTAGGTATAATTAAGGTTGCCGCGGAGTTTGTCGGTCATGCGGAAACTGATTCCCACAGTGGGGGCGACAGTGAATGTCCTGTAGCTTCCCAGGCCTCCTTCACCCCTGCTGTAGTTGCTGGTATAATATGAGCAGCCGAATGAGAGGGACACATCCGGCGTCCACGTATACGATGCATTAAAGCCCACGCGCCAGGCGGGGTTGGACAAGTAGCTGCCGACCATTCCGCGGTACGTGTTCACGTTTTCGTTGTCCAGCGATGCATAGAAGTTTATGCTCAACCCCTCTGCCACCGTGCGATTGTACCCGCCACGGAGGGAGGGGGTCCAAATGCGCTGTCCTTTAATAAACTTCTCCTGCACGCCAACGCTCATGTTCATGCTGGAATAAGGCGAGAGCGAGCGATTGGTGCTCAGGGTGAAATACAGATTGTTGGAATTGTGGCCGTAGCGGCTCTTCTTGAAGTCCCAGCGATAAGAGCAATTCAAACTGTACGACACGAGCTCAGATGTGCGGACATTCAGGCTGGCGCCAGTGTTGATGTACTGGCGGTCATCGTATTCAAAGGCTTTCTCTGCGTAGTAGTTGCCGCTGGTAGATGCATTCAGGGTCCAGCTCCAGCGGGAATCGATGGACCTGGTAACGGCATTGGTTAACGACCAGTTGATGCAATCTCCCTGAGCGCGCGAGGCGGAAATGCCGTTAGAGTAGTCGGGCTCAGGCTGATAGCGCAGGGAAGCGTTCAGGCTGTATGTGCAGCGATCGCTGAAGTTGTGGGTCAACCCCGCACTAATGTTGTTGTTGGAAAACCACTTTTTGTTTGTGCTGTTCGCTTGCTTGAAATAGTAGGTGGCTCCGAGGTTGGCGCTGAAATTCTTCCTTGTGGTCGATTCAAAATCGGAATACGATGCAGACAGTGTTGCACCCACATATTCGGACTTGGTCTTGGTATTGTGCGATGAGTTGATGTTGTCATCATAACCCAGACGGGCAGACAATGTGTAATGGAGCGCCTGAGACTCCGGCAAACCGATTGCAGGCGCCGTATCGTAAAGGGAAAGGGCGAAGCCTTCACCCGCTGCCAAGGCGAGCGGGCAAAGGCTTTTGAGAAAAATCGACCTCATGGTTGCCGCGCGTTGGGTGATTTCCCGGGGGCGGGTTTAGTTCTGGGGAGAAATGGGTTTCGGGGTCACCGGAGCCGGGTGGGAACGAGAGGTTCGCTTAGTCACGTTGCAGGTATTGGAGATGGGCCCGTTAGTGTTCACACCCTGCTGGTTGGCAGCAACCCTCTCCGAAAAGGTGGCGGTACCGTTGGCATTGCCCACGAGTTGGCCCACTACCGCCTCAAAAGTACCGGCGGGCAGCTTGGTGCATACCTCGCGCAGAGCGGCAATAAGTCTCACCCCCGGGGCCTGCTGGTTGACACCGTCGGCGTAGCTCTGCAGGTCCTCGGCAAAGGTTTTATTGAGACCGGACCCCATCAGCACGGCGTTGTACACATTGTACACATCAGCCTTGGACCAGCTTGTACGCTGCCCCATGGCATCCTTGAAAACGCCCACAGCATCCGCATGGGGTGCCTGGGCGGCGTTATAGGCAGTCTGCACGACCGCATCTGCCTGCACTTGGGCAGGAGCTGCGGCAAAGGCCGGGATGCCCACGGTTGCTGCAATGAGAGCCGTCATCAAGATGGTGTTTGTCTTCATGGTTATTGTGATTTTGAATTGAAGGGGAAGCGGGCAGCGGGAATCGAACCCGCATAATCAGCTTGGAAGGCTGGAGCTTTACCATTAAGCTATGCCCGCGCTTGTCGAGCGCATGTTAGCATCACTTCATGTATTTTGGCAAGCAAATTTCTTCAACATGCCTCAAAAATATTTTTCTTGACTATTTCCCGTTCCCGCCGTATATTGCGTTCCGCACTTGCCGCGGGTGTCGTTCAGTGGCAGGACACGTGCTTCCCAAGCATGTAACGCGGGTTCGATTCCCGCCACCCGTACTTCCGGCGGAGGCAGCCTTTTCCCGGTTGTCTCCGCCTTTTTTCTGCCATGATTGCCTTTTTTTAAGAAAAGTTAGATAAATTCATTGACATTCCAGCCCTATATGATTAACTTTTCCTAAGCAACTACAAAAAGGAAGCGTTAAACAGGCATGAGACAAGAGCCGCCATACCGCCAGATGGAGCTGAATCCGAAGACCGCGGACGGAGAGATGCACTCCCCCGAGCGCGCGCTGGAGGAGATGGAGAGGGCGCGCCAACAGATGGAATTCTACGAAAGCCGCAAGGCGCAGCTGGAACAGCAAAGGCGTCAGCTCATGCAGAACAACGAGCAAAAGGCCCTGTTCACGGAAGGGCTGAATGAAATCGGCCTGAAAATCCACAATGCGGTGCGGCGTTTTGAAAAGGAGCTGGAATCCATGGACCGGGAGCAGCAGGAAGTGGAGCAGGCGTGCGAATGCCTCAAGAAGCACCTGCAGATACTTTCTGCCCTGCAGCCGGCGAATTGGAGCAACGAAGGCCTGCGCGAGCGCCTGCAGGAGGCCCTGCCCAAGCTGGAGAATGCCGAAAACGATTTCAACGAGGTGTACGTGGACGGACACAAGTACCTCCACACGGACATCTTCCGGCACAAGCCGGGAGTAGAGGAAAAGCAAGGCTTCAACTGGGCCGCCGCGCGCGGGGAACTGCTGCGCGGGCTGGCCTTTCACCTGCCGCTTTTCCTGCTTCTGCTGGTCACCTGGTTGATATACCTGTACGTTACTGCGCCATGAAAAAAGGAACTGCCATAGAGCGGCTCAAGGCGAGCCGGGGATACCGAGAGCGCTTGCGCCGGGAGAGCCGCGAGCTCTGGCGCGACACCGCATACCGCAGCGCGGAATACCGCCTGCATTCCGCAGACACGCTGCCGCCGCCGGAGGATGTGGTGGAGGCGCGGCGGCACCGCCGCGCACGCGTGGTCACGGGGGGCGCAACGCGCAGCAATCCTGCGGAAAGCCTGTTTTTGCTTGCCATTTTGGTGGCATCCATCTATGGTATCTACCGCCTCATCGTCTATGTGCTGGCGCAGGGCTGATGCGGCATAAAGCAATACCATGGAAACGGAAAACCTGATTGATGTGGCGTACATAGCGGGGCTCGCCAAGATTGAGCTCACGCCGGAGGAGGAAGCGCGTTTCACGCGGGACCTCAACCAGGTGCTCGGCTATGTGCAGCAGCTGAACAAATGGGATGTGGAGGGCGTGGAACCCATGTACCACCCGCTCCCGGTGTATGATGCCCTGCGGCGCGATGAGCCGCAGGAGAGTTTGAGCAACGCCGCCGCCGTGCAGAATGCACCGCAGGCGCAGGAAGGGCAGTTCCGCGTGCCCAAGGTGGTGGAATCCGCGCATTAACCCGTACCCGCCGAAAGCCATGTTGTTTGGAAGCATATCACACTGGAAGCGCCAACTGGCGCAAGGCGCCGTAAGCCCCGCAGAGCTTGTGGAGCGGCTCGCGGCTGCAATGGAGAAAGAGAACCCCGCGCTCAACGCCTACCTTTCCTGGGACAGGGAGGCTGCGCTTGCACAGGCCGCGCAGGCGGATCTCTCCAAGCCCCTGGGCGGCATCCCCATTGCCGTGAAGGATAACATCTGCATTCAGGGAGAACCCACGCGCTGTGCCTCCCGCATGCTGGAAAACTTCGTCTCGCCGTATGATGCCACGGCAGTGGCCCGTCTGCGCGCTGCGGGTGCCATTCCCTTCGGCCGCACAAACATGGATGAATTCGCCATGGGCTCCGCCGGTGAGAATTCCGCATTCGGCCCCACACGCAACCCGGTGGATACGGAACGCGTGCCCGGAGGCTCCTCCAGCGGCTCCGCAGCCGCTGTTGCAGGCGGTATCGCCATTGCCGCACTGGGGTCGGACACGGGCGGCTCCATCCGCCAGCCTGCCTCCCACTGCGGCATTGTGGGAATGAAACCCACATACGGCCGCATCTCCCGTTACGGGCTGGTGGCCTTTGCATCATCGCTTGACCAAATAGGCCCCATCACCCAGAACGTGGAGGATGCCGCACTACTGCTCAACGCCCTCTGCGGGCACGATGCCAAGGACTCCACCAGCTCCACGCAGCCTGCTGAGGATTTCTCCGCGCAGTTGGGGCACGGCATCAAGGGCAAGCGCATAGGCCTGCCCAAGGAATACCTTTCCCAAGGCAACGATGCCGCCGTGCAGGCGAGCGTGGACCGCGCCGTGAAAACCCTCACCGCGCTTGGCGCGGAGGTGGAGGAAATCTCCCTGCCGCACGCAGAGGCCGTGGTAGCCTCCTACTACATCATCGCCTGCGCTGAAGCATCATCCAACCTCTCCCGCTTCGACGGCGTGCGCTACGGCCACCGCACGGAAATTCCCGGCGGGCTGGACGACCTGTACAGCCGCACCCGCGCGGAGGGATTCGGAGACGAGGTGAAACGCCGCATCATCCTGGGCACCTATGTGCTCTCCAGCGGCTTCTACGATGCCTACTACGCCCGTGCCCAGAAAGTGCGCGCGCTGGTGGCCAAAGACTTCGCGGATGCGTTCGGCAAGGTAGATTTCATCCTGGGCCCCACCACGCCCACGCCGGCACCCAAGCTCTTTGATGCAGACCTCACCCCGCTGCAGACGTATCTGGCAGACATCTACACCATCCCGGCCAACCTGGCGGGGCTCCCCGGCATCTCCGTGCCGTGCCAGGCGGCAGGCAACCTGCCCACCGGCGTGCAGCTGCTCGCCCCGCATTTCCAAGAAACCGCCCTGCTCTCCGCCGCATACGCGCTGGAGCAGGCTCTCCTCTGATACGCCATGCCTCCGGTCATCCTCAGCATCGCCGGGTCGGACTGCTCCGCCGGCGCCGGTTTGCAGGCAGATTTGAAAACCGGGTTCGCCCTGGGCTGCTACCCGCTCACCGCTGTCACCTGCGTGGTGAACGAGGTGCCGGGCAAGGTGGAGGGCATCGTCCCCATGGAACCGGAATTCGTGGCCGCGCAGGTGCGGCTCTGCCTGCAGTCCTTCCCCGTGCAGGGCATCAAGACCGGCATGCTATACTCCCCGCAGATAGTGGAGGCCGTGGCGGCGGAGCTCACCGGCTACACCGGCCCGCTGGTGGTGGACCCCGTGATGATTGCCACCGCCGGGGAAGCGCTCATGCTGCAAGAGGCTATAGCCTCGTATGAAAACCTGCTGCTGCCGCGCACCACCCTGCTTACACCCAACATGGACGAGCTGCAGAAACTCTGCGGCACCGGAACCATACGCACCGTGGAGGAAATGGCCGCTGCCGCGCAGCAGCTCTGCGCGTGCTTCGGCTGCGCCGTGCTCGCCAAGGGTGGCCACCTGGGCGGTGCCACCTGCACGGATATCCTGGTGCAGCCAAACGCGGAACCCATCCTGCACAGCCACCCGCGAACGGTCGGTATCTCCACCCACGGCACCGGCTGCACCCTCTCCAGCGCAGTCACCTCATACCTCGCGCTCGGCCACCCGCTGCCGCAAGCCGTGCGCCTGTCGCTCGACTATGTGGCCGGCGCCATCGCCCATTCCCACCGTCTCGGGGAAATGGATGCTCTGAACCACAGATAGCAACCGGGCGGAAACCGGCTCCTTCACCTGGTTGCGTTCCCCTATGCTGGGTTTCTGAAGTTTTGCTATTGGATTCCCCCTCTCGTCGAGGCTTATTATGTCAGAGATATGTTATATATCGTGGCCAATTAGATGAAGAGGAAAAACAGGATATAACAGCCGGAACATTCAAATATTCTGTGGGTTTTCCTGCATGAGCCGTGCATGTACTTTCAGCGAAAGTGAGTTTGACATCAGTCTGCACGACAGAACCGGCGTATTATGATAATAGCAATCTTGATGGCAAGAATGATTGCAGCAATGAAACAAAGGGAAGACGTGATGATGTAAAACCTAGCCTCTGAACTGGATAGTGTAAAAATGGTAAACGTGGATACGTATGCCCCTGCGGCACCTATCATGAACATGGCATCCCTGACATCCGGGGATATGCGGCCTCGCTTCCTGACCAGATGGAGCACAACGATAAAAAGTGATGCATACGCAATCAGCGGGACGAGGGAATTCAAGACAAATCTTAAATTGCACCAGGCACGCCAATTATGGCAAATGGTACCGCCGTATGTTGAAACGTGAGGATAGCTTGACGCAATGAACGATTCCAGCAAGGGCAGGCTCCTGCCCGCCAACAGGAATTGATGAAAGAAATATCCCTTGAGGAAGGCGTATTGTGCGGGATGGCGGCTCACAGTTTCAAGCCATCCCTTAAAGTATGAATCGTTGATAGATTTTAAAGTTTCGCTGGATGCATCCCTGTAATATGGATTGAATCCTGTGCTATAAAAATTGCATACATCTGCCCGCAAAAGGCAGTATGAGGCAGGTGGGGGCAGTGCCTCACCAACGCGAATCTGCTCTTCTATGCAAAACGGCTCCCATTTGTTGTTGAGGATGGATATGTTCACCATGTCAACCGCATAGGCAAAGCGAAGCGGATACGTTGGGCGGATATTACAAACAACGTTAACAAACAATGCATTAACAAAAGCGAAAACTGCCGCTAGTGCCACAGCACAGCAGAAAGTCTTGATTTTCCCTTTACAGATGGGAAACAGGGCGAACATTGCCATCACCACTACTGCGGGGAATGAATTGTGGCGCATTACAAACCCCACGAACAAGAATACAAACGCAAGTACATACAAGAAACGTTTTGCCTTCCTCCCGGCTGCTTGCCTGCATACAAGAACAATCCCGAAAAACACAAGGAAACACGCTGCGCACAACGCATCATTGCCTATCACGTTAGTGTCAATACCCTTTTCGTTGAATAAAAATATGAAGGGCATGGCCCATAGATAGGCTCTTTCCCGCCTGGCAAACGAATATACGATAAGGGCATATCCGCATGCAAACATGCAAGCCTGCATCAAGAATGCGGCGGCCAGGTTACCCTTTCCGAACAGGGCATTCAGACCCTGAAGGATATATGCGTACAGTGCAGGTTTCCAGTTGTCGATACTACCGTCCAGCGCTTGTTGCAATTGCCCCAATGTATCCCGCGTGGGTGTACCCGGGTAATACAGGGCAACCACAAATACCAGCCAAGCGCAGGCGCAGGCAACAACGCAAACCGTTGGCCAGCTTGATGAACGAATGGCATTGTGCACGTATGCCTGGAGTTTCCTGGCAAACTGCTTGATCATTGGGGATTGTTTTTGGATTCGTGGTATTCCTTTTCCGTGTTCACCTCCCAAATGTTGCCCTTGTCCACGTTGCCTGAAGCGATGTTCTCCACGGCCTGCATGGCAGAAAGCATGGAATGATCCATGTTATTGTAGCGGTGCATGCCGTTTCGGCCAATGAGGAAAAGGTTGGAGATACTGTCCGTCCACTCGCGGATGACAGGAAAATCCTTGTAGCTGCCCAGATAGGCGGGGTACGCTTTCTGGATTCGGAACACAGCATGATCCACCACGTCTGCCCGGTCTATCACGCCAATCTTCTCCAACTCGCATTCGGCAAAATTGCAGAACGCCTCGTCATCCATGTTCCAGAGTTCGTCTCCCTCGTTCACGAAATACTCCATACCTATCCACGCCTTGTTGCGGTCGCTTGAAAGATACGGGCTCCAATTGTTGAAGAGCTGCAGGCGTCCGACCTTGACATCGCTTTCCTGCACATAGATCCAATTGTCCGGTACAATACCATGCTCACCCACCGTGGTATTCATGCCCGGGCTCTTGAGTTTGAGCTTGTTGAGCAAGAGGCCCACGGTCATGAAGTCCCGGTAGACAAGGTGGTCTGCCACATCTTTCACATTTTGGGGTGCGGCATCACCCATCATTGCGACAAGCTCTTTCACAGATGTGGTGGAGATAAGGTAATCTGCGGCTTCCCGATGGGATTCCCCGGTCGACAAGTTGGTGATGTCCACACCGGAGACACACCCGTTTTCCACGGAAACGGCAGACACCGTGCACTTGCGCAGAATGCGCACGCCAAGCTTTTCCGCCTCCGCCCCCACCAGCTCCCAGAGTTGGCCGGGCCCGTATTTGGGATACCAGAATTCCTCGATGAGCGAGGTCTCCCCGCTCTGCTTGTCCCTTTTTTTCCAGAAACAGAGCTTGCCGCATGCGTGGGCCAACACTTTGGCAACGGAGAGTCCCTTCACGCGCTGCGCCCCCCAGTCCGCCCCTATCTTGGAGCAGGGTACGCCCCACACCTTGGCGGTATAGTCCCGAAAGAAAGTATTGTAGAGCTCCTTGCCGAAACGATTGATGAAAAAATCCTCCAAAGATTTTTCCTCCCGCTTGTGGATGGTGCTCCAAATGTAACTCACCCCCATCTTGAAAACCCTCACCGGCCCCAGATTAAGCAAGGTTTGCGCGCTGAGAGTCACCGGATACTTGAAAAACTTGCGAAGGAAAAGAATGCGGGACAAACGGGAGCGGATCAACATCACCCGGTTCTCCTCATCGGGATTCGGCCCCCCTTCCACAATGGTGGCCTCACGGCCCAGCTCCACGTCGTCCCATGATGGTTTTCCTTGAAGGGGAAGGATTTCAGCCCACCAGTTCATGACCCTTTCCGATTTGGAGAAGAAGCGGTGTCCGCCTATATCAATGTGGTTGCCTTTGTATTCCAACGTGCGGGAGATACCGCCCAATTGGGATTCGCGCTCGCAAAGGGTCACGTTTCTATAACCTTTTCGGGCCAGTTCCAACGCAGCGGTTAGCCCGGCGGGTCCGCCACCTATAATGATGATGCGTTTATCCATAAATAGCGAGAGTCAATACAGCAAATATTTTCGGGCCCCGAAGTTCCAACACAGAACCAGCCCGGTCGTGATTAATTTGGCGACGAGGGGATAAATGCCCACAAAATCCACCAAGAGCCACATAAACAGTACGGTGAGCCCCAACCCCACCAAGCCGATTATGGCAAATAGGGTAAATTCCAGCACCTGCCGGTCCTCCATCCTGCGTTCATCAAAAACCCACTTGTTGCTACTGAGATAGACAAAGACCAACCCCACAGTGAAAGCAATAGCCGCCGCCAGCAGATAGTTTATCCCCAAGATATTAAAAAGAAGGTAAAGTGTGCCGAAATCCAAAAGAAAACCCATTCCCCCGGCAACGAGATACTTGCAAAAGGTAGAGAAAAGTTTTCGTATGGACAGTGACACCAACATGCAGCCGCCTCATTGTAGGCTCAATGCACGAAAAGTCAAGTAGATTATGCTGGAAAAATGCGCGGCCCCGAACGCCCGCATACCGACATTCATTGCAATGCGTTTTCATAGGCAACACAAAACTGAAATGGAAGTTTATCAGACACAGCCCGCCCATGCACCATTTCGCCCGCTGGAGCGCGCCCGCCTGCGGGAAATCGCGGCTTTTTGCTTTGACTTGACGCGGGCGCTGTGGTAGCATCTGGGCGCCATGAGAATACGCTCAGCCATTGCCGCCACGGCCTCGCTCCTTTTCCTGGGGAACGCGTTCGCGCAACAGCAGCAAACGCGCCCCAACCTGCTCTTCATCATCACAGACGACCACGCCGTGCAGACGCTGGGCAGCTGTGAGAAGGACAGCCCGGTGCCGCTGCCTGGATTCCGCCGCCTGGCCAACGAGGGCATGGTGTTCGACCGCGCCTACTGCGCCAATTCCCTGTGCGGGCCCTCCCGCGCCTGCATGGTCACGGGCCGCCATTCCCACAACAACGGTTTCCTCTTCAACGAGGGCGATTCCCGCTTCAACCCGGAGCAGCCCACCTATCCGCAGATGCTGCAGGCCGCCGGCTACCAGACGGGTGTCATCGGCAAGTGGCACCTCGTTTCAGACCCCAAGGGCTTTGACTCCTGGCAGGTGTTCCCCGCCCAGGGAGACTACTGGAACCCGCTCATGGTGCAGCCCGGCCCCAACGGCAAGAGCGTCCACCACCGCCTCCGCGGATATGTGACGGATGTCATCACCGACATGGCCATCGACTGGATGGAGAACCGCGACAAGAACAAGCCCTTTGCGCTCATCGTGGGCCACAAGGCCCCGCACCGCAACTGGATTGTGGCCCCGCGCCACCTGGAGCTCATCAAGAAATACGTAGCCAAGCTCACCCCGCCCGCCAACCTGCACGACGACTGGAAAGACCGCCCGGATTTCCTGGCCCTGAGCCGCCAGACCGTGGGTTGGGACATGTGCAACTGGAACGACAACCACCTGGTGAAGGATGAAATTCCCTTTGAGGTGATGAAGGAAATCGTGCCCAACGGCATGCTCAAGAAAATGATTGAGGACGGCCGCTTCGAGGGCCAGGTGCCCGCCGATTTCGACATCTCCAAGCACCAGCCCAAGTTCGCCCCCAAGACCAACTACGATTGGAGCACGGACGGCATGGAGCCCGGCCTGCGCGAGCTCTACCGCAACTTCTACACCACCCGCACCCGCGAATTCGTGCAAAAATTCAAGGCCGGCGAAATCAAGACCCAGGAGGACATGACCGAGCAGCGCTGGCGCTGGTACATGGAGGACTACCTGGGCGTTATCCTCGCGGTGGATGAATCCATCTCCAACCTGCTGGACTACCTGGACAAGCACGGTCTCTCGGAGAACACCCTCGTCATCTACGTGGGAGACCAGGGCTTCTACACCGGTGAGCACGGGCTGTACGACAAGCGCTGGATCTTCGAGGAAACCTTCCGCATGCCGCTGGTGATGCGCTGGAAGGGGCACATACCCGCCGGCAAGCGCTCGCAGGCCATGGTGCAGGAAATCGACTACGCGCCCACCATCCTGGAAGTAGCGGGGGCAGATACCCCGGAGAACATGAAGACCTTTGACGGTGTTTCCCTCACCCCGCTGCTCAAGGACGGCTCCGCTCCGGAATTCGAGGACCGCCCGCTCTACTACGCCTTCTACGAGCAGCCCGGCGAGCACAACGCCCCGCGGCACGATGGCATCCGCACCAAGCGCTACACCCTGGCACACATCTGGACCCCCACCCCGCAGGAGCGCCAGGCCGGCACCCGCAAGCCCTCCAACGAATGGATGCTCTTCGACAACGAGAAGGATCCCGCCCAGATGCACAACGTCTCCCAGAATCCCGAGTATGCCGAAACCATGAAGGAACTCAAGCGCATCTACGAGGAGCAGCGCGCCAAGTACCGCGTGCCGCAGGATTCCCCCGGCAGTGAGAACCCGCGCCCCAAGTTCGCGCCCTCCTGGAACAAGTGAAACACACCACCATGACCCCACAGGTTGAAAAACTGCACGCCTACCTGAACGGCTTCTACCAGCCGGAGGAATGGCCCACCCTCCTGGCGCAGGCGGAAGAATGGTCCGCCACCAAGCCGCTGGAGGGCCTGAACATCCTGGATGCCACGCCGCTCTTCCGCAACACGCTCACCAAGCACATGGCCCTCATGGCCGGCGGCGCCAAGGTTTTCGTGCCGGAGAAATCCAAAATGCCGTCAGACCCCGCCATCTTCGCCATGCTGGGCGAATTCGGCATCGGCACCGCGCGCAAGGGCGACAATTCCTTTGATATCGTGCTGGACTGCTCCGGCCAGTTCAGCCGCCTGAAACCCACACTCGGCTTCGCAGAGCTCACCCGCTCCGGCGTGAAAAAGTACGAGCACGCCCCCACTCGCCCCGTGCTGGTGGCGGATGCCGGCCGCATCAAGCGCATCGAAACCATGCTCGGCACCGGTGAAAGCTTCTTCCGCGCCATGCAGCAGATCGGCCACGGCAACTTTGCCGGCCGCCGCCTGCTGGTCGTCGGTTACGGCAAGGTGGGCCGCGGCATTGTCCTCTACGCCCTCAAGAACGGCCTGAAAATCACCGTGGCGGATGTGCAGGACGTAACCGGCGAGCTGCCGGACGGCGTGGCCTATGTGGATCCGAACGACACGGAGGCATTCAACGCCGCGGCATCGCGCGCCTGGTGCCTGGTAACTGCCACGGGCGTGGCGGGTGCGCTGCGGCGCCGCCTGCAAGCAGCCACCATGGCCACCTCCACCGTGCTGCTGGCCAACATGGGCGTGGAGGATGAATTCGGCTCAGAAATCCCGGAATCCCGCGTGCTCAACAAAAAGCTGCCGCTCAACTTCATTCTGGAGGAACCCACCGCCCTGCGCTACATTGAAACCACCATGGCGCTGCACAACGCCTGCGCGCTGGAGCTGCTCACGCAGGACCTGCCGCACCGCTGCATGACCCCGCCGCAGGATGTGGAGGACAAGCTGCTCTCCATTGCGGCGGAACGCGGCGTCATTGGCGGCGATATCCGCACCATGCTCACGGAATTCAAATAAGCTTCCATGGAGGGCAAGCTCACACTCGCGCTGCGCATCCTGCTCTCCGTACTGGGAGCGGCCGCCCTGCTGTATGTGTTCTCCTACCCGGATTCCATTATCCCGCGCAGCCTCATGGAGGAGGAACTGGAGGACGAGCGCTTCTCCCGCTATGCGCTCAAGCCCCTGCTCTTCCTGCTGCCGCTCGTCTTCATGGAGCTGGTGAGCCTGTGCGGCAACCGCCGCAACCTGGTGTGGTTCAGCGGGCTCATCGGCGTGCTGCTCGCAGCCGTGGCGGCGTGGCCGGTGCTCACCGCCTACCGCCCGGAGCTGGTGCACCCCACCTTCGGCTTTGAGGACGGCAAGCTCGCCCACGGCATGCTCTGCTACTGCGTGCTGGTGGTGTGCAGCCTGCTGGTGCGCGTCACCCTGCTCTCCTACCTCTTCAAGTACTACCGCTCCCCGGATGATGAGGAAGCTTCCTCTGGAGATGTGGACGCAGCGGAGCTGGTCCCGGAGAATGCGCTCACCGTGCGGGAGATTGCCGCCAACCCCGCCAAGGCCAAGCCCCGCTTCCTCTTCCAGGAGATAGATTTCGGCCGCATCCGCAGTTTCCATGAACTCATGGCCTCCCTGCTCGGCCGCCGCCGCAGAACCCGCTACGCCATCACCGCAGGGCTCGTCCTGCTCGTCGGCTGGGTCCTGCTCTTCCCTCAGCCCTCTCCCAAGCAAGCCCTGCAGCGTGACCTGGCAGCCATGTACGCCACCGGACACCGTACCGCCAACGGCACCTACCTGGCCACCCACCGCGCCGTGCATGCCGCCTACCGCGTCATGGAATACATCTCCGCCCACGAATCCTTTGCCGGGTTCACACGGGAACAGGCAGAGAAATGGCTGCACCTGGACCGCGCACCGGCAGACTACCGCCGCCAGCTGCGGGACGAGGGGGAGCTCACCCTTGCCTCCGTGGACGACACCTTCGAGAGCCGTGACCGCTTCCTGACCGTGACGGACGGCACGCGCTGGGCGGTGCTCTTCATCCGCACCAACGAGGCCGGGGACACCATCAACATAGCGGAGGTGCAGGATGCCGGGTGGAACGCCATAGCGGACGAGCTGCGCCGGGAGTATGGCACGGATTGGCGCGGTGCCTATTTCCGCAAATGACGGGCTTTCCCGGGCTTTTTGAAGAAAAAAATCATTTTTTTCACAAATTTGGGTTGCCAAGAACAAATTTATCGTGTAGACTGTCGCACCCGCCGGGGCCGAAAGGCTCCCTGATTATTTACAGTAACGTATAGGAGTAACAAGATGAACATTCTCGATACCATCGGTAAGGAGCAGATGAAGGAAAACGTGACTTCCTTCAACGTTGGTGACACTGTCAAGGTGCACTGCCGCGTGATTGAAGGCGGCAAGGAGCGCGTGCAGATTTTCCAGGGCATCGTCATTGGAAAGCGCGGCGCCGGCATCAACGAGGCCTTCACCGTCCGCAAGATTTCCTACGGCGAGGGCGTGGAGCGCTCCTTCCCCATCCATTCTCCCAAGATTGCCAAGATTGAGGTTGTGTCCCGCGGCAAGGTCCGCCGCGCCAAGCTCAACTACCTCCGCAGCCGTATCGGCAAGGAGGCCGTCACCGTCAAGGCCGCCCGCTAAGGGATTGCCTTTCTCGAGTCCTTTCATAGGAGGGCGCTCCCAAGCGGGAGCGCCCTTTTTGCTTCACTTTTTACCGCAAACAAGATACAATCACGCCGCGCATGTACGAACAATCCATCCATATCTATGAAAAACTGCCTCTCTGCGGCACGGGCGTAGTGATGGGCGTAATTCTCATCCTGCTGCACCTGTACGCGCTGCTGCGCCCGGAAGCTGCCCTGCGGGTGCTGGGGAACGCGCATGTGGCATACCGCGCGGGAGCCACACTGCTGGGCATAGACTTCCTGTGGATAGCCGCGCTGCTGTTCAAGGCGGACTGGAACCCGCTGTGCATGCCGCTGTATGAGTTCGACCGCACGCGCGGCATTCTGCTCATCCTCTGCCCCATCATCTGGTTTGTGCTGTCGTCCATGGCCAAGGAGCACCTGTTTGCGCGGGCGCTGGGCCTGTTCCTGCTGCTGGCGGCGCTGCTGCCGCTTTCCGCCGCATTCCTGAAAGACCCGGTAACGCGGCTGCTGATCCCCATCTGGTGGTACCCGGTACTCACGGTTGCCATGTTCTGGGTGGCCAAGCCCCACCTTTTCAGGGACTGGGCCGCCTGGCTCAGCAACCACACGGGCGCGTTCAAGGGCATCGCCCTCTTCGGCTCCCTGTACGGCGTTGCCGTGCTCGCCTGCGCCATCCTCTTCTGGTAAAAACCCATCTCCATCCACGCCATGCACATCTACACCGCAGACTATATCGTTACCCAGAACAACGGACGCGACATTATTGAAAAGGGTGCCGTAGCCATTGAAAAGGACAAAATCACCTGCGTGGGCCACGCAGACATGCTGGCGACCATGTACCCGGACGCCGGGCGCACGGATTTGGGGCGTGCAGTAATCATGCCGGGGCTTGTGAACGCGCACACGCATGTGCCCATGAGCCTGTACCGCGGGTATTCGGACGACAAGGCGCTCATGGACTGGCTGATGAACGACATCTTCCCCGCAGAGGCCAAGCTCACTGCGGAGATGGTGGAAATGGGCGCACTCTTCAGCCTGGCGGAGATGGTGCGCACCGGCACCACCGCGTTTTTCGACATGTACATGCACTCGGATGCCGTCTTCCGCGCGGCGGACAGCATCGGCATCCGCGGCGTCATCGGGGAGAACATCACCCGCTTCTTCCCCAACCTGGCCTTTGCAGACATGCCCGCCTACCGCGAGATGATGGCCGCCCAGGCAGCCAAATGGCGCAACCACCCGCGCCTGCGCCAGGCCATTACGCCGCACGCGCCGTACACCACCAGCCCGGAGCTCCTGCGGGAGTGCCGCGCCATTGCAGACGAGCACGGCGCCGTCTTCGCCATGCACCTGGCGGAAACCAACGCGGAAACGGAAGCCTGCCAGAAGGAGCACGGCATGCGCCCCGTGCCGTATGCGGAAAGCCTGGGGCTCCTGCAGCCGGATTCCACCTTCTTCCACCTGGTCACCGTGGATGAGCACGATATCGACCTGCTGGCGGAAAACCGCTGCGCCGGCGTACACAACCCCGCCTCCAACATGAAGCTCGCCAGCGGCGTGGCTCCCGTGGAGAAGATGATTCAGCGCGGCGTGGATGTGGCCCTGGGCACGGACGGCCCCGCCAGCAACAATGCCCAGAACATGTTCCGGGATATGTATGTGGCCACCCTGCTGCACAAGGTGGACCGGCTTGAACCCACCGCCTGCCCCGCCTCCCTGGCGCTGGATATGGCCACGCGCGGCGGTTCCGCCGCCCTGCACGACCCGCTTATCGGCGTGCTGGAGCCCGGAATGCGCGCGGATTTCATTGCGCTGGACCTCACCACGCCCAACATGCAGCCCATCCACCACATCGTCTCCAACATCGTCTACGCCGCCACCGGACTGGAGAACCGCCTCACCGTGGTGGATGGACGAGAACTCTACCGGGACGGCAAGTTCCTCACTTGCGATTACGAGGCGCTCTGCCAAGAGATTCAGGAGCGCGCCGCCTTCTTTGCATGAGCACGCTAGCCCAGCTCGCCTACGCCGCCATCGATTTCGAGTCCGCCGGGGTCGCCCCCGGAGAAACGGACTGCCCGGTGCAGGTGGGCATTGTGCGCGTGAACTCGCTGTACGATCCGCAGCCGGAGTGCTTCACCTCGTACATTGCGTGCGAGCACCCCGTGCGCTGGAGCGCATCCCGCCTGCACGGCATCACCACCGCCACACTGAAGGATGCGCCCCCCTTCTCCGCGCTGTGGCCGGATATCAAGCGCCTGCTGGGCGGCTGCGTGGTGGTGGGCCACAACCCTGCCACGGAAATGCGTTTCCTGCGCGCCTTCCCCGGGCACGGCTTCGGCCCGTGGCTGGATACGCTCGCGCTGGCGCGGCAGGCCATGCCCACCCTACCGGACCACTCGCTCTCCATGGTGTGCGATGCCCTCTGCATCTCCGAACGCGTGACCTCCCTGGTGCCGGGCAGGCAATGGCACGATGCCCTCTACGACGCCGCCGGCTCGCTGGAGGTGCTGCGCTGCATGGTGCAAGAGCTGCACATGCAGGATGCTACCCTGAAGAACATTCCCTTCGCCGTGCGGGACTAATACCGGGAATGCGCTTGACTCACACGCGCGCGCGTGCTAGGCTTCACGGCACAAGTTATGTCCATAGAATTACCGGAAAAGATACAGGCTCGCAAGCGTGATGCCCGCATCACCATTGTCACATCCACATACAACGCCAAGTATGTGCAGGCCATGCGGGATAACTGCGTCAACGAGCTGGCCGAGGCGTACCCCCACTCCGAGTTCGAGGTGCTGGAGGTTCCGGGAGCATATGAAATCCCGTTGATGGTACGCCGCGCCATTTTGGAGCCCACTTCCGGCGAGCGTCCGGAGGCCGTGATTGCCCTGGGCGTCATCATCCGCGGCGAAACCGCGCACGGCGACCTGGTGGGCGAGAACGTGGCCCGCAAGCTCATGGACATCTCCTGTGAAACGCTGGTTCCGGTGATCAACGAGGTGCTCCTGCTCAACAACGAGCAGCAGGCGTTCGCCCGCTGCATCGCCAGCACCCTCAACCGCGGAAAGGAGGCCGCCCGCGCCGCAGTCAAGATGATCAACCTGATTGAGGAGCACGAGGCAAACGCCCGCCGCTTCGGCAAAAACCCCGCCTTTGGCCAGCAAGCCAATTCCAAATAACCATGGCTTCCACCAACATCAACCCCGCACGCGTGCGCCGCAGCGCGCTCAACCTCATCTACGCCGTTATTGAAAACGGCGGCTCCTGGGAAGATTTCGACCTCAACCTCTTCTGGCCCGTGGCGCTGGAGCGCGACACCGACCAGTACCGCGATGCGCTCGCCAAGGCCGTGCTGCACACCTGCCGCGCCTCTGCGGACAGCGCCCGCCTGCTGGCAGAGCGCACCCAAAAGGCGCAGGATGCCCTGCACGCGGATTTGACCGCCGTTGCCTTGCGGGAAGCCCTGGAGCGCTACACCAACCGCACGGACGAGTGGGAGGAGAGCCTGGCCGCCCTGCGCGCCGAGCTGGACAACAAGCGCGCCACCGACACGGACGAGCTGGCCCGCTGCACCAAGAGCTCCATCACCCTGGCGCGTGCGCTGCAGGGGCTGGGAGCGGAAATGCTGCCTCTCTTTGCGGATTTCCCCGCCTACCGCTCCGTGCTGGAGCCGCTGGCGGCCGTTGTGAAACGCCGCGGGCGCCTGATGCAGGCCTGCGCCGGCATGGCGGATGAAACGTATTTGGCGGGCAAGCAGGAATTTGCCGGCCTGCTGCGCCGCATGCGGGACCTGCAGGAACTGCGCCCCGCCGCAGAGCAATTGGCAGGCAAGGTGCTGGAGCACCGCGAGGAGCTGGAAACGGAAATCGCCGGGCTGCTGGAACACTACAGCACCGCGCGCCTGGACATAGTGGACCGCTGCATCCTGCTGCTGGCCCTCTACGAGCTGCGCGTGGAAAAACTCTCCACGCCCATCGTGGTATCGGAGGCCAACGAGCTGGCGGACACGTATTCCGGCGGCAAGAGCGCTCCCTTCATCCACGGTGTGCTCGCCGCCGCCGCCAAGCAGTAAGCACCTCTTCCTCCCACCGCCATGGCCAACTTCTTCACACGCCTGGTAGACAAATTCCTCGGCGAACCGGAAATCGACTGGGACGAGCTGGAGGCCGACCTCATCTCCGCAGATATCGGAGCCAAGCGCGTTATTCCCCTGGTGGAGCAGCTGCAGGAGCAGAACGACCAGGACGCATGCGACATTGCGGACTACATCAAGGCGCAGCTGCGCGCCGCCTTCCCCGCCGAGCTGCCGCAGCTGCCGCAGCCGCAAGGGGGCAAGCCCGCCGTTATCATGATGGTGGGCGTGAACGGCGCCGGCAAGACCACCACCGCCGCCAAGCTGGCCCACCGCCTGCAGAAACAGGGGCACCGCGTGCTGCTGGCCGCGGCGGATACCTTCCGCGCCGCCGCCGTGGAGCAGCTGGAATCCTGGGCTGCCAAGCTGAACGTGCCGCTCTACAAGGGGCGTGAGAACCAGGACCCGGCCTCCGTGTGCTACGAGGCCCACACCCGCGCGCTCAACGAGGGCTTCGAGTACCTCATCTGCGACACCGCCGGCCGCCTGCACACCCGCCACAACCTCATGGAGGAGCTTTCCAAAATCCGCCGCTCCATCGCCAAGCAGGATGAGACCGCGCCCCACGCCTGCTACCTGGTGGTGGATGCCACCACCGGCGGCAACGCCCTCATGCAGGCGCAGGAATTCCACAAGGCCACCCCGCTGGATGCCGTGGTGGTCACCAAGATGGACGGCTCCGGCAAGGGCGGCGTGGCCGTGGCCATCCAGGACGAGCTGGGCATCTCCCCCATCTTCCTGGGAACAGGCGAAGGCTGCGATGACCTGCAGCCCTTCAAGCCGGACGAATACGTGAACACCTTCCTGTGATGCCGCCCACCTGCCTGCTGGAGTATACGCGCACCGGGCTGGCGGAGCTGCTGGCCGGGATGGGCGAGCCCAAGGCTTTCCGCGCCACCCAGCTCATGGAGTGGATTTGGAAGCACCGCGCCACGGATTTTTCCCAGATGACCAACCTGGCTCCCGCCCTGCGGGAGAAACTGGCCGCCCAATGCTGCCTGCGCCCGCTCCAGGTGGTGGAGGTGAGCCAAAGCTCCACCGGTTCCGCCACCCGCAAATTCCTTTCCCGCATGCAGGACGGCCACCTCGTGGAATCCGTCATCATCCCCGCCGCCGTGGGCAAGGGCGGTGCCCACAGCGCGCGCATGACGCTCTGCGTATCCTCCCAGGTGGGCTGCGCCTTCGGCTGCAAGTTCTGCGCCAGCGGCCTGCTCGGATTCACCCGCAATCTCACCGCCTCGGAAATCCTCGGCCAAATCCTCGCCGCAGAGGAAGTGGCCGGTGAGCGCATCGACAACCTCGTCTTCATGGGCATGGGGGAACCGCTGGCCAACATCGACAACCTGCTGCGCGCCCTGGAGGTCATCATGGACCCGCACGCGCTCAACATCGGCGCGCGCCACATCACCGTCTCCACCTCCGGCAACGTGCCGGGCCTGCAGCGCCTCGCCGCCTTCGGCAAGCCCCTGCGCCTCGCCGTTTCCCTGCACGGAGCATGCGACGAGGTGCGCGACCAGATCATGCCTGTCAACAGGAAATGGCCGCTCGCCAAGCTCCTTCCCGCCTTGCGGGAATGGAACCGCACCGGCAAGCACATGATTACGCTGGAATACATCCTCATCCAGGATGTCAACAATTCCCCGGAACAGGCAAAGCTCCTCATCAACGTGGCCCGCAGTCTCAACGCCAAGGTCAACCTCATCCCCTACAACACCGTGGACGGGCTCCCCTGGACCCGTCCCTCCGAGCGGGACTGCCGCGCCTTTTGCCAATCCCTGGTGGATGCACGCATCCCCGTCACCCTCCGCTACGAGAAGGGCCACGATATCAACGCCGCCTGCGGCCAGCTCCGCCTGCGCAGGGTGACAGGCGATGCAAAAGCTCCTTGACATACACGGCACGCATGGTAGCATGCAGTATATGCATGGTAGGATACTTGCGCGCCTCGCATTGGCTCTGGCAATGGCATCGGCCGCCCTGCCCCATACGGGATGGGCCGTGATGGACCGGGCGGCGTACTCGCGGATGGACACAGAGGAAAAAACCTTCATCAACAAGCTGGAGAAGTTGCCGGCGGAAGTGCGGCTCTGCATGTTGGCAGAGCAGTTTTCCGTGGTTCCCACGGATGCATCGAACTATGCGGTTAAACCCGTCAAGATAACCCTGCCCGGCGGAAAGCAGGCGGATTTCAATAAAGTGCTCACCGAATCTGTCAAAAAACACAATTGGGAAGCGCTTTGGAAAGAGCTCCGGGAAAAGCACCTGATGGCCGTGGGAGAGACCTACGCCGAAGACATTGCCAAGCTGCGCAAGCTGAATGCCGACAAGGCCAAGCATGCGCGAGATATCGTGGCCAAGTTCAAGAAGGTGGACGAGCGCGCTCTGGATGCCTTTTTCACCGAGATGTACAAATGGTCCGAAGCGAAAGGGAACGGCACCAACCCAGAATGCAAAATATTCGGCAGCGATCACCGCAAATACCGCTGGGGAGACCTATACAAACGCTGCGAGAGTGCCACTTGGGAATCCCTGAAACCACTGTGGCGCGGCAACAAGGGTTTGCTGGAGATGGAATTCGGCTCCCAAATTTCCAAACTCCGTAAATACAATGCAAAAGAAAATCCCAAGAAGGACAAGGGCGATACAGGGAAAGTGACCACCGCGCTCTCTCCCAAGGCACTCGCCTCTGCCGTTGGCGCCGTACAAAGCGGCCTGAAAGCCATGCCGGAATCTGCACGCACTGCCTTTCTGGCCGCCTTGGAAAACGACAATGCGTTGAAAGACCTGCACCTGGCCACCTACGCAGACAGCAAGGGGCGCCTGCACTCCGTGTTTGACGAGCTGCTCACGGCAGATGCAATCAAAGATGCCCTGCGGCTCATGCAAAAGGCGCAGCAGGACCCGGGAGTTCGGGCGGAAGTGCTGGACAGGAACGAAAAGGCCATGAAAGCTCTTGAAAAGGGGGCCGAACAGCGCACCAACGAGGCCACGGCTGTGCAAAAGGCGTACGAGGCGAAACAGGCTGCGCGCGAATTCGAGCAAATGAACCGTGAAACCCCGCAGGACCACAAGCAAATTGTGGAAGCCGCCATGAACACGGTGCAGCAGGTACCGGATCAGATGTGCCAGGAGGTCATCGTGCGGGCCATGGCCCACAAGTTCACTACGGAATCCCTGTTCACCGAGTTCGTTTATGATGCCGCCGGGCGCGCCCTGAACTGCTACGATGTGCTCCATGCCGCCGGGCAGGTGGAAACGGCCATCGAACTAATGCTGGATGCCCGCAGCTGCCCCGAGCTGCAGAAAAAGGCCGCCGACTTGTTGGCCGGGGAAGATGCCGCCCACGAGAAGCAGACCAAGAAGCGCGCCGCGCTTATCAACGTGGCCCTCAAGGAGCAGGAGGCTGCAGATGCCCAGCGTGCCCTGAAGAAGAACTCCAAGAAATAGAACCGGCCACCGCGTGAAACACGCCGCATGCGTGAATATTCGCGGCAGCCGGCCCTTTTCTACGCTTAAAGGTACACTTTCCCATCCTGCTTCCTGCGGGGAAGCGGGATTACTTTTGCTCCTGTGCAGGCTGGTCTGCGGGGATGCCGTAGACCTCCAGGCTGCCGTGGCGGCCGGAGCGGATAGCGGCCATGTGGGCGTTCACCTGGCGAGCCCAGCCACCCACCGTGC
Organism: Akkermansia sp.; assembly: GCA_045641125.1. Lineage (GTDB taxonomy): Bacteria > Verrucomicrobiota > Verrucomicrobiia > Verrucomicrobiales > Akkermansiaceae > Akkermansia. The sequence continues at coordinate 39,089 of JAZUGI010000091.1, forward strand.
AGTACACACGGCCGATCTGGGCGGTGGTGACGCGACCGCGCGCCTTGTACTTGGCCAGGATGCGGCCGAGGTCTGCCACGCACTCCTCCTTGGTTTGGTAGGTGCGCTGGCCGCGGCGGCCCATTATGCCGGCCAGGTTGTTCTTGTGACGGGCAGCGTGGGAAGTGGCGTGCCCGGATTCATGACGGATGATGGCCTCCATCAGAACGGGGTCAATCCCGTTCTCGTCCGCCGCTGCCTTGATGGCAGGACGCAGCTCCTCAACGACACCGGAAAATGCCGCCGTGCTGAGCGCCAGGGCGCTGATGATTGTCAATACCAGTTTCATGGGGCGCGCATGCTACCACCCGACCACCCCCTTGTCAAGCATTTCCCCGCAAAAATTTTTCATCATATATTTAAATTTTCCTTATCATTTCTTCGCGTATATATTATTTCTATAATTTGCAATTCGTTTGCTCTTTGTTTATTGTAGATTTTTTGATTGGTATAGTTTTTTGCGGTCAAAATGCATTTTGCGGACGCAGAAAAAATGTGATTTTTTTGCATGCGGCCCCTTCTCGCGCGCACATGCGCGACGTATTGGGACATAAATCGGACACCCGATTAGAGTGCAGGACATAAATCGGACACCGAAATGATGAGGATTATCCCTCTTTTGGGCGCATCCCCTGCCGGAGCGTAGCGGAGGCTGGGGATGCGCCCAAAAGACGCCGCCGGGGGTCACGTGTTCGAGAGCTGGTCCTTCAGGTCTTTTGTGAGGGCGTGGAAAAATGCATTCAGGCGTCTTTCGACCTCTACAAACAGCTCGATGCTGTTGTGCCGCCGCTCGTCCGCCAGCAGCCTTTCCGCCTCTACGGTCTCAAGCACGCCGCTCTCGATAATCCTCGCGAGCGGTGTCCGAGGCTTGTCGTATATTCGGCGGCTGCGGTGACGCTCCTTGATGTACTCCCTGCCCGTCAGCACCATGCAAGGCATGATGTAGTTGCGTATCGTGTTGGCCACCTCGTATATGCGGTTCATCTTCTCCACGAACTCTTCCCTATCCACCCTGATGTTCAGGAACAGCTCGCGCACATGGGTGCGGTTCTTCTGCTCGGCGTGGGCGTTGTCGTTCTTGTGGTACGGGCGCGAGTGGGTCAACTTCACGCCCTTGTCCGCCCAGTAGCGCAGCATGTGGAAGTTGAGGAACTCCGTGCCATTGTCACTGTTGATCTCCCTTATGGGAAACGGAGTGTGGGCCACGCAGTAGTCGAATGCCTCCTGCATGGCTGCGTATCCCTTGTTCCACAAGGCCCTGTTGATGGTGAAGCCCGTGTGTATGTCCGTCCACGTCAAGGTCCACGCGAAGTCCCCCGCAGTCGTGTCGCCGCCGTGCGCCACGGTGTCCACGCATATGTAGCCTGGAGAAACCACCTTTCTCAGCGGGGCCACCAGCTCCACCTGAGCCAGAATGGCCGCCCTGAGTGCCATCCCGTCGGGCTTCTGCCGCTCTTTCGCCCGGTATATCCCCAGTTCCCTCTCAATCGTCTTGTAGCTCACCTCGAGCAGCCTCTGCTCCTGCCGCCGCCCCACACGCGGATCCAATGCGCGGATGTCTTTCAGAAAGCGCGGCAGCATGATGTGGAAATAACGTGCGTTCGGGTAATCGGCCAACGCCCACAACTCGCGCAGGAAATCCACATCCGCAGCCTTCAGCTTGCGCGTGGCACCCCGCTGTCGGAACACCTCGCCCTTGCGGTTTAGCAGCCTGATTGCGCGCTTCCTGTCGTAGCCTGTGGCCTCGACCACCTTGTCTATGAACCTCTGACGCGCTTTCACGCCATGTACACGCTGATACAAACCATGCTGCCTCTCCATGTACAACTCCAGCTCTTCTCTGCCCATTGTCAATGCCATACAGGCATTGTAGTGTCCGATTTCTGTCCTGCAACTTTTTCGCCCCCTCCAAATCCGGGCTGTCCGGTGTCCGATTTATGTCCCAACGCGAGAGCGCGTGAAAATCAGGATTTTCCTTGCATTGGGGCAGCTGATGGCGTACAATTCCCGCAAGCGGCGGGTTTGTATACATTGCCCGCACCGCGAGTTACACCCTCAACACACGTGAACCCACGGTTATACCAGTTAGCCAAGAGCGCTCTCTTTCACTTGGACCCGGAGCGCGCGCATTCCCTTACCCTGACGGGACTCCGCATGGCGGAGCGCCTGCACATGCTCCCGCTGGTGGCGGGGCCGCGCGTGGAGGACCCCGTGACGGTGATGGGGCTGAAGTTCCCGAATCGCGTGGGTCTGGCTGCCGGTATGGACAAGGAGGCCAACACGGTGGCCGCCTTCGGGCACCTGGGATTCGGATTCGTGGAGGTGGGCACGCTCACCCCGCGCCCGCAGCCGGGCAACCCCAAGCCCCGCCTTTTCCGCTGCATTCCCCAGCAGGCCATCATCAACCACATGGGAATCAACAACCCCGGCATTGACCGCGGCGTGGAGAACATCCGCGCCACCAAAAACTTCTGCGGCGTGCTCGGCGTGAACATCTCCAAGAACAAGGTGACCCCCAACGCAGAGGCCAAGCACGACTACGTGAGCTGCCTGCGCGCGGCGTGGGACGTGGCGGACTACGTGGCGGTGAATTTCTCCTGCCCGAACGTGCCGAACCTGCAGGAACTGGCACAGGCGGATTCCGCGGCGGACCTGCTTTCCCAGCTCAAGAGCGAGCAGGCCAACCTCTCTGCGGACACCGGGCGCTATGTGCCGCTGGTGATGAAGGTCTCCCCGGATATGTCCGAGCGGCAAATAGAGGAGCTGAGCCACGTGTTCCTGGATTGCCAGCTGGACGGGCTCATCTGCACCAACACCACCACCACCAGGGAGGGTGTGGAGGGCCACCCCGCCGCCAAGGAGAGCGGCGGCCTTTCCGGCAAGCCCCTCTACAACCGGGCCAACGAAACGCTGGAGGCCTTTGCCAAGTGCCTGCACGGGGAAATCCCCATCATCGGCACCGGCGGCATCTTCTCTGCCGAGGACGCCGTGAACAAAATCCGCGCAGGAGCATCCCTTGTGCAGCTGTACTCCGGATTCATCTACAACGGCCCGCCGCTTGTCCAGGCCGCAGCCGCCGCCATACGAGACATGGCGCGCTGATTACTGCCGTTTGCGGAAAAACGCGTACGCAGCGGGGAAGCTCGACCCCAAAGCCAGCAGCAGGCACAGCAGCACCGCCCAATCACCCCAGGCCGCGTAGAGGGTAATCCCCGCCTCGCGGTCCACGGGCAGCACGCCATAGCTGAAACCATCACGGTGGGGGCTGCCGTCACCCTTTCTCAGGGCGTGGATGAAGGCTCCGTTGGGCGCAATGGTGCAGGTGAGGCCGCGGTTGGCGGCGCGAACCATGGGGCGGCGCAGCTCAATGCAGCGGAAGGCAGCCGCGCGCGCCTGCTGCTCACCGCATGCGGATTCGCGGAACCAGGCGTCGTTGCTGCCGTTCACGATGACCTGCGGGCCCTCGCGCACAAATTTGGCCACTTGCGGGGAGACGGTGTCCTCATAGCAGATGGCGGGGATGACATCCACCGTTTCATCCGTGCCGGGCACGGGAACGCTCAGGGGCGTATCCCCTTCCCCGGGCAGGATGTGATCGCCCACCTGGGTGCCGGTGATGGCGGAGAAGGCCTCGCCGAGCCATTCGATGGATTCCACCCAGGGAATGTACTCTCCGAAGGGCATGAGATGCTGCTTGGATGCGGTAAGGGCGGTTTCCTGCCCGGCAGGCATCACCGCCATGGAGTTGAGCATGCCGGCGGGTTCCATGGTACCATCCTCCGCCGGGCGGTACAGGAATTCATCCACCCCGGTGAAGAGCACAAAATCCTGCCCGCCCATGCCGCGCACCAGCTCGCGCACCTTCGGCAGGCCCTCCGGCCCCAGGAAGATGTCCTGCGTGTAGCGGTCCGGGATGAATTGGCGCGTGGCCTCATCGCGCAGGAAGGGGCACCCCATGGCGCTCTCCGGCCACACCACCCACACGGGCAGCTGCTGGGTGAAGGCGAAATCCGGGTTCTCCATGGCGCGCTTGGCGGTGTCCTGCTGGATTTGATCGAACGCGGACTTGGTGGCGCGCAGGTACATGCCGTAAAGGTGCGGCTGCAGGCTGCCGTCATCCATGCGCTCGTTCTGGTCCAGGTTGATCTGCACAGCCACCACGGGCAGCTGCAGCACCTCCGGGCGCTTCATCATCACGCCCGGGGAGTATTGGCGGGAGAGGAACAACCCGCCGGAAAAAAGAATGAACAGCACCACCACCGTGCCGTAGAAATCCCAGGGACGGCAACCCACGCCGCAGCCCTTGAAATGAAGAATCGAGCGGCGCAGCGCGCACCACAGCACCACCACCGTGAACACCGGGATGAACGAGAGCGCGCTCGTGCCCACAAACTCCGCCCACTGCACCATGGAAAGGCCATCGTACAGCGCGGTGCCCAGGCTGCACCAGCTGAATCCCAGCGTGCCGCTCGCGCGCAACCACTCGATACACACCCAGAGCGCGCCCAACCCCAGCGCGCAGCGCAGCGTGCACAGGCAATCGGCAGAGGCCCAATCAGACCAATGGTTGCGGCGCTCCGCCTGCGGCAAATCCGCCACTTGCGGCTGCGGCACGGTGCACGGGCGCAGCCACGTGTTGGCCACGCCGCCCCAGAGCGCGGGCAGGCAGGAATAGAGTGCCATAAGCGGCAGGAAGGCTATCCCCAGGAACACAGGCATGGGGATATCCCACACAATGCCCACATTGTGAATCCACCAAAAGCTCACGCAGTACCAGCCCATGCCGTACAGCCAGCCCTGCCGGAACCCGCGCCAGAACCCGGCGCTTCCGCACCAAAGCACGCTGAGCAGCGGCACCAGCCCCACCCACACCAGGCTGCCGAAATCATACGGCGGGTACGCCAGCGCCATGAATGCGCCGCCCAGCAGGCTCCAAAGCCAATCCCAACTAAAACGCCGCCGCGCCGGAGCGGGAACGGCTGCCACTTCTTCGCTCATAAGCCGGGGAAGTCTTCAGCGGGGATGCTCACATGCCCCAATTCCTGAACCTCGACCTTGCCCTCCGGCGCGTTGTACACGTCCACGCGCCACAGCGGCTCGTCCACATTGAGCTTGTGCAGCAGGTAGGTATCCCGGTCCTTGATACCCGTCTCAATCAAGAAGGTGGCCTCCTTGCCTGCCGCCTGAATGTTGCCCTGGTAGGTCTCGATGAATTGTCCGTCCTTGTACGGCACGCGGCAGACATCCCCGACCTGGTGGCCGGAGGGGTTCTTGAAGACGACATGCAGGTAGCCGCTGCCGGAGCAGTTGCCGAGCGTGGCATGCAGCGTGGGGTACAGGAGGGCGCGCAGCTCCATGCGCTCGTCTCCCTCGGAGGAATTCCACTGGGCCTTGGCCTCTGTCACCTCCACGCCCTCGCCGCGCCAAGGCAGGCTCACATCGTTCTGGCGCCACGGATGCCCCGGCACGTTGCATGCAAACCACACAACGAACGCAAGTACAATCAACAGCACCACAAAACCGGCTCCCTTGCCCACATGATTCCGGAAATCAATCTTCCTCTGCTGCGTGCGGGAGACGTATGGCTCTTTACCTGCTTCAGACTCTGGCATGCCCCTATTGTGCCGTCAATTTGCCGTGCTGGCAATAAAAAAGATTGCATCGGCAGGAAAAAAGGGGTAGAAAGGGGGACCTAACTCAACAATACTTCTACTATGGCAGATATTGACGACAAGAACGAGAAGAACGTACCCGGCAAGTTCTATGTGGATTGCAACTGCATCGACTGCGACCTGTGCCGCGAGACCGCACCCGATTTCTTTGCACGCGACGACGACGAGGGTGTTTCCTTCGTCTGCAAGCAGCCTGAGAGCGAGGCGGAAATTGCCCTTTGCCAGGAGGCTATGGAGGGCTGCCCCGTGCAGGCCATCGGCGACGACGGCGAATAAGCCGTTTCCCAACCGGATTTCACGCAACCCGGCGGCAGTACCGCCGGGTTGTTTATTTCCCGAGAACATGCCCGCCCCGCGCAAGAAAAAGAGCGCCGCTCCCGCTGCGGATGCGGCACCCCGCAGCCGCAAGCTGCCCCGCTTCCGCATGGTGAAGGGGGAGGACGGGCTCGCCCACGCGGAGCGGACCCGCACCCTCGCTCAGGGCGCGCGCGACCAAGCATTGGCGGATTATCTCTGCGCCTGCCCGGAGCTCAAGGTCACCGCCAACATGCGCAGTGTGCAATCCCTGCTCGGCGAGGTGCTGGAGGCCATGCACCTGGAGGAGGAAACCATCCGCCCGGAAATTCTGGCCTCCATCTGGAAAAAGGCTGTGGGAGATTCCCTGGCAGCCTTCACGGAGCTGCAATCCGTATCCAAGCACACCGCACGCGTGTGGGTGAACCACCCCGCCGTGCGCTACGAGCTCCTGCGCCTCACCCCCAAGCTCATCCAGGCCCTCAACGCAGAACTGGGCGACGGCTGCGTGAAGACGCTCAAGATTGTGCAGTAGAGAGACGCCATCCTCAATCCTTGGGACACATGCGGTTTCACCTGCGGATTGTATCAGATTAGGCTGTACAAAAAGGCGGTGTTGTGCTTCAATGCGCGGCCGTGAGCACGGGAGACGGCAGAGACGGAAAGATACGTTCCGCACTTCTCAAGGGAGAGCTTGGCGGCAAGCTGGCCGGGCTCAGCCTGCCGCGCCAGATTATCACCATTGCCCTGTGGCCGCTGCTGGAGCAGGTGATGGGCTTCATCTGCTCCTGCAACACCGTTATCCTTTCCAACCACCTGGGCACCTCACAGGAGCAGACCACGCAGATTGCCGCAGGCATTGGCGTGACCGCATATGTGATGTGGCTGGGGTTCCTGATGCAGGGGTCCGTGGCCATGGGCGCCACGGCCATCGTGAGCCGCATGACGGGCGCGCGCAAGTTCGGCGAGGCGAACTTTGCGGCCAACCAGGCGGCCACCATGGGGCTGCTGGCGGGCATCGTCTCCGCATTCCTGATGTACTTTGCCACAGACTACCTGGTGATTCATTTCCTGAGCCTCACCGGGTACGCGCAGGAGGTGGCGCTGCGCTTCATGCACATCGGCTGCTGGGTAGCCATCTTCTCCGGCATCATCTTTGCGGTGAACGCGGCCCTGCGCGGCTCCGGAGACACGAAAACGCCCTTCTTCATCATGCTGTCCATGGATGGGCTGCAAGTGGTTTTCAGCCTTATCCTCATCAAGTGTTTCGGCATGGATATCGAGGGGCTGGCGTGGGGTATGATGCTGGCCATGGCGGTGACGACGGCATTCCTGGTGGGGCTGCTGGTGCAGCGCACCGTGCGCATGAAGAAAAGCATGGGAGAGTGCACGGATCTGGATGCCTACGCAGGCAGCGTGGGCAGCACCTTTGTGCCGCCCATATTCCTGCGCATCCACTCCCTGTTCCCGCGCTGGAGCATGATCTACCGCATTGTCTGCATAGGCTTCCCGCAAGCGCTGGAAGTGTGCGGCGTGTGGCTGGTGCAGATATACGTGATGCGCATCATCTCCTCCCTGGGGGATGCCGCCGTGGGCGCGCACAACATAGCCGTGCGCATTGAATCCCTGAGCTTCCTGCCCGGTTTCGCCATAGGCATTGCCAGTGCCACGCTGGTGGGGCAGTACCTGGGTGCGCACAACCCGCGCAAGGCCGTGGCCACCGTGTTGAAATGCACCTTGTACGCGCTGGTTTTCATGGGGCTCATGGGCCTGTTCTTCTTCCTGTTCCCGGAGCTGTTCATCCAACCGTTCGCCGCGAACTCCCAAGCGCTGGTGGATACGGCGCGGCCGGTGGTGCAGCTCTTCCTGATAGCCGAGCCGGTGTACGCCACCATGATGCTGTTCAAGATGAGCCTGCGCGGCGCGGGAGACACCCGCCGCGTGATGTTCGTCACCTACGGCTGCATGGGTATCTTCCGCTTCGGCATTCTCTTCCTCTGGTACACCTTCTGGCCGGAAACCATCTCCCTGCTGGGCATCTGGAGCCTCTTTGTGCTGGATATGACCGTGGAATCCGTCATCCTCCACCGCCTCTTCATCGGCCTGAAATGGACCCACCGCAAGGTGTAGGGCCTGAATTGCCGGCAAGGCCGGGCCTACGCCTTTTTGGGGCGCCAGACGAGGAGGGTGAGCAGGTAGGCGAGAATACCGGCGGCGGCGCAGGTGACCAGGCAGCCGAGCAGGAGTTCCGCCGCAAGGAGAGGCAGTTCGATGCCCTGCAGTGCGGGCAGCACGGCATCCCAGCCCTCGGTTAAATGAACGGCGGCATCGCGAATGGTTTCAAAGGTGGTGTGCGAGCCGGAGCCGAGCGCATTCAGGATGGAGGAACCCACCCACCACTGGAGCGGCCACGCGAAGACCTGGTAGCCGGGGAAGGAAATCCAGCATGCGGCCACGGCCACGGGAATGTTGCCGCGCCGCCAGAGGCAGCTCAGCGCGGCAAAAATGGTTTGCAAGGGCACAGGGGCAATGGCCCAGGCCGCACCCCAGCCCAGGCCCACGGCCACGCTGCGGCGCTCCCAGAGCCACAGGTGCTCATCGAAAAGGCGCGGGGGGAGAATGGCGGAGAGGATGCGGCTGGAATCACGCTGCGCCCGCAGGGAGGCATCCGCCTTGCGCACCAGATCGTTGTAGGAAAAGCGCATGGCTGGTTATTATTCCCCTTCCTCCTTGATGAAGGATTCCACAAGCTGCACGCTGCGGGCGGTGGCACCGGAATGCACGCGCAGGGCGTTGAAGGCGTTCTCCACCTGGCGCATGGTGCCGGGGCTGCGCACCAGCAGGTGGGAGATGTTGAGCGCCAGCTGCGGCTCCATGCAGCGGCAGATGCCGCCGTGGGATTCCAGCAGGCGCACCAGGTCCGCAAAGTTGGTCATATCCGGCCCGGTGATGACGGGGATGCGCGCGGCGATGGCCTCCACGGGGTTCTGCCCGCCGGCAGCCAGGAAGCTCTTGCCGATGACCACGACATCCGCGAGGGCGGTCCAGTCGCGCAGCTCGCCGGTGGTGTCCGCCACGTAGCAGGCATTCTCCGGCACCTTGTCCGGCAGCTCCTGCTGCGTGCGCAGGATGGGGCGGAAGCCCGCATCCGTGAGGTCGCGCACCACCTCGTCACGCCGCTCTGCATGGCGCGGCACAATGAGCGGGAAAGCGCCGGCCTCGCGCGCGGCGGTGGCTATCAGGCGCTCCTCCCCGGCGTGGGTGGAGGCCGCCAGCACCACGGGGCGCCCCTGGCGCAGGTAGTCCAGCAGCATGCGGAACTCGTCCCGCGGCGCGGTGGGGGCATCGCCCAGCACATCAAACTTGATGCTGCCGGTGACGTGGATGGAGAAGGGATTGATGCCGATGCGTGAGAAGCGGTGGGCATCCACATCGTTCTGGGCGCCCAGGGCGTTCAGGCGGGAGAAGAAGATGCGCGTGATGGGGCGGATGGCGGCGTAGCGGCCCTCACTGCGGGGGGAGAGGCGCGCATTGAGCATGAGCAGCGGAATGCCGCGGCGGTGGCAGGCTTCCGCAAAGTTGGGCCACAGCTCCGCCTCGATGAGCACAACCGCGCGCGGTGAAAAGCGTTTCAGGCAGCGCCCGGAAAGCAGCGGCAGGTCCAGCGGCGCATACAGCACGCGCACATTGGGTATGCCCGCCTGGCGTGCCACGGCATGCCCGGTGGCGGTGGAGGTAGCCAGCACCACGGGGCCGGTATGCTCCTTGTTCCACTCGCGGATGAACTTGAGGGCGATGAAGACCTCACCCACACTGACGGCGTGAATGTAGATGCCGCCCTTGGGCTCTGCGGCGGCGGGCACGCGGTAGAGGCCGAAGCGCTCCAGCAGCCCGGTTCCGAACCCTCCGCGGCGGCGCATCTTCACCAGGTATCCCGGCAGGGAAACCAGCAGGAACACCGGGTACAACAGGTTGTACGCCAGCAGCAGGAGGATGCGGAAAAAAGAGGTCATGGCTCGGCTTGGTAGAATAGTATCACGTTTTTCCCGTAATGGCGAGTATCAACCAGCCGCCACCCGGGAAATTCACGCGTGCGGGTGTCGCCCACGCCGTACCCCTCCTGCGCCTCCGCTATGAAATAGCCGCCCTCCGCCAGCAGCTCCGCCAGGCGGTCCGTCATCAGCTCCGCTATCATGTCGCGGTCCCCCGCCGCCTTGCAGTATGGCGGGTCCGCAAAGATGATATCGTACTTCCCGGCATCCCTCCGCACAAACTGCAGGCAGTCGGATTGCACCACGCTGCCGCCGCGCATGCGGGAGCGCTCCAGGTTGCGGCGCGCTGCCTCACAGGAGGCGCGGGCGGCATCCACCATGCGCACGGTGGCGGCACCGCGGCTCAGGGACTCGATTCCCACCGAGCCGGAACCGCAGAACAAATCCAGCACGCGCGCGCCGGGGATAATGCCGGTGAGGATGTTGAACAAGGCCTCCCGCACGCGGTCCTGCGTGGGGCGCACCTCACCGGCGGGCACGAGGATGGGCATTCCCTTGGCTTCTCCTGCAATGATTCTCATGGGGCGGGTAAAAAAAGGCGGGAGGCCGCGCACGCACGGGCTCCCGCCGGAAAGGGACAACGGTTACACTTACTTCTGCCCGGGCTTGCTGGTGGCGGCGCTCGGCGTCACCACGGGGAAGCGCATCAGGTAGCCGTGGTTGGCAATCGGCTGGCCGTTCACGGAGGAAACCTCCAGCAGGCTGTAGTAGATGTAGTAGAACTTGCCGTCCGTGGTCTTGGTGAAGCGCACCACCTCCTTGATGGAGGAAAGGGCGTCCTTGTTCTCATAGACCCACTCCGTACCGGTCTGCGCGCCGAAGGCGAAACGGTCGCCCATCTCGAACTTCTTGGACTTGAGCTCGCCGTTGTTGGAGGTCCAGGTGTCGGTCTTGCTGTTGTAGGTGAGGGCACCAATGGTGATGGGCATCATGGCGTTGCCGTTCACGCGGGTGGCGGAGAGCACGCGGAACTTGCCTTCGCCCAGCGGGTCGAAACCGAGGGCCACATCGGCCTGGGGAACAATCTGTTTCTTGTTCCAGGCGGCCACATACTTGTCGTAGTCGGCCTTGCTGGGCCAGAGGTCCGCATTGTACTCCATGAGCATGGAGGGATCGGCCTTCTCGGCAATGGCCTTGCGCTTCTCCTCGGAAAGCTTGGCAAACCGCTCTGCCAGAGCCTTCTGCTCTGTCACGAAGGATTCATCGTGGGCGATACGCACAACAGTGCCCTGCTTCACCGTGGCACCATCGTAGGGAAGGTATTCCTTGATAGCCCCCGGAGCGTCCTGAGCCATCACGGTACCGCCCAGAACGGTGGAAGCTGCCAGCATTGCGAGAAGAAAATGAGAAGTCTTCATAACTGGCGGCAATTTAACACGCTTTTTTTTCCTTGGCAAGCACGAAAGTGGGTGTTATTGTCATGACCTGATGAGCATGACAAAGAATTTCCGTATCAAGGGGCTGCTGTGCGCCGCCGGCTGCCTGGCCTTGGCGGCGTGTGAGAGCGCCACGCCGCTCACGCGCATCCAGGCCAACCCCACCCTGTACAATTCCCTGCCGGAAGCGCACCAGGCGCTCGTGCAGCAGGGGCAGGTGTGCCGCGGCATGAGCCAGGCGGCAGTGCTGCTGGCCTGGGGCCAGCCGGATTCCCGCGCCAACGGCCAAACGGCCAAGGGCGGCATCTGGGAGCGGTGGGAGTACGACACCATGGTGCCCGTAACCACCATGCACACCGGATTCGGCGGCTGGTACGGCCCGTACGGCCCCTACGGCTGGCATCCCTACGGAGCCGGCGGGGTCGACACCGCCTACATACCGCGCTGCGCGGCGGCGGTGGAATTCGTGAACGGCACCGTGGACAAGTGGATGCATTCCGGCAAATAACCGCACTCTTATGAAAACGATTGGTACCACCAAGGAGGGAGACCCCATCTGCCTCTACAAGCTGGCCACCCCGGAACTGGAGGTGGAAATCACCAACTACGGCGCACGCGTGCTCTCCTACACGTACGCAGACACGGACTGCCTGTACGGGCCCAAGGACGCCGAACAACTGCTGGCGGACACCTGCTACTGCGGCAGCATCTGCGGCCGCGTGGCAAACCGCATTGCCGGCGGCAAGTTCTCGCTGGACGGCAGGGATTACACCCTGGCCACCAACAACGGCCCCAACCACCTGCACGGCGGCAACGTGGGATTCAGCGACCGACTGTGGAATGTGGAGGAGGCCGGGGAAACGCGCCTGGTGCTCACGCTGGTGTCGCCGGACGGAGAGGAGGGCTACCCCGGCACCGTGCGGGTGCGCGCCACATACACCGTGGAGGGGCGCAGCCTGAAGCTGGAGCTGGAGGGCACCACGGATGCCCCCACCCTGCTCAACCTCACCAACCACGCCTACTGGAACCTGGGAGCCTCCGGAACGGTGGACTCCCACTGCCTGAAGGTGCACGCGCAGGAATACACGCCCATGGTGGCCAACATCCCCACCGGGCAGGTGGCTCCCGTAGCCGGCACGCTCTACGATTTGAACACCCCTGCATGCCTGGGAGAGCGCAATGCACCCGGTGCCGTGGAGGGCGGGTACGATGACAACTACGTGCTGCCTGCGGGCGGCGGCGTGCGCGTGGCCGCCGTGCTCACCAACGGGCGGCGCACGCTGCGCGTGCTCACGGATGCTCCGGGGCTTCAGGTGTACACGGGCGACTATCTGCCCCTGCCCCGCGGCGGCGTGGCGCTGGAGGCCCAGAACTACCCGGACTCCCCGCACAACCCGCATTTCCCCACCATCGTGCTGCGCCCCGGTGAAACGTACCGCCGCACGATTGCATGGGAGATTGACTGACCGTTTTTTCCGGAAAAACCCCAGCCCGCACGGGAAACCGTGCGGGCTGTTTTTTTTCACCCGGCGTTACGCCATGCCGCGCGGGCAGGAATAGCGCCGGGTCTCTTGGTTCTTGCGTGGCGCGGGCAGTGTTGGCACGCTTGCCGCCATGGCTATCAACATGAAGGAATGGGGCATGATGCCCTACCCCTCCAAAGGCGTGCAGGTGCCCACATACGGCATCAACCGCTGGTGGGGTGACAGTTTTGAGCAGTTCGGGCGCGGCTTGGGCTCCGTGGGCAGGGATGCGGCGGAAATGCTGCAGGCGCGCGACAAGGTGGCTTCCGCCGGTGATTTGGCGGGCTTCTACGGCCGCTTGCAGGATGTGGTGGCGGAAGCAGGAGAGGAGCTGCGCGCCCGAGATGACGTGAAAGACTGGGACTACGCCTGGAACGAGGTGTGCACCCCCCTGGTGCGCGATGCCCTGCGGGAAGTGCCGTACGAATCGCGAGAGGCCGCACGCAACCTCGCCGCCGCCTACACCTCCGCCGCATCCCTGGAGCAAAGGCGGGATGCCGAGCTGGAGCGCATTTCCGGTGCACGGGAGCAGTGGCGGCACCAGCTGGATGCCGCCGTGGACAGCGGTGACGCGCAGCAGGCCGCCCTCTGGCTGGAACAAGGGCGCGGCATCTTTGTGCCGGATGCAGAGATGGACGGTGCACGGGAGCGCGCGCAGAGCGGTGCCACCCTCTCCCAATGGCGCGGCCGCCTGCAGCGTGAACCCATGCGCGCACTCGGCGAGATGAACGCGGATGCCGCCCCCCTGCCCCTCACGGACGAGGACCGCCGCAGTTTGCAGCAGGACGCGGAGAACACCCGCCGCTCCCTGCAAACGGAAACCGCGGAACAGATGGCGGACGATATCCGCAACAACCGGGAAAGTTCGGCAGAGTGGGTGCAGGAAGCCCGCGCCGCCGGCGTTATCAGCGATGAGCAGGCTTCCGCCGCCAAGAGCCCGCGCCGCCGCATGTCGCCGGAGCAGCGCTGCCAGTGGATGCGCCGCATCGATGAAACCGCGCCGGAAAACACCGCCGCCCTGCGGCTGGACATCTGCACCGCCGCCCACCCGCTGGAGGAACGGCGGGAGCTGCTGCGGCAACTGGACGCGGCGCAGGCCATCCCCGCAGAGGAGCGCCGGCTGCCCAGCGGCCGCCTGTGGAACATGTACCGCGCGGGCAGGTTCGGCACACCGGGAGATGCCCCCGCCTGCAGGCGCCTGGCGGAGCTGCAGCATAACGCGCGCCGCCTCCTGGCGGACGGCAATGAAAAAGCCCTCTCCACCTGGCTCGCGGAGCGCGGGCAAGAGGGGGAGAAATGGGTGTGCTACCAGGCTTGAACCTTTGAACCATCATGATTGAAGAAACCAACGAACCGGAAACCGCGGACACCACCGCGCCAAGCACTCCCGCCCTGCAGGAGACCGCCCCGCAACAACAACCGCTAGCGGAAACACCCGCCGAGGAAGACGAGGAAATCCCCACCACCGCCGCTCCCCTGCCGGACGAGGCAGCCGTGCGCGAGATGGAGCTCGCCAAGCCGCGCATCGACCGCGAGAAGCTCCAGCATTGGGACCGCATCCTAACCGGAGACCCGGACAGCATACCGGACGACATCCGCACCCAGGTCGGCGCGGATGACGACTCCGTGCCGCAGGAGGAGCGCAACTACAACCTGCTCACCACGGTCAACCGCTCCTGGGCGGCGGACCACCTGAACCTGGGGCGGGAACAGGTGAGAACCACCTGGCGGGATATCCGCAACTGCATTGCAGACTCCCTGGATGTGGGCAGCGACGAGCACGAGGTGTTCGAGGCCCTCTCCGCACAGCGCGCCGACACCAGGCGCAGGGAAGACGCAGACCGCGCCTTCCGCGAAGGCTATCTCAACGGCCTGGACGGCAAGGACGGGGCCGACAGCGATGCGGACGAAGAGACCGCCGCGCTGCGGGAGGAGGGACGCCTGGCCGGCGAGCGCGAGCGTGAACGCTACGCGCCCATGCTGCCGGATGTGGAGAAGGCGCTGGAGGCCGTGCAAGCCGCCGGAGAGGGCGGCACGGAGCAGCTCAAAACCTGGTGCGATATACCGGAGCTGGTGCGCGCGCTCGGTGCCCTCTCCTCACTGGAGCCGCAGGAGCGTGCCCGCGTGTACCGCATGGCCGCCGCCAAGCTGCCGCCCAACCAACACCGCGGGCTCACCCTCGGCGCGTGGAAGAGCTTCATCCGCTCCGGCGTGAACATGGGATTCGGCCTGGTGCAGGCCGCCGGAAACCTGGCCGCCGCCACAGGCAACTCCATGGCGCGCTCACTCGGCCTGGATTCGCTGGCAGAGGGCGCGGAGCACCTGGACAAGCGTCTGCAGGTGCTGGAGGAAATGCGCCATGTGGTGCAGGATGAGCTCTACCCCATCGAACCGCCCAAGGAGAGCGGGCTGGCCGGGCAGATGCTGCTGGATGCCTCCGCCGCCCTGCCGCAGGCGGGGCTCGCGTTCTGCGGCGGCTGCGGGTTCGGCCTGCTCCTGGGCTCCGGCGTGGGTGAATCCATTGCAGAGGCGCGCCAGCGCAACCCGCAGGGCAGCCAGGAGCTGCAGACCGCGGCGGGCCTCATCGGCGGCTCGCTGCAGGCTGCCATCTACATGGGCATGGGCAAGATGGGAACAGGTGTCCTCACCCGCGCGCTGAACCGCTTTGCGCGCGCACGCGGCGGCAGCGGCTACCTGTGGGCCGGCCTGCGCGGGCTGGGGGATGTGAGCGCGGAGACCGCCAAGCTCCTGCTGGCGGGCAAGGCGGCACAGGCGGCGGACCTGGGAGTGCACGAGCTCGCCGCGCGCGTGGAGGGAACCGCCTCCAACATCGATTGGCAGGCCTTCGGCAGCAATCTCACGGATATCGAATGCAACATGCGGGAGGCCGCCGCCACGCTGCCGTACATCCTGCTGGCCTCCGGCCGCGTGGCCCTGCGCCATTTCCGCTCGCCGCGCATGGTGCTGGGAGACGGGCTCGTGCTGCGCGAGGAATGGGGGCTGAACGACAACCAGATGGCCCGCCTGGCAAACGCCGGAAGCGTGCGGGAAAGAGACTCCCTGCTGCACACCTTCCTCTCCACGGGCACGCGCTGGAGCGCGCCCGGCTTCTTCCCGGAAATCATGCGCGCCATGCGCCTGCTCAACACGGACTACTTCCGCGGGTTCAGCAAGGAGGACGCGGTGCGTGACTTCCTCAACCTGCCCTCGGAAACCGCATCCGTGCGCCCCGCCGCGGAACCGCTGGATACGGCGGATCCCGCCCAGCTGCAGGCCGCCCATGAGAACGTGGCACCGGGAAAGGCGTACCACCACGTGGGGCTGCGCCCGGAGATGCTGCAGCTCATGGACCACTGGTGGAAGAACGCCCATTTCAACCCGGAGGCCGTGCCCGTGCAGCCCGGTGAGCCCGCCCCGGCGGATGCCACGGAGGCGGACTACCTGCGCAACCTCTTCTACTACCGCGAGCTCTCCGAGCAAAGCGACTCCGTGCCGCCACGCATGCGCCGCAACGGCCTGTACGCGCCCAACGCTCCGGAGGAAACCGCCGCGCTCATGCGTGACCGCGCCGCAGAGATTGTGGACCTCTCCTACCGCTTCCTGCTCAACAATTTCTCCCTGGACGGCCTGGTGAGGGCCTACCCCAGCCGCAAGGCCGCGCAGAAGGAGACCGAACAGCGCCGCCGCGCACTCGTGGGGGAAATCTGCGACACCGTGATGGCATGCGCCAAGGGCGGAACGCCACGCCGCGTCTTCCGCGAATTCGTACACGACTTCGGTGAGCTCTACGAGCAGCGCTCCAAGCAGGACAGCGCCCCCAAGTGGATGGGCCGCATCAACCACCTCAAGCACAAGTGGATGCAGCCGGAGGACTACCGCTTCGGAACCATCGGCTATGCCACACCGGAGCCGGAGCGCCAGATGCTCGGCATCGGCCTGGGGCTGCGCTCCTGCGCCAGGACGCTCTACCTGCTGCTGCCGCACACGGATGATTTCCAGACCGCACTGTCGCGCGGCTGCACGGTGCCGCAGGCGTATGCGCTCATGCTGCACCGCGAGCTCGGGGAGCACCTGCCGGAGGGTTGGCAGAGCGGCATGCTGGGCGGTATTGCCGAAAATTCCCAACCCAACCCGCAGAACCAGGAGCTCTTCAACCTCTACGAGCACATGACCGGATACGGCCTCACCTCCGCCACCGGTGAGGATGGCGTGCAGTACTGGCGCATCCGCCGCCCGGACGGCCGTTTCACGCGCTGGCATGAGCAACCCTTCCAAGCCGTGAACGATCTGGTGTCCAACGCGCGCTTGAACTTCCTGCCCACCGGGGAGGACACCGTGCACCTGCTGCTCCACGGCATGCGCAACACCCTGCAAGACATACCCACCCTCGTGAAGAACGATGGCAAGAGCTTCACCGGATTCGACCAGGCCTGCAGCGTGGCCCTGGAGGAGCTCGGCAGGCGCTGGATGGAAAGCGCATCCCTCTACCCCGTGGGCATGGATGTGGTGCGCCTGCGCCACCGCCTCCGCGGCGCGGGAGAGACGGACGGCGTTACCCCGCTTTTCTCCGGCAAGGATGCCTTCAACGACTCGCAGGTGGACCGCTGGTCCATGGCCACCCCGCTGGCACTCGTGCAAGCCAGGATCGGCAACTACTGGCGCCGCATGCTCGGCTCTCGCCTCATCACCCCGCAACAGGCGGCGGATTTCCTGGTGGAGCAGCGCATGATGCTCCCCGGCGTGCGCGACCGCATCCTCACGCTCGTGAAGGCGGACCCCTTCGAGAATTACAGCATCCCCCGCCGCAGAAAGGACTACTCCCGCATCTACAACGCCATGGCAGACGCGCTCACCAACTACTCCACCGCCTACATGATGGCGCGCCTGGATTCCATGCCCGTGCCGCAGAGCATGCGCACCTGGATGGCGCTCATGCCCTTCTGCGAGCCGGAGAGCGCGGAATCCCTTGCCGACAGGGAAAACGGCAAGCCCCTCCACACCGCCATCGGCAGGTACGGCACAGAGCTCATCCGCTGGGCAAACCGCCGCACCGCCGCCAAGGTGAAAGGCATGCTCCCCTCCGTGAAGGTTGTGGCTGATGCCACGCTCAAACCCTTCGATTCCCCGGAGATGAACCGCATGCTCAACCTGGTGAAGGAATCCATCCACCCCTCGCAACGCCAGCGCCTGGAACAGGCCTGGTGCCACCGCCTGGGCGGAGATGCCGCCTTCCGCGGGGCATCCCAGGAGTACCGCAACCTGCTGGAGAACCCCGCCGCTGCGTGGGAGACCGTGCTGCCGGAGATTCGGGAGGAGCTGGCGCGCACCATCTACCGAACGGGCGAGCCCAAGGGCCGCCGCGAGTCTTCCGTGAAAGCCGTGCTCGCCCTGCCCCATGTGGTGCAGCTGCATGACGCCCTGCAGCAGCTGGATGCCGTGCTCAAGGATTACCCGGAGCTGCGCGAGTATGCCGTGAACCCCGAGCACCCGGACCAGGTGGACCGCCTGGCGCTCCATGCGGAACCCGCAGATGTGCAGGAGCCCGTGCTCCACCGCAACAAGCTCCATGAGATGGGACCCGTGCTCGCGGACTACACCGTGGAGCACAACACGGGGCTGCCGGAGGAATGGCGGCAGGATACCCGCGTGATGCCCGCCCTGCGCCTGCTCACCGATCTGCGCGCCGCCGCCGCCAACCGCCCGTATGTGGACCAGCACGGCATCTGGTGGAAGCACCGCCTGTACGGCGGCTCAAACGGCCGCAAACCGGAGGGTATCATCTCCACCTGGAAGCCGGAATCCCCCTTTGAGGACGCGCTCAGCTTCCTGGAGGACTACGACGGCGGGGCCTCCCCCGTCTGCGCGCACATGCTCAAGCCGCTGCACGCGCCGCTGCTGCCGGAGCTCATGCAGCCCATCACCCTGTACTGCAACCCGGCCCAGCCGGACAACATCTACCGCCTGATGCCCGGCGAGCTGGAGGCCGCCAACCCCCATGCCCGCACGCCGTACATCATCCACACCTACAAGGGTGCCCCCACCGTGCAGGGCAAGGTTGTGTACGGCCCGGACCATGCGGACGACGTGTACCAGCCGCTGGAAACCTTCGCACCCTCCCGCCGCAGGGGATTCGGCAGCTTGCGCCAGGATATCCAGCACGACCGCCTGCTGCTGGAGCTGGTGCTGAACCTGCTGGACCGCGCGGAATCCGTGGAGTCGCTGGAGGCAGGACGCATGGCCTCCCCCACCAACCGCGAGCTGCTCATGCGCCTGGGCGTGGATACCCGCTTCTGCGCCGCCATGTCTTCCATGATACCGCAGGAGATGTCGCGCGGGCAAGGCTGCGCCGCCGCCATTGTGCGCGGGCTCATGGGCATGGAATTCTCGCAGGAGCCGGAACCCTACGCGGCCGACCTGGTGGAGCTGGCAAAAGAAATCAACGGCGACGTCACCCTGCGCCACGACTTGATAGACGCCCTGCAAACCACCAGCGGCAGATACGGGGAGCACCGCGTGGTTCACCGCCCGCACCGAACCAGCAGGCGCCGCTTGAGGGGCCATATCCCCACCAAGGAGGAAATAGCCAAGGCCTTGGAGCACGAGGAATTCCGGGAGCGCCTGCGCAACCAGCTGCTGGGGGAATACGACTTCCCGCCCACCTCCAACCTCTACAAGCCCCCCACCAAGGAGCAGATTACCGACGAGCGGGCCCAAGAATGGGCGAGAAAGCACGGTCTGACGGATGACAAGGAGAAATGATGGATTCGCAACTGATGCAAGGCAGGCTGGACGACCCCCTGTGGCGCCTGCAGCACCTGTACTGGATTGAGAACAAGGCCGGGCGCATGCAGCGCTTCACCCTCAACGCCGCGCAGCTGCGCCTGCACCGCGCCATGTGGAACCGAAACGCCGTGCTCAAGGCGCGCCAGCTGGGCATCTCCACCTATGTGGCCATGCTCATGCTGGACTGCTGCCTCTTCACGCCCAACTTCCACGCCGGAATCATCGACAAGAGCCTGCCGGACGCGGAGCAGAAGCTCGCCAAGGTGCGCTTTGCCTGGGAGAACCTGGACTACGCCGCACCGGATGCCGATGCCGCGGAACGCGCGCTCGCGTATCTGGGCGGCCTCATCAAGCAGCGCACGGGCGCGCTCAAGCGCGGGGAGCTCCACCCCGTGGGGGATGCCCGCACCCGCATGGCTTTCGCCAACGGCAGCGATATCCGCCTGGGAACCACCCTGCGCGGCGGCACCCTGCAGCTCCTGCACGTTTCCGAGCTCGCCCACGTTTCCGTGCACGCCCCCTGGCGCGCCAGGGAAATCCGCACAGGCGCCATCAACACCGTGCCGGCGGACGGGCGCATCATCCTGGAAAGCACCCATGAGGGCGGCAGGTACGGCGTGAACTACGAGATGATGCAGCAGGCCATGGAAAACTCCGCCAAGGACGAGCTCTCCCCCCTGGATTTCCGCTTCTTCTTCTTCAGCTGGTTCGACAACCCCGAGTACACGCTCGCGGGGCGCGGCGGCTGGGGCGATGCCACTGCGGAATACTTCGAGAAGCTCGCCGCCGCAGGCACTGCGCTCTCACACGGCCAGAAGCTCTGGTACTCCCGCATGGAGCGAACCATGGGCGCCGCCATGAAACAAGAGTACCCCTCCACCCCGAACGAGGCCTTCGCCACCGGAAACGACGGCTCCATCTACGGCTCACGCATTGCCCTGCTGCGAGAGCAGGGCCGCATTGGCGCGGATTTCTCATACAACCCGGCGGAACCCCTCTACACCGCCTGGGACCTGGGGCTCAGCGACCACACCGCCATCTGGCTCGTGCAGCACTGGGGCGGCGCCGTCTACTGGCTCAACCACTACGCCGCCAACCAGTTCCCCCTGGAGCACTATGCGGAGAAGATGCGCGAGTGGGAGCGCAGGTACGGCCCCATTGCCGCGCATTTCCTGCCGCACGATGCCGCCCACCGCGACCCCCACGGCCAATCCTATGTGGAAAGCCTGGCCAAGGAGGGCATCCACGCCGTGCGCGTGGTACCGCGCACGCCGGACGTGTGGCGCGGCATCAACGCCCTGCGCGGCATTCTGGACCGCAGCTGGTTCCACCGGGACACCCTGCTGTGCCGCACCAACCTGCGCGGTGAGCAGGAGCCCTCCGGCCTTACCTGCCTGGAGATGTACCGCACTGCACCGCCCGGCGTTTCCGGCACCTGCAGGGAAGCCCCGCTGCATGATGCGGCATCCCACAGCGCGGATGCCGCCCGCATGTTCGCGGAAGCCCTCACCCACGGCCTGGTGGCGCCGCTCAACCTGCACCGCTCCCCGCGCCGCGCCAAAATGGAGTAAGGCGCGCGCGGCGGGCGGCATCACTGCGCCAGGTTGTCGTTCAGCGGGAAGCCGTACAGGAAGAAGGGGCCCTCCCCCGGCTTGAAATAGTGCCACCACTCCTTGTCGTAACCCTTCATGCCGGCCGCCACCATGGCATCATGCAGGATGCGGCGGTTGGCGCGCTGCTGCGCGGTCACCAGCGGGGAATCCAGCGCGGAGGAGGCATCCAGCAGGTCGTGGCGGCCGCCCATGTCCACCTCCCTGCCGTCTTTCAGGCGGTAGAGGGTCACATCCACCGCTATGCCCATGGAGTGCTCCGAGAGGGTGCCGATGTAGCGGCCCGCGTATATCTGCCGCTTGGTGAGATTGGGGTAGAACTGCGTTTTCGTGCGCTCGTCCGGCGTTTTCGACCACTCGAAGAAATCCTGCATGGCGGCGGTGGGGCGGTAGGCATCCCACACCAGGATACCGTAGCCCTGCGCCGCCAAAATGCGTGCGGCCTTGGCCACAAGCCCGGCGGTTTCACGCCCCAGGATGGCGCGCCGCCCCGTGTAGCCGCGCACGGGACGCCCCACGAAATTGTCGCTCCCCGCATATTTCAAATCCGTGCGCAGGTGCGGCACCACGGTGTCCATGTAGCACATGGCTGCGGGCAGCTTGGCAACAGGCGCGTCCGGTGCCAGCACCGGCTTTTCCACGCTGCACCCCGCAAACAGCAAAACCGCGGCGGCAGCGGCAATCCACATCCTCTTCATGCCTCCAGTATAGCACATTCCCCCCTCATCCGCAAGCGAGCCCGCCCCCGCTGGGGGCCAAAAAAATTGCCCTTGCGCCTCCCTCCCAATCTAAAGGCGCATCTGGAGAAACTCCAGATGCGCCTTGTCAATCTTCGCGGCGAACGTGTCACGCCATAGCCCTTACAGGCGTCGGCGGACGTGTCACGCCATAGCCTTACAGGCGTCGGCGGAAGCCGCCTAACTTACTAAATAGTACCTAGTACATCGTACCTAGTAAATTACTTGCGTCTTCTGCGGGCTGCCAGGGCCGCAAGGGCCAGCAGGCTCAGCGTGCTGGTGGTGGGTTCCGGCACCTGGAAGTAGATGATGGAACCAACCACGGCACCATCGCCGCCGTTGTAGTAGTAGCCGATTCGCTCAACCACCTGGCCGTCCGCATCCTTGGTGAGGGCCTTGACCGTCAAGTCGGAGGCGTTAATCGCCAGGTCGTCGATGTTGAAATTCACGCCGACGAAGCCGTACCCGGAGAAGGTCTGTTCCCAATCAGTGTCGTACCCGGGCATCTCGGTGAAGTCGAACACCAGGGTGCCGGCGCTGCCGGATATCTGGGCCATCTGGCACATGCTGGCGAAGTCCAGGTTGGCCACCTTGTCGTTTTCAAACGTCAGGGTGGTATCCGTGGTGCCGGTCATGGTCAGAATCTTCTGGGCTGCTGCGGGGACCACGCCGTCATCGACGCGCTCCGTGTTGACCGAGCTCATCTCCTGCACCACCTTTTGGCTAATCACCAGGCTGCCATCGTTGCCCGTGCCGTGCACCATGGTGTCGTCTGCAAGCACCAGGTTTTCAATCTGCAGGGAGGCTGCGTTCCCCAGAACCGCCACGTCTGCGCTGTCAATACGGGTCACAGGCTGCACCCCTGCCGTACCGGCAATGATAGCCGCTTCATCGTCAGACTTCATCGTGACTCCGCCGGTGATAGTGGCGTTGTCTTTGCCTTTGCTGGTGGTGATGGTGGCCATGCCCGTACCGTCCGTGTTCTGGATGCTGAGACTGGCACCTGCCTCCACCTCCACGATATCTGATATCTCCGTCGTGTTGTGCAGCGTGGCAGCGGCATTAGTCTCCACGGTCAGGGTATCGGCCGTGATGTCGCCATTGAAGGTGGCAGAAGCCCCGGTGCCCGCCTCATCACCCACGGTGATGTCCAACGTACCCTCGCCTTGGTACTTGGAGATGTTGCTGTTCACCTGCATGCCCGTGCCGGTGTAGGCAAGGTTCATGTCACCCGTGCCGTACACAACGGCATCGCCGTTCACGGTCTTCACGTTGCCGCCGTAAGTCACATCCATGATGCCGGCGGAGGCCAGAACACTGGCGCTTTGCACGCCGGATTCAGAGACGTTGTCCAGGAAGCCGAGCGTCACCGTGGTGTCTTCGGCAGCCTGGTTGAAGGTGCCGTTCCACCTGGAGGTGTCGCCGGTCATCTCCAGCGAGAAGTTGCCGGCCGCAGCATGGTCGATACGGGCACCCTGACCACTCACCGTGTTGGTCCACAGCAGGTTGGCATCGCCCTCCGTCAGGGTGATGGCCGGATCGCCCTGCACACCCGTGCCGGTCAGCAGAATCTTGGCATCGCTCTTCATTGTCTTGTCCTCTTCATAGGCGAAGGAACCCGTCCACTGGTTGAACTCGATGGTGGAAGCAGTGGCGTCCTCACCCACGGAAAGCGGGGCGGTGTCCACATTCTCCGCCGCACCGGTCAGGCGCACCGTGCCCTGCCAGGGGGAGAGGCCATCCGTTGTAGTGTCCAACAGGCTCACGTTGGTGCCCAGGTCACCGCGGTTGTCGATTTGATACACACCCGCACCGGTGAGGTCCAGCTGACCTTCCACACCGGCGTAGTTCTGGTCTGCCAGCACCACCACGTTCTTGGCAATGTTGATGGCGGCGCGGGTCGTATCCGGTTCCTGCGCAGTTCCGCTATTCGTCACGTGGAACAGGTCTGCCTTGGTGCTCATGTCAACCGTAAGCGTGCCATGGTAGGCCTCGCTGCCGTTCACTGCGTTGTTGTAGCCCGTCTGGTCGAACACCACGGCGGCAAGCACAGATTTGTTGGTGTCAGCTGTCGTCACAATGTCGCTCAACTTCACCAAGTCCGCCGCACCATCCGTTTTGGCGTGCTCGTCCGTGGTTCGGTCGTCACCATGCACACCCGTCACGTAGTTGTCTCGCACGTAGTAGGTGGTGTAGGTAGTCGAGCTGTTGTCCAAGTGGCCGTATCCGGCGTACTCACCCTCGCTGATGAGCGTCATCGGGCCGGCCGCGTCCTTGTGGGTCACGGTCACGTTGTTGCCCGTCAACTTTGCACCGTTCAGAATATCAAACACCTTCACGTACTGCTCGCCACCGGCAAGGAAGCCGCTCTGCGTGTCCGTCAGGGAGTCTTTCAGCTCCGTTGTGTGGATGATTTCCTCGTACTTGGATTGGCCCTTCTGCTCCAGAGTCAACGCGTCTGCGTTGATGCTGCCCGTGGTCTCGGCAACCGTGTAGTCGCCGGTCTCCGTGATGGTGTGCCCCAGCGTCAGCACCTGATCGTCGCCGATAGCCAAGGTACCGCCGCTCACCGTGCCGTTGTCCACAAAGCCGCCGGCGTTGAAGTTCGCCGTGCCGCCGCTCTGCGTCAGCGTGGAAACAATGGCGTTTCCGTTCAGGTCAGCCGCGCCGCTCTGAACGTCCAAGGTGTGGACCTTGGTCACACCATTCACCACCAAATGCGCGGGGTCCACCTCGCCCTCAACATCGCCCACCACAATGGTGCCCGTCGGCACATCGGACATCAGATCGGCATTGTAGCCGCCAATGGTCACCGTGGCATCGCCCTGCACATCGAACACGGAGTCCGTGCCGGCGGTAACGCTATCGGCCACGTATGCCATGGGTACTATGAAATCCTCATCATAAGGATTACCGGCAAACTGAATGGTGGCCACGTCTTCACCTTCAGCAGCCTCCAGGGTCACGGCTCCCAGGGAACCACCGCCCTCGAAGAGCGCCGTAGCCCCGGCATCCACCGTGGTGGCATCGGTAACGACCTCTCCGGCAAGCTCCGTAAGCATGGCTCCGAGCTCCACAGAGCTCTGTTGCACCTCAGAAGCCAGGAGCACCGAGGATCCAGAGCCGGTGGTGGCAAACGTACCGCTACCAAGGATGGGCATTGCGGTCATCATCGATTCCCACTCCATGCCATCGTACTCTGAAACATCGAACACCAGCGTACCCTCATTGTGGAGGATACCATCACCGTATGTACCGGTGGGATCTCCCATGATGAAAGGAGCGGTGATGGTCAACGACGAAGAGTCGCGGTTTTCTATTTGACCCGCCATCAGAATTCCTTCTTCGTTGTAATGGTAGTTAATGTTCATCACACCTCGGTTGTCCACATGGCCCATAATGTTTTCACCACCACCCATGTCGCTGTCCACATAGAACTCGCCCTCGTTGTTGACGGAAAGAACGCCCCAAGTATCAACATCCTCGACTTTGACCAAGGCATCAGGGCACACGTGTATCACGTCCAAATTACCATCAGACACCAGGGAATTGACGAAATGGGCTTCTGTTCCGCTTCTCACCACAAAGTTGGACAGGCGGTTGACATCCATTGTAATGACGCCATCAACGTATTTGTCCGAGCCGATAAAATAGAACTTACTGCGTTTTTCTTCACCCGTCTCGGAATCTATATACCGACCGCCGGCGACAATGAAATCGCGAACGTAGATCACAGACTGCGTATAAATTTGCCCCTCCTTCTCAACTTCCTGGAAGATATCCAGATTGATGTTCTCCACGCCGTCAGTTCCGGCATCAAGGAAGTATACGGAAGCTCCTGCTGATGCGAGCGTACCCGGGCTGTTCGGGAACACTTTCGTATCACCGGAAAAATCGGCTTTCGAGTACCAGACGGAATCACTGGTGTTCCACGAACCCACAGCCGTAGAATCATTAGAGGGCTTCCAATAGAAGGCGGGGGTGTTTGCCGGATTCACCTCCAGAACAAGCTGGCCGTCCTTGTAGTGAAGGGAAATCAAATCATTGTCCTTGAACGACCACGTTTCCGTCGCCTTCGGGTTGAAGTTCACCATGGAAATGAACTGCACCAAATCACCCTCCACAATGTGCTCGAACTCGCGGGGATATGTGATAGCCCCCACATCCGCCAACACGTAGCTGCCATAGTTGTCAACCGTGATGTTGGAGAGATCCACTGCGGATGCCGCTGTCAAGTGCAGGGTACCGATATCAAGTTGGTTCGTGCCGGCAAAGGTCAGCGTGGAGCCGCGGTCCAGGGCGATGTAATCCGCCGTGTACGTGCCCCTCACCGCAGAATCGAACTCTAAATAACCGCCATCGGACACATTCACTCTCTGCGAACCTTCGCCACCGAGGGCGCCCACGTTGCTGACAAGCACGGTACCATGGTTGATGTCCAAGCCACCGGTGTAGGTGTTGTCGGCGCCCAGCACGAGCGTGCCGGTGCCGTCCTTGACGATGGAGCCGGAGCCGGAAATGACACCTGTGTCTGTGATGGTGGTGTTGGCATCCGTGTTGAAGGTGAGGGTTGCACCCTCTGCCACCTGCATGTTGGCGGAAATGGTGCCACTCTGCGTGGAGGTGATGTTGATGTCATCCGTGGGGGCAACGGTCACACCATTCGCGCCGGCCAGGTTGCCGCCGGCCAGGACAACATTCGGGGTGTCGCCCAGGGCCTTGGCGCTGCCTGCCACCACGGTGCCCTGCTCAATCGTGAGCGTGCCGGTAAAGCCGGAGTTGTCACCGGTGAGGGCCAGGTTGCCCGTGCCCATCTTGGTCACATCGCCTGCACCGCTCACGTCCGTGGCGAGAGCGCCGGTACGCGAGCCCTCCACGTTGGCGGTGGCGTGGCCACCCTCGTTAATCACCATGCTGTCGGCAGAGATGGCCACGTTGCGCACGGTCAGGTTGCCGTCCACGGTAATCTCGTTGGCATCCAGGTGGGAGCCCTCGGATTCCAGGGTCACGTTCACGCCGGCGTCGATCGTCACGCTGCCGGCCGTAATCTGCGGCTCGCCGATGGTCACCGGGGAATCACCGACAATCATGAAGGTCACGTTGTCGCCATCCTCAAAGGCCACCTTGTTCGTGGTGTCTGTGCTCAAATACCAGCTCTTGTTGTCGCTTTCGGTATCCCATTCGCCGGGGCCGCCCTGCCAAATCAGGTCGCGGCCGGGCTCTACGAACGTGAGCACCAGGCTGTTGCCCTCCACGGCAAGGCGGGCGTTCTCATAGGTCTGTTCACCGAAGTCCAGCTCCACTCCGCGCAAGCCAATGGGGGAGAAGCTGCCGCTACCCGTGGCGGTGGCCAGGGTCACCGGGGTGCCCTCGGTAATGCTCAGCGAGCTCAGGTCCAGCGTGGAGCCGGAGGCAAAGGTAAACACACCGTCATTCACGCTGAACTGGCTCGGGTTGGCAAGCGACAGCGTGCCGGCAATGGTGCCGGAGCCGATGGTCACCGGACTGCTGCTGGTAAGCGCCAGCGTTGCGCCGTCGTTCACGGTCACCGCGCCCAAATCCATGCCGGCAGACACCGTGAGCGTGTTGGCCGTCACCGTGGTGGAGGTCAGGGAGTTGGCCGCATTGCTCAGCGTTACGTCGTGGGCAGAGGTCAGCGTGCTGTTCACCAGCTTGTTGCCGATTGTTGCATTGGCAAGAGAGGTCACAGCCGCATTGGTAATCACAAACTCGTTGTGCTCTGTGCTGTAGTGCGCTTCACCGCCGGTTCGCGTGACAGTGGACTCGCCAGATTCCAGGCTGGAAACCTGAATCTTGTTGAGCAATTTCACCGAGCCGTCTTCCAACACAATACGGGCGGCCGTACCCATCCACATGTTCGAGCCAATGCTCAGGGATGCGCCGTCCTTTACGGTAAGCGTTGCATTGGAAGCTCCGCCGCCACGGGAAATATCCAAATTCTTGATGCTGCTTTCACCAGTACCGCCTATCACAATGTCGCCATGCAAGGCATTCACCGTACCATTGACGGTGAGCCCTCCGTTGAACACAACGGAATCGTCATTAGTGGCATTATCTGTGGAAAGATTGTCTGTCACAGTCACCTTTCCTTCAAAGGAAATATCGCCATCATTCACGGTCAGGCTCTGCAGTGTATCTGCATCCCCTGCCGCATTGCCGAAGTGAACCGCGCCCGTGCCGTTCTTGACCAAGGATGCGCCGCCTGTGGCCACAAAGTCTTTGGTGGTCAGGTTGTTGGTTCCGGTAGCCAGCGTCAGGTTGGCGCCGCTGTCCAGCGTCATGGTGCCGGCGGTGATGTCCTCCGTCGTCAGGGTGGCGGTGGAGGTTCCCGTTTCAAACTTCACGTTGTCGTTCTGATTGAAGACAACGTTCGTAGACAGATCCCCAGCCATGTGCCACTGCTTCGTGCTGTCCACGTCCCAGTTGCCGCTGCCTGTGTTCCAAATCAGGTTGTGGGCAATCATCTCGAACGTGAGCACCAGGTTGTTGTTGTTCTGGGTCAGCACACCCCTGTAGCCTTCCGGCGCGGTGAGATGGGTAAGCTCCACCTCGCTGAGCGTGCCGGTAATCCCGCCGGTGGTGCTCACCAGCGTGATGGGATCCGTGCCGTCTACAGTGATGTTGGTCAGGTCCAGGATGGCATCGTTAGCAAGCGTGAGCGAGCCGGCGGAAAGCATTTCCGCCCCGGCGAACTCAAGGGTGGCGCCCCCGTTCATGGTAAGGGAGCCGGTGTAGCTGTTGCTGGTGCCGGTGAGGGAAAGCACACCGTCCGTGTCCACCACAATGGCGCCGCTGCCCGTGATGCTGTCCAGCGTGGTATCGCCGGCAATCGTGGCGGTGGCGTTGGCCTTCACCTCCATGTTGGTGGCATCAATGCTGTTGTTGAAGGTGGTGGCAAACTGCGTAGAGCCATCGCCCACATGCAGCAACACATGCCCGGCTCCCTTCTCAATAGCGGCATTCACCTCGGTAGCCTCTCCCTGGAATATCAGGCCGAGATTGGCATTGGCGTATGTTCCGACATTTGCGATTTTGCCGTTCCAATTCCCGATATCACCAGAGAAGCGGAAAGATTCGGCAGCGTACGCAGAATTGCCGGGATCTGTTAAGTTCACGGCAAATGTGCCGTCGCCAGACCAATCGCCCGTCACATAACTGATATAGCCTTCATACGTGGAGCTCGCGTTAGATGCCTGCCCACCCTGCCATGTAAAGGCCGGTTGGCCGCCCTCCGTATCCGTCAGGATGACATTCTGGGAGAAATCGATATGATACTTTGCGTCAGGAGCGTTGGTGGCCCAGCTGTTGGTAAAACCGGTGAAGCCGTTAAATTCCACAGCAGAGGAAGAACCGTTGACCAACGGGGCAAGGTTCACGTTGGTCTGAGCGCCGGTGCTGGAAAGGCGCACGGCACCGGTCCAATCCGTACCCAGGGATACACTTTCCAGGCTGGTCGAGTTGGTCGGCAGCACATAGGTACCCTCACCGGCAAGTTCGGCGGTGAGCGTGCGGTTGTTCATGTTCACCTTCACCACGGCACCATCCTTGAGGGTCATGGTGCCGGCGGTGATATCGGTCGCAAGCGTGGGCTTAGACTCTCCCGACTCGAACACAACATCGGAATCCGTGGTAAAGGTGGAAGTACCCTGCTGCTGACCATACTGATGCCAATGTGGGGTTGATCCCACATCCCACGTACCTTCCCCGCCATCCCAAATCAAGCCGTCGTACTGTGGCGTGAAGGTGAGCACCAGCTTGTTATTGTCCACAGTGAGTGTATAGTCACTAGGAGCAGGAGCGCCAAAGTCGACCACAACACCTGATGCTGGCGCGGTGATAGTACCACCAGTGAACAAAGTGACGGGATTGGAGGAGGTGAGATCCAACTCCAACCGGCTGACATCAACAACGGATCCTGCGACCAGAGACAGGGTACCGGTGGTGGCAACGGCGTTGTCATCATAGCCACCCAAGGTAAGTCTACCACCCTGCTGGATATTGAGTGTTCCCGTGATAGAGGTCACTTCGTCCGACAAGATTAGGTTGCCGCCGCTGAGAACATTCACAGGTCCGTTCCCCGACAGTCCATCAATGGTCAACGCACCAGCAATCTGCGTGTTCGACGCCGTGGCATTCAAGCCGCCAATAACATTATCCGTAGCGCTCAGTTTCACGGTGCCCGCACCGGAAGTTTCCAGCACGTGGTTACCAGTCACTGCCCCGGACAGGGTGACAGTTTTACCGCTGCTGGCACTGACCGAGGAATTGGCGTCCAAAGAAATGGCACCGGAATAGGTCTCGTTGTTACCGGCATCCGCCAATGTACCACCTGCAAGAAGGATGTCATGACTGAACGTGTTTCCCCAGGCCTTGATGGTACCGCCCGAGCTCACCTTCAGCGTGGCATTGGCAAACTTGTTGGTTGCCTGCCCCAACTGGGCCACGCCACCATCCGCAATGTCCACCGTGCCTTGGAATTGCTCAAGGAAACTCTGATTGTGGTACTGGAAGTCGCCATCTGTTACCTTGACCGTACCGGTACCCGTAATGGAGGGCATGCCACCATCCGCCTTCAGTTCCAGAGTGCCGTTGCTGTTCACCGTGACGGCACCGCTTCCCAAGGCATTGTCCTTAGCAGCCACGAGCGTGCCGGCGTTCACCGTTGTACCGCCAGAATAGGTGTTGTTGCCGTTAAGAGTCATGGTGCCGGAGCCGTCCTTGACGACGTTTGCGCTGGTGCCGCTGACGGCCCCGCTGACAGTCAGAGAACCATCCACATCAAAGGTGAGCGTGGAGTTCTGCGCCAGGGAAGCGGTGGTGAGGGTGTTGGTGCCCGTCACCTCCACAGTGCCGGAGGCGGCATTGAGCACCACGTGCTGCAGCTCGGGATGCAAGGCCTGCTCCGTGGTGAGATTCACGCTATCGCCGGCTTGCTCGAGATAGTAGGTAGTGTAGTCAGAGCCTGCGGCGGAAAGCGTGCCGGTCTGGTCATCGTAGCTGAAGGCAAATCCTTCCAGAGCTCCGGCACCCTGCAGCGTTTCCTCATTCACGGTAAGCGAGGGTGTGGATGCACCTTCTGCCAACTTCATGACATCCAACGTGGCGGACCTGTAGCCGCTGGTGCCCGCCTGCGCATCACCGTTGGAGGAAGCTCCAAGATTCTCCATGTTGATGACGAGCCCGTTCTCCAACCTGAGGTCGCCGGAGTATGTGGCGGTGTTGCCCAGGGTCAGCGTGTCGGCCAGGGTTACGGCACTTCCATTACCCACAATCA
This sequence comes from Akkermansia sp., assembly GCA_045641125.1. Lineage (GTDB taxonomy): Bacteria > Verrucomicrobiota > Verrucomicrobiia > Verrucomicrobiales > Akkermansiaceae > Akkermansia. The sequence continues at coordinate 70,470 of JAZUGI010000091.1, forward strand.
CCTCGCAAGCCGTGAGATGGAGATTGTGGATGGTGGTTTCCGTGTCGTTCAAGGCCTCCAGGGTCTTGGTGACCAGGGATGCACGCATGTCTGCAACCGTGTAGTTGTCCAGCGTGATCTTGTCTGTACCGGTGATGGTGCCGTTGTAGTAGTCGAAGCCATCGGTATAGCCGGCGATATTGAGCGCCACATCCTTGAGGGTGACGTTGTCTGCGGAGATGTTGCCGGAGATGGCGGGCAGGTTGCCCTCAATGGTCACATTGGTCTTGCCGGTGATGGTGCCGCCGGTGCCGCCGCCGTTCACATCACCCTTAATGATACCGCCGGTGATGGTAACCAGGGTGCCGCCGTTGATGGTGCCGCCTATGCCGCCGCCGTAGACAGAGCCGGCGATCTCACCGCCGGTCACGGTGACATGGGTGCCGCCGTTGATGGTGCCCCTCCTGCCACCGCCCATGACATTGGCCTTGAACTTGCCGCCGTTGACATAGCTGTAGGAGCCGGCGCCTATGCTGTAGCCGTCGTTGTTGTATTCGCCGCCGCGCACGTCATAGTTGAAGATACCGGCGTTGTACACAGCTGTGTAACGCCCCGTGATGTTGCCGTTGTAGCTGGCTGTGACCGAGAGACTATCCGTGCCGGTGAATGTGCCGTAGACAGTGCTCGGGTTGTCGAACTGCATGTACACGTCACCGGTCACGGTAGCGTTAAACACGCTCAGGACAGACTGCCTGGCATCCATGTTATCGGTTCCCGTGTAGCGCATACCGATTTTGCCTTCGTAGGAGGCATTGGCCGCACCCGTGTACGCCGCACCGATATTCGAGGATAATTGCTTGTATAAAGTGGCCGCCTGACTGGTCTGTCCGGTGGGCAGCGTATACTTGTCCGTGGTGGTAGTCCAAGTGATGGTGTCATCAATTCCCTGCTTGACAAGGTTGTCATGATTCGGGTTGGGAGAAACCTGCACCAGGTGGAAGAGAGCAGCGTCATCCGGATTGACAAAGCCGTTGCTCAGCGGAGCATATGCCGTATCTGACCAGCTGAGATTGCTGATAATACCGGAAGCTCCGGAGGAGGAAAGAGTGATACCGTTCAGAGAGCCGTCGGTGGCTTCAAGCTTTTCGCCGATGAGCTGGTCACCCAGCCAGACATAATAGCCGGCGGTAACGTTGTCCGAGCTGCTCAAGCTGCTGTTCACGTAGGCAATGCGCAGGTTGTCGCCCCCCAAGTGGTTGTCGCGGCTGTAGAGGATACTGTCGCCCCACATGATGTAGGCCTCGCTCACCTTGAGCGTGCCGGTGCGGGAGCCGTCACCAATCTGGATTGTGAGGGCATTGCTGTTGGCAGACCAGCCGCCTTCAGCGCCATTACCATACGTGGCACCGAAATCAACGGTATAACCGAAGAGCTCGGAGAATGCGCCCTCCGCCTCTGCCACGGTCTGGGAAGTGCCACTGGCGATGGTGATGCTAGTGGAGTCGGCCTGTGCCCACTTTGCGCCGGTGGTGGCGGAGCGGTCCAAGCCAATGGTGCGGCCGGCGTAGCCCATAGCCTTGGCAATGTTGCCCGCGAAAATCAAATCGCCCTGGAAAGAGGGGTGGGTTCCATCGTTTTGGAACATCGAACGCACACCTGCACCCAAGGAGTTGGAAACATCCACAATACCTGTATCAGACTGGACGTACCGTACCCCATGCGCCGTGCACCACTGCTCCAAGGCCTCATTGTACACATGAACGGCCTTCATGATATTCGCCTCGCCGGCATTGGCGTGCTGCGCACCCAGTGTGGGAACGGACATGAACACCACCTTGGCATCCGAATTGCTCGCCATCATCGACTTCCAGATGGTCACCACGGAGCTCGTGTTGGAAGCATCCGGCTCAAAGGTGAAGCTGTGCTCGCCAGCCTGGGTTGCACCCAGAAGCTTGCTCAGCACCCCCGGCATGGCCGTTTCATAGTTGCTTTTGATGGCACCTGCGGCATCCGTAAGGATATCGTTGGTGCCAATCAGCATCAGGAAGGTATCCACATGGTAGACCTCACCCTCATACGCACCGCCACCCTTGGACAATCTCTTGGTGTCGCTCAGCCCGAGCCAGTTATTGATGGAGGTGTTGGCATAAATCTCACCGGCTTGGGCGGTATTCCAAACGGTATCGTTACGGCTGGTGGGGCAGTTTTCCGGTGCCGTATCGGAAATCTCATACGCATGCGCGCCGAATATGGCCGTGCGCTTGTTGGAGAATGACTCTCCGCCATAGAGTGTGCCAACAGCCACGCCGCCGGACCAGTTGCCGGTCAGCGGGCCGCAATCGTTGTGAGCTATGCCCGCATCCCGCAGAATCTGGAACAGCGACCAGCGGTAGGAGCCGCTGTTCACACCGTGGGTAATGGAATCACCCACGTACATCACATTGCCCAGATTGGTGCCAAACTCAGGCCCGGGCGGCGGCACCGGGGTGTCGCTGAAGGTGAGGGTGAGGGCGTTGTTGGCAGCGCTCAGGGTAGCCTCATGGCTGCCAAGGCCGGTAAGCGTGGCACCTGCGATATCAGCCGCGCCCGTGTAGGAGGCAAGGGTCACGGGGGAGCTGGAGTAGGCGACATTGCTGACATCCAGGGTGCCGGCCAGGGTAAGGTCGCCGTTAACGGAAAGAAGGTTCGCGCCCGCGAACTTGAGCGTGGCACCATTGTCCACGGAAAGGTTGCCGGTGCTGACGGTGGAGGTGATACCGGTGAAATCCACGGAGCCGCCGTTCGTCACGGCGATATCACGGAACGTATGGGAAGCACCGCTCGCGGTCAAGGTACCGCCGTTCACATTGACGTTCACATATTGGCTGTCATTTGTATTCCAGCTGGTTGTTCCGTTCAAGGCGAGGGTGGCGCCGGTTCCGACGTTCATCGTGCCCCTGTTACTATTATGGTGATCAATCGCTCCTGCAGTTGCAGCACCGGTCACAACCAGGTCCACGTTTTCCAGGGAAATGGTGGTGCCAACGTTGTCGAAGCTCAGGGCCCCGGTGGTAAAGGTCTTCTTGGTTGCACCTTGGGGAGAAGCGATGCTCAAAGTCTTGTTGGCACCAATGGTCACCAGTTGGGTGGCACTCAGGTCGTTGCCCAAGGTAATGGTGGCAGCGCACTGATCATCCACCTTCACCTGGCCGGCTTGGACCGTATTTGTACCATTGATGTTAAGGGAAGCACCATCTTTGAGCAACACATTGCCCAAATTGTTGGATTCCCCCGTGCCGCCAATGGTAAGGGAAGCGTTGCCATTCAAGGTTACTCCGCCGAGGGCGACATTGCCGGCAAAGTCTGCCACAACACCGGGGTTGAGAACAAGAGCGGTCAGATCCACATCTTGGAAGTGGTACTGCTTGCCCTGCTTGATGGTCAGCGTGCTGCCGGTGCGGATTCCGTCAACCAAGTCCGTCACCGTGCCGGTGAGATTAACGGCCTGACCGCCGTTTGCATTGGCGCCGATGGAGGAGTCCTCAATCAGGTAGATGTTCCCGTTAAGCGTGGTGGCGTGGTTGTCGTTACCGAAGCGCAGGACACCATAGGTGCCGACATCGCCTTGGCTGGAGCTGCCGATGTAGATGTCGTTGTTCAGGTTGATGGCGCTCGCGTTCCACGTTTGCATAAACAACTGGCCGCTGTTGCCTACCACGATATCGCCACCATGGGCGCTGAGGTTGTCTGCGGTGCCATTGTTGCCCTGAATTTGCGTGCGGCCATTAAGAAGCAGCGTAGCCGCCACATCCGTGGAGCCTGGAGAGGTCGCAGTAGAGGCGTAGGTCTTGCTCCAACTCCCGGAGCTAACCGTGGTGGACGTAACCTCTTGGTATTGGAAAGAAGAGATCAGGTCTTTGTTCAGGGTCAGCTTGGTGATAGTCTTGCCACTGGCCGTCAAATTGCTCCTGTCGTAGAGGGCCGTACCAGTGGTTCCCTCCCCTGCGAACATCCGGGTGCCCGAGCCGCCGGATTGCAAATTGGCCGTGAGCACCACAGACTTCCCATCAGCCTGGAGCAGAGGAGTCAGCTCATCCTGAGATACAAAGAAGGTGGAGTCCGTATTATCCTGATTCCAAAGGCTGCCATTCCACAAGCCTACAATCTTGTTGTTGCGGTTGGTACCCGTTGCGTAGAACCCCCAAGTCGTGGTCGCGCCATCAATGGATACATAAACGAGTTCCTGGTCTGATGCAAGCCCGTGCAGCTTGCTGTTGTCCAGCGTAAAGGTCAGCACGGCATTGGCACTCGAGGTGATGAACTGGGAGCCGGTGAGTTCACCAGTGGTCGCGTTGTACACCACCCCATCCTTGTTGTAATCCTTGGATGTATCTACGGTGACAGTTTCGCCGTTCTCCTGGATAGTTATAGCAGCCTTGGCCTGTTGACCTGCGAGGAGGGCGGCGCCGGTTGCCACGCCAAGCGTGCCGGTGCTGAGGGTGGTGAATGAAACCGATGCAAGGGCTGCCATGAGCGCGGCCTGGAACTTGTGCGGAAGTCTAAGTTTCATAACGGTTATCTGGTGTGTTTTTTGTTTATTTTTCGCGAAAATTGGCAACGGGTGGGCAAACTCCCCCACGCGCGTTTACGAGGGTAGTGTACAGTATTCCGAATACTGTAGGCGTAAACGCACATATTTTTCCTAGGGAAATAAAGATAATCGCAAAATTACACCCGGGCATGAACTACGAATTGGATCTGCCGTTTCCATCAAAACACAAAAAAATCAACATTTTGCTGAATTTTGGCTTGCATAAGTATTCGGAAAACTGTAGGCGCGGCGGAAGGGAGGAATAGTGTGTATATGGATGGGAGGATTAGGATTAGGATTAGGATTAGGATTAGGATTAAGATTAGGAAGGAGTTAGCGCGCCGTTGGGGCGGGTTGATGTAGAATGTACAATGTACAAAGTACAATGTATGGGGAAGTTGGTGCGCCGTTGGCGCATTTTTG
>JAZUGI010000092.1:0-2518 GCA_045641125.1 Akkermansia sp.
TGTATAAGAAAACCACGCTTTTAAACTTATATTATTGACTGCTATGTTTATGAATATTGACCTGGAATATACACACAATAAGACTCGAATAGATGAGCAATCCGTGCGAACAAAGGAACTTGAACGAAATAATGCCAAAAACAGTTAAAGCTGTAAGATAAGCGTTTTGACGAATTACAACAATCACGGGAAGAAAATCGAGTTCAATGTGAATTTTTTTCAAAAAAAATTCTGAATTTTGGCCTTCAGGCGTATTAATGGGGCAGAGAGTTGAGTGAATGGCCTTGGCCAACCCGCCAGGTGAACCTCTCGTTTCCATTCAAAAAATTCTCGCAAACAACAAAAACATCATTAAATTATGAATACAGAAAACACATATGGCATGCACATTCTGGTCCCTGATCACTGGGAAGATCGCGATGATATCCATGTCCCGTTCGAATCTTTCAACCCATTCGTGGTGACCGAACCCGTTACCATGCTCGTTCAGCTGACGGTTGACGACGAGGGAGCGCTCCACATGACCCCGGAAGGAGGAACAGGAAAGGTTGTGTCAATAAGCGCCGCGCTGCCGGAAGGAGAATGGGAAAGGAAAGGGGATCCAGACTATTGGCAAAGTTCTGAGATTGCACAGTTGGAAGCGGGTAGATACACCTGCGGCGGTTTCCTGCACAACAAACAGAACGAGAGCCGTTTCGTCTATTACGCCATAAACTTTACGCCGGTAGCGCCCTTGGTGGTTGAGGTGGATTCATGCCCGGAGCCTCCCCGCACGGTGTGCTGCAAGCAGCAATGCTCGTGTGGCGGTAACGGCGAAAACGGAAACCTGTACAAGGGTGCTATCATCAATCTCTGCCAGCTTGGGGAGGACACCTGCGCCGCAGATGCGGAGATTGTGCCCGACATTGCGGCCTCAACCGGTCCCGGTGTGGTGCCCAACAAGCTCATCCGCAGAAGCATTTGGGACTGGAACGCCACGCTGGAAGGCGACACCCTGAATATCGAAACGGCGGACAAGTGCATCCTGCCGTTCAACGTGGATTGGCAGCACGGCACCGCCAGCCCTACAGGCACGGCAACCAACCTGCCCTTCCAAATCCAGTTGCTGGATGACAACTTCAATCCCTGCACCAGCGGCAATCCTGCATACTACATGCTCTGCGACGACCAAAACTGCCGCGTGGTGTTCTCTGCATCAACAGGCAAACCGGAGCGCGTGATTTCCGCGGATGACAAGGTCGTGACCGCAGAGCAGTACAACGCAGGTGTGGTCACCCACTTTGATGCTTCTGGAAACGTCGTCAGCTGCTACTCGGCGCGCGATGGCCTCATGCTTGCCGCCCAGCAAGACGACGGCTCTCTCAACATCGCCTATTTCGCACCTTCCGCCGTTACAGTCAACCCGGACGGCACCTACACAACCACGGGCGACCCCTTCCGCACGCAAAACTTCCGCACCGTCAGGGATAACGACGGGCGTCTGGTCACCACCATCACGCGCAGGCAGGGCACACTTCCCGCCACCATCGTCACGCGCACGGTGGAACCCGGTAAAGTCACTATCGTCCAAGGCTGCGGGAATGAGGCAATCCAGCAAACATTCCAGGGTTACCAAGCTCCGAACAACATGCGGTATGTCATTGAGACGGTGGAAAAAGAGGACAACAGCGCTCCCGCAATCAATACCATCACAGAGGAGCAGTTCACGCCCCAAGGCCTTTGCCGCTTGCACCATACAGACGGGCGCGGCTCCGATGTCGCCCAGGTCACCTCGTACAACTACGATGAGAATGCGCGCCTCAGCCGCGTGAACCGCCCGGACGGCAGCTACACGCGCTACGAGTACGACACGCTCGGGCGCGTGGTGCTGGAGGCGGAGCCCTGGGCCGGGGGCGGTGAGAAGGTGACCACCACCACCTACAGCACAGCCCGCTTCTTCGATTGCCGCCCCGCCTCCATCGAGGTGAGCTACCACAACAACACGGTCAGCACGGAAACCCGCACCTACGAGGACTCCGCCGCTGTCAACCGCATGACCGTGAACACCACCGCAAACGGCATGACGCGCACGCGCGTTGTGGAGACCTATGGCCGCACGCCCGCGTATGCCTACGCCGCCGGCAGGGTCAAGTCCGTCACGGATGTCTCCGGTGTGCAGACCATCCATGAATACGCCGCCACCGCAGCCCATGGGGCGGTACACCTCCACACCGTCACCACCAAGGCGGCGGGTGTCCTGGTGGCCGGGCAGAGCACAAGGAGGGAGGAGTACATTGCCGCTGACGACACGGTGGTGTTCATGCAGGAAAGCGTGTGGGACGGCTCGGATTGGCAGCTGCTTTCCACCACTGCCGCCCAGTATGATGAGCAGCACCGCCGCACCCGCACCACGCATGGCAACGGCAGGTTCTCCACCAAGACCTGGATGTGCTGCGGTGTCCTTTCTGAAACGGACGAGGACGGCGTGCAGACCGACTACGCCTACGATTCCGCCCAGCAGCTGGTGGAGACCACCCGC
>JAZUGI010000093.1:0-7637 GCA_045641125.1 Akkermansia sp.
CAATACGCTTTTTATGTAGATGCCCTTCTAAAATTTCTTTCTTTGTTAATTTTGAGTATTCCTTCCAATTCTCATCGAATACATAGGAGGCGTTTCCATAATAGAAACTCTCCATGATGGCGATATTTTTAGCCTTGTATACGAATGCTACATATCCATTGAATCCTGCAATGCCCTTGTATATGCAATCTGGTTTTGTTTTTGAAAGTGTTTCGCGTCTGAATCCTTGAAATGTATTGTCTTTGATAGATTTGTCTTTCATCTGGGCGATGTAATCCGATATTTGCTTCCATGTTAAACTGCCAGCAGGTAGTATTTCCCAATTGACTCTTTTTATGTTAATATAATCAAGAAGAGGATTTTTTGAGGCATCAAGGATTTCAAATTCTCCAAACAATTCTATAAACAGACGCGCTATATGGTGTAACCTGTCATGGTTCTCCGTTTGTATGACCGATGAAATGACACGTGTTGCCCCATTGTCAACGTGTATGGAAATTTCTTCCGATGGGGGAGGTGTTTTTTCGCGTGGATATCTCTCATATGGTATATTTACGAGTTGGGGGTTCCCATGCCAATCCTTTATCATACAGGCGTGGTATACAGTCTCTTTGGGCCTGTTTTTTAATATCTTTTCTTTTCCTGAGGAGTTAAATTTGGATATGGGGCCAAGTTCTGACGGAAGTATAGTGGTACCATGGCCCGGTTTTGATGGGAAGCCTATTTTTTCTAATTGCGCATCGGTTGGATTTAGGGGTGATGCGATATGTACACTATTGAACCTTTGAAGAAATTTTGCAAGCCTTCGAATATTGCTTTTGTTAAATGTCATTGCTTTGAACTTTGTGGGCGGTACGCGATGCGTATCTGCCTTTTGAACAATTGGAGCGCACATGCAATTTTTTTTGAGGATTTTGACATTTTTTCAGCCATTCGGGCAAATTCCTGCTTATAAGGGGTAGGGAAACGTAACATTCCCCTTTACACAAGACCATCCAGTAAATACAATGACAAGTAATATGAAGACACAAGCCATCACCATGCTGCTGGCCCTGGCAGGCGTTGCCTGCGCGGGGGAAATGAAACTGCTCAACGACCACCTGCGCATTACCCTGCCGGACGGTGCGGACTATTTCACCCCCGCCGTCGGGCTGATGGAGGCAGACCACAATAGCGGGGAGACCTCCATCATGGTGGGGAAGGACGACTCCAGCATCTGCGTTCAGGTGGAGGAGAAACAATGCCTTGCCGATGACAAGTTCGCGGAGGGCGTGAAGAAGGCCATGTCCAACCTCAACCGAGAGGACAACTACTTTATCATCGACCAGATGGGAGACAACCTGGTGTATGCGCTTTTCCGCAAGGGCTCAGACAAGGTTCTGCCCGGGCGCCATGCGCCGTATGCCTACGCCGAGTACCGCCACCCGGATGGCACGGTACAGAAGTTTACCATTCTGGTGGCGAAGGATGCCGCCAAGGATGTTGAAAAGACCCATGCCATGGTGAAGGGGTGGCTCAAGAGCGTCAAGCCCGGAGCAACGCCGCTCAACCTGAAAGAGCGCGTGGAGCACCAGGTGAGCTACATGAAGGTGCTTACCCGTCTGGCCGTGCCCGTGCCGGAGGGCTACACCTCCACCTTGAACGACGGGGAAGGCTTCCACTTTGCCACCTACACCAAACTGGGCAAGCCCGGTGAGGCCCGGGAAGAGCTCTCTGTGCAGGTGGGCGACCACCCTGAAATATGGTTCCGCGAAATCCCCTCTTCCAAGCAGAAAACGCAGTCCGGCACCCTGCTGGGGCAGAAGGTGGAGTGGCACCTTTTCGGCGAGGCTGATGAGGCCAAGGTGGCGGAATGCGTGCTGCCCCTGGGCATGCGCGGTGGAAAGGTGGATTTCTCCGAGAAGGGCGACGGCGAGATTATCTATGTCCGTGCCACCGTCATCGGCAAGGATGCCGCCACCCGCACCAAACTCATTCAACAGGCAGAGAAAATCACCTTGCAAACGGAACCCAAACCCTGATTATTCCGCGGTGGCCTCTGCCGTGTAGATGGCGGCAATGCCGAGGGAGAGGGGGATGTGGCGGGCGTGGGCGTAGCCGTTTTGGTGCAGAAGGTCCAGGAAGGCGCGGCCGCGTGGAAAAGCCTCTATGCTGTCGCCCAGGTAGGCGTATGCTCCCGGGTGCCCGGTGACCCAGCCTGCGAGGCGCGGCAGGATGTGGTGCAGGTACAGGCGGTAGGGAGCGGCGAGCACGCCTTCCGGCATGCTGAAATCCAGCACCAGCAGGTGGCCGCCGGGGCGCAGCACGCGGCGGAACTCCCGCAGGGCGGCGGGGTAGTCTGCCATGTTGCGCAGGCCGAAAGCCACCGTGGCCGCATCAAAGGAGGCGTCCTCCAGCGGCAGGTGCATGGCATCCGCCTCCAGCGTGCGGCGCAGGCCGCGGCGCTCCGCCACATCCAGCATGGCGCGGCAGAAATCCGTGCCCAGCACCTCGGTGTCCGGCAGGGCGTCCTCAATGGCGAGCGCCAGATCCCCCGTGCCCGTGGCAATATCCAGCAGGTTCCCCGGTTTCCACTCCGCTATCATCTGCAGGGCGCGCTGCCGCCAGGGGATATCCGTGCCCAGGGAGAGCACGTGGTTGGCGGTCACATAGCGCTCGGCGATTGCGCTGAAAACGGAGTGGACGTATGAGGGATCCGGCATGGCTCAGAGCTGGGCAATCAGCGCATCCGCAAAGGCGGAGGTGGACAGCGTGGTGCTGCCGGGTATCATCTCCGCCAGGTCGGCGGTCACGGTTTTGGCGGCCACGGCTTTTTCAATGGCTCCCACCAGGCGGTCCGCCGCCTCACCCCAGCCGATGTAGCGCAGCATCATTTCCGCAGAGAGCAGGAAGGAGCAGGGGTTCACCTTGTCCAGCCCCGCCAGTTTGGGGGCGGTGCCGTGGGTGGCCTCGAACACGGCGTGCCCGGTGGCGTAGTTGATGTTGGCCCCCGGCGCAATGCCGATGCCGCCCACCTGCGCGGCCAGGGCGTCGGAGCAGTAGTCGCCGTTGAGGTTGAGGGTGGCCACCACGGAATGGTCATGCGGGTGCAGCAGGATTTCCTGCAGGAAGGCATCGCAGATGCAGTCTTTCACCACAATGCCGTTGGGCAGGCGGCACCAGGGACCGTCTCCTATGGGCTGGGCACCGAATTCCCGCCGTGCGAGCTCATAGCCCCAGTCGCGGAAGCCGCCCTCCGTGAATTTCATGATGTTGCCTTTGTGCACCAGGGTCACGCTCGTGCGTTTCTCTGCAATGGCGTATTCGATGGCGGCGCGCACGAGACGCTCCGTGCCCTCGCGGGAGACGGGTTTGATGCCGAAGCCGCTGCTGTGCGGGAAACGCACCTTGGCAGCGCGCTGCGGGTGCGTGGCGGAAAGCCAGGCGAAGAAGTCCGCCGCCTCCGGGGAACCCTCCGCGAACTCGATGCCCGCGTAGATGTCCTCCGTGTTTTCGCGGAAGATGACCATATCCACCTTCTCCGGGGCCTTCACCGGGGTTTCGATACCCTGGAAATAGCGCACGGGGCGCACGCAGCAGTAAAGGTCCAGCCCCTGGCGCAGCGCCACGTTCAGCGAGCGGATGCCGCCGCCCACCGGCGTGGTGAGCGGGCCCTTGATGCCCACCAGCAAATCGCGGAAAGCCTGCATGGTGGCTTCCGGGAGCCATTCGCCCGTGGTGTCGAACGCCTTCTGCCCGGCCAGCACCTCTTGCCAGACCAGGGCGCGCTTCTCGCCGTAGGCGGCGGCCACGGCTGCGTCAATCACGCGCTGTGATGCCGCCCAGATGTCCGGCCCGGAGCCGTCGCCGATGATATGGGGGATAAGGGGGAAATCCGGCACGCAAAGGTGCCCGTCCGTCATGGTGATGGGTGAACCTGGGTTCATTCTTCGTCAGGGGGTTGTTCTTCAGGAACTTGTTCTTCTTGGTCTTGCTCGGCGGGGGAGTCGTCCTCCCCGGCAAAATCTTCGTCCGCATCGGGTTCAACCTGCCCGGTTGTTTCAGCGGGCTCTTCTGCCGCCGCGCCATCTCCGGGGGCAACGGCTTCATCGGCTGCGGGCTGCTCGTCTGGCGCCGGTTCCTCCTCCACTGCAACGGGCTGCTCCTGCGCGGGTTGCGCCGGGGCAACGGCCACCGCCGGCTGGGCCGGTGCCGGGGTTCTGTGAGCCCGCTTGCTGCAATAGACAAACACGCCGATAATCAGCAGCGGCGGTACCACATAGTACAACCACTCCGTGCCCTTGGAGGTTTCCTTTACAGGTGCCACCACCGGCGGCGCGCTCTTGATTTTCAATTTGGCCATCTCTTGCGGAATTTGCCCGCACATTATAGCAGCTTGCCCGGCAAATGCAACCTTTCAGCGCGTTTTTCTGCGTCCGCACGCATGCGTGTGCATGGCCCCGGCTTTTCCCGCGCGCGTATGATACGGAAAAATCGCGTTTCCTCATTTTTCCTGTGGACAAACCAGGGCGGCAAGGGTAAGATAAGCGCAGCGCCCCCGTGGTGCACCAGCAACTCGCAATTCCTTATCACATCATGTTCAAGTATCCCAAGCAAGACGACGACAAGTTCTCCGGCTCCCCGTTCAGCGATGTGCCCGAGGACTGGGCTACCAAGTCTGACGACACACCTTCCTCTTCCCCCTTCTCATCCAAGAAGGATACCGGCGATTCCGCTCCCTCCTCCTCCCCGTTCGATGAGATTCACACCTCCTCCACGCTCACCACGGCTGCCAGCCGCAACGTGCTCAACCAGGACGTGGAAGTGGTGGGTATCCTGCGCTTCACGGACGACCTGCTGGTGGACGGTTCCGTGGAGGGCCGCATCGAGTCCGACGGCGTGCTGACCGTGGGCGGCAACGCCTTCATCAAGTCTGCCGACAAGGAGAAGAGCACCGTTCAGACCAAGAGCGTCATCGTGCACGGCCGCGTGCATGGCGATATCGAGGTGACGGACCGCGTGGAGCTTGCCGCCACCGCCGAGGTTATCGGTGACATTTCCGCCAACAAGATTTCCATCCAGGAGGGAGCCATCCTGGTGGGCCACTGCCGCATTGGCGCACCCGCCAGCATGCCCGCAGCCGCCAAGCCCAAGCCTGCTCCCTCTCCCGTGGCCTCCAAGACGCCGAACCTGCTCGGCTAAGTCTTGCACGGCCCCTGTGAAACATGCTCGAATTCCGTCCAGAACCGCTCGTCGTTTCCTCGGTGTCCGGGCTGTTACCCGAAGGTGAGCGCGACCGCCGCGTCGCGCTCACCTCGTTTCATTCATCAGGTAAGGAATCGCACATCCCGATGCGGGAGGTGGTGTGCTACGAATGCGGCAAGGTCTCCCAGGTGCCGGCGGCTGCGCTTTCCGCCCACTGCCAGCACTGCCAGGCCCACTTGAACATGGCGGATGTGGAAATCCGCCCCGGCTCGGAACAGCTCACCATCCGCACGCTCGGTGATGTGACCGTGCCTTCTGAAACAACCCTTTCCCGCCTGTCCGTGGTATGCCGCAACATGGAGATAGACGGCCACGTATCCGGCTCCTTCCGCTGCACCCGCGCGCTCGTGGTGAACGAATCCGTGCAGATAGACAACCTGCGGGCGGGCCGCCTGGTGGTTTCCAAGGGTACGGAGGTGGTCATCACCAAGAACGCCCAGGTGGATGCCGCCAACATCTACGGCAAGCTCACCGGCGTGCTGCGCTCCGGCGGCGTGGTGAAAATCTACGGCACGGGTGAGGTCAACGGGCTCATTTTCGCCGCAGATGTGGTGATGGAGCCAGGCGCGGTCTACAACCGCGAGAATTTGCGCTAGTCCGGGCGCTGCCCGCCCATTCCCCGCTACGCCGCCATGGACATCCGCATCACAGGAGCGAGCCAGAACACCCTGCGCCACATCAATCTCACGCTGCCGGGCGGCAAGCTGATTGCCCTCATGGGGCCCAGCGGATCCGGCAAGAGCACACTGGCGTACGACACCCTGTTTGCGGAATCCCGCCGCCGTTTCCTGGATTGCCTCTCGCCCGGGGCTCGGCGATTGCTGGCACGGCCGGAGAAGCCGCGCGTGGAGGCCATAGAGGGCCTGCCGCCCGCGCTCTGCCTGGAGCAGAACCTGCCCGCCGGGCGTTCCCGCGCGGTGCTGGGCTCCCTCACGGAGGCGCTGGACTACCTGCGCATCCTGTACGCGGCCATCGGCACGCCGCACGACCCCGCCACGGGCGAGGTGCTCACGCGGCTCAGCCCGGAGGAGATATCCACGCGGCTGGAGCAGCTGCCGGAGGGCACGCGCATCACCCTGCTCGCCCCGCTCGCCGCATCCTTCGGGCAGGACCCGGAGTCCGATATCCTCATGCTGCGCAAGCTCGGCTACCTGCGTGTGCGCGTGGCCGGGAACATCCTGGATTTGGAGGAGCTGGAGACAGCCCCGCCCAAGCCCGGCCAGGTGTGCGAGCTGGTGGTGGACCGCATTGTGCGCCGCGCGGGCGTGGAATCCCGCCTGGCGGATTCCGTGCAGGCGGCCCTGCGCATCTGCGAGGACGAATTGCGCGCCCTGGTGCAGGAGCCGGATGCGGAGCCGCGCGAGCTGAGCTACCACACGCGTTTCCGCAACGAATCCACCGGGTTCACCCTGCCGGATTTGACACCCGGGCTCTTCTCCCACTTCTCACCGCACGGCGCGTGCCCGGAATGCCAGGGGCTCGGCACCGTGGAGGGCAGGGGAGGCGAGCCCTCTCTCTGCCCCGCCTGCCGTGGCATGCGCCTCAACCCCGCCGCCCTCGCCGTCACGCTGGATTTCGGCGGCACAGAGTGCAACCTCGGCGCCTTCTGCAACCTCACCGTGGAGCAGAACCTCCGCATGCTGGATGAACTCTCCATCCCCGCCGCGTACCGGGATTCCCTGCAAACCGCCTGCGGTGAGCTCCGCAACCGCCTGAACTGCCTCATGCAGCTCGGGCTCGGCTACCTGAGCCTCTCCCGCGCCGCCAACACGCTCTCCGGCGGCGAGCTCCAGCGCGCCCGCCTGGCCGGGCAAATCGGCGGCGGCCTCTCCGGCGTGCTCTACATTCTGGATGAACCCACCATCGGCCTCCACCCGCAGGAGACGGACCTCCTTGTCACCGCCCTGAAACAGCTGCGGGACAAGGGCAACACCATCCTGGTGGTGGAGCACGATCCCCAGTTGCTGCAAGCGGCGGACTGGCTGGTGGAAATGGGCCCCGGCGCGGGTGCCGACGGCGGCCAAATCATGGCGCAGGGAACCTACCGTGATTTCCTGCAAAACCGCCAATCCCCCACGGGGGAGTGGCTCTCCGGCCGCAAGCGAATGCCGGAGGCGGAGCCGCGCGACATCGATGCCTGCCGCTGGGCCACGCTCTCCCATGCCCGTGAGCGCAACCTCAAGGATATCGAATTCCGCTTCCCGCTCGGCGCGTTCACCTGCCTCTCCGGCCCCGGCGGCAGCGGCAAGAGCACCCTTGTGCACGAGTGCCTGCTGCCCGCGTTCAAGGCCGGCAAGCTTGCAGGCGCGCAGGACCTCGCGCGCGCCGTGGTGGTGGACCAGTCGCCGCTCGAAGTCGGAGGCCAAGCGGTCTTAGGAAGACAAGCAAGTTGT
>JAZUGI010000094.1:0-3073 GCA_045641125.1 Akkermansia sp.
GTGCGTGCATGTAGTAGATGTCCCCATCAGGCGGGGAGGGGTAGGGGGTGAAGCCGTTGGTGTTCTCCATGTAGTGGAAGTGGTCCGCGCCCTGGAGCTTGCGCCACACGTGGATCATATCGAGGTCCTGGCTGGCCTTGACGGCGGACTCCAGGTCGTAGATCTTCTTGATGGCCTCCTGCTGCATGACGTTTCCGTTCCACTGGGTGGTGGTGCCGAAGGTGGTGCAGGAAGTGGGGTTGGGGCAATCAAGCGTGCCGGTGGAGCGGAAGCGCTTCACGGCCTTGCCGGGCGTGGTGAAGGAGTCTCCGTTGAACAGCACCGCCATAATCATGGTGCGCCAGAACTCGAACACGCCGGTGGCATCCGTCTGGCGCTCGCCGAGGGTCTCGTAGTCCATGGAGAGGTTGACCACCTGTCCTTCCTGCTCGGTGAGCCAGTTGGCGAAGGTGTACGGGGAGAGCGGGTATTCGCTCCAGGAGGGGTCCACGCGGCGGTGCGCCAGGTCGTTGGAGAGGTGGCGGTTGCGGACGAGGGTCTTGGTTTTGGCGATGAGGGGAGCGCACTGCAGGTCGTTGACGTGGCGGTTGCTCATCATGCGGCTGTTGCCGTCTGCCATGATGCCCTTGAAGCCCATATCGTATGCCTGCGCGGCAATGGCGTTGGAGTAGAGCATGCCGGTGTTCCAGAGCACGGTGGGTTTCTGGCCGAAGAGCTCCTGCATGAGATCCATGTGCTCGTTGACCTGCTGGGCGAATTCGTCCGGGGAGTAGAGGGAAGCCAGGGAGGCGTAGTAGGGCATGGCCAGGAACTCCACGCAGCCGGTTTCCGCCAGCTCCTGGAAGGAGGTGATGAGATCCGGGCGGTGGTACTTGGCCTGCTCCAGGATAACGCCGGAAATGGCGAGGGAGAGCTTGAACTTGCCGTCGGAGAGCTCGATGAGCTGCTTCATGAGGCGGTTTGCCGGCAGGTAGCAGCGCTCCGCCACGGCGGAAAGCACGCGGCCGTTCAGGTTGTCGTCCTCATAGAAGGCGTGCTCGCCGATCTTGAAGAAGTCGTAGGGGATCAGGCGGTTGGGCTGATGCGCGTGGAATGTGAGGGAAATGTTCATGCTGTGAGTAGGGGTTGTAGGTTTACCATCCAAGGACGTGGTGATAGACGCGGATCATCTTGTCCGCGGCGGTCTCCCAGCTGGAGTTGAGGATATCCTGTGCGCTTTCCGCGGCCACCTTCTTGTAGAGCTCCTCATCGGTGGTGAGGTCGATGATGTGCTTGGCCATCATGTTGACATCCCAGAAATCGGCCTTGAGAGCGCCCTTCATCACCTCTGCCACGCCGCTCTGCTTGGAGATGACGGCGGGGATGTTGAACTGGGCGGCTTCCAGGGCGGAAAGGCCGAAGGGTTCTGAGACGGAGGGCATGCAGTACACATCCGTCATGGAGAGCAGCTCGTTCACCTTCTGCTTGTTCAGGAAGCCGGTGAAGTGGAACTTGTCGCCCACGCCGTGGAAGGCTCCGGTCTCGATGAGCTGGCGGAGCTTCTCACCCGTGCCGGCCATCACGAAACGCACATCGTCCGTCTGCTCCAGCACCTTGGCTGCAATCTGCAGGAAGAACTCCGGCCCCTTCTGGGCGGTGAGGCGCCCCAGGAAGAGCACGAGCTTCTCCGGGAACTTCTTCTTGCTGTGGAAGACCTTGACGGGGTCTGCGCCGTTGTGCACGGGGAAAATCTTGGCGGGGTTGATGCCGTAGTGTCCGGCAGCCACGGTACCGGTGTACTTGGAGACGGGGATGACCGCATCCGCCTGTTCCATGCCGTACTTCTCGATATCATAGATCCAGCCGCGGGCGTCTGCGCCGGCGCGGTCGAACTGGGAAGCGTGCAGGTGCACCACCAGGGGCTTGCCCGTGGCCTTCTTCACCTCCACACCGGCCAGGTAGGTCATCCAGTCGTGCGCGTGCACCACGTCAAAGTCGTACTGGCGGGCGAGCACGGCGCAGATTTTGGAGAATTCAATGACCTTGCGGGCCAAATCACCGGCGTAGAGGTCCTCCTTGCCGGTGAAGAGGTCCAAATCAGCGCGGCTGACATGGGCGAAGAGCATCTTGCCCTCCTTGGTGAAGACCACGGTACCGGGCGTGCCCTCCACATGGGCGTAGGGGTCCAGGTTGACGGGAGCCTTGCTGACCAGGGAGAAGCTGTTGTAGGAATAGCCCTGGGAGACGGTTTCCACCTCAGCGTACTGCAGTGTGTTGATACCGGTGAGGCTGAAGCCGTCGTACACGGCGGAGGGGTCTGCCTTGGGCACAATGACGGAAAGGTCCACTTTCTTGGCAAGCGCCTTGGAGATGCCCATGCAGGCAACACCAAGCCCGCCGTTGATCAGTGGCGGGAACTCCCAACCCAATTCTAGTACTTTGATTCTCCTCATGACGTATTCGCGATGTTGTGTTTACTGACAAGTCGCGCGTGCGAGCGTGTACACGCACCGTGACCGCGCGATTCTACACGCACAAGGAGCGTTTGTCGAGATATTTATGCGTCAACTTTGAAGAAATATCTCAAAAAGCCGAAAAAAAACGCGAACGCAGGGCAAATTTTCCCCACGCCGATGAAAAATCCGCAACCGCAGAAACGGCTCAGGACTGTTCGGCGTTCGCCTTGCGAATGTCCTCCAGGGCCGCGATAAAGTCATCCAGTATCTCAGCGGGTACCATGATGCGGTCGCGGTTGGAGCTGACCTTTTCTGTAATGCGCACCACGCGGCCGCGAGCGTTGCTCTTGAGGTCTATGTAGAACGTCTTGCGGTCGGCTATGATTTTTTCGCTGCAGATGATGTCATCGTCCACTTTTATGGTGGGATGCCTGGTTGTTTAAGGCACCCCGCAAGGGTGATTATAGCAGAAGGTGCCCGCGGGTCAACAAACAAATGCACATGTGTCCCAAAGATTTTTGGAAAACGACGAATTCGTGTGGTGGGGAGGATAAAACGCAAGGCGCGTGGCGAAGGCGCCGAGACGTGCAATGGGATAGCGGAGCCACCCCGCCGTTCGTCACGCTGAGGCGCGACGA
>JAZUGI010000095.1:0-11341 GCA_045641125.1 Akkermansia sp.
TCCGAGAAATACCCGGAGGCGTAACCGCCAAAACAAGTTCAACAACCGGCGGGCCGCGGCGCAATGCCGTGGCCCGTTCGCTTTTTACCAGCCGAGCTTGGCGCGGAGACGGGCGGCAAAGGAGCCTTCCAACATGCCCAGGAGGCGCAGGGGCTTCTCCGCCTTGCGGATTTCCAGGGTGTCGTTGGTGGCAATGCTGTGGGTGCGGCGTCCGTCCATGGAAAAGATGGTGGACTCGCCGGCGCGGCCTCTGCGCTCACGGGGGTGCATGGTGATCACCACGTTGTCCGGCAGCACAACCGTGCGGATGGTGAGGCTGTGCGGGCAGATGGGGGTGATGCAGAGCACGTTTGCGGCGGGTGTGACCAACGGCCCGCCCGCGGAAAGGGAGTAGGCGGTGGAACCCGTGGGGGTGGCCACCAGCACGCCGTCCGAATGGTAGCGGTTGAGCAGCTCCCCGTCCACCTCCAGGTCCACGTCAATCATCTTGCCGGTCTGGGCGCGCATGAGAGCCACCTCGTTGAGGGCCAGGTGCACATGCGGCTCTGTTTCCGGGCGGCCCATACCGGTGTGCACCACCTGCAGCATAGTGCGTTCCTCCACGCGGAAGGCACCTTCCGCCAGGGCCTCTGCCAGCAGGGCCACATCGTGCCGGCTGCAGGCGGTGAGAAAGCCCAGGTGGCCCAGGTTGACACCGCCGAGGATGATACCGCGCTCCACGGCCTGGGGCACGGCGTTGAGCATACCGCCGTCACCACCGAAGCTGAGCAGCATATCCGGCGCGGCAAGCGAGGAATCCCCCGCCGTGTGCGGGCCTATTTCGTAAGCCTGGATACCGTGGCTGGCGCACTCCTCCTCGAAAATCTGCAGGGCCTGCACGCACTCCGAGGTGCGGTTGGCGGCAAGGATGCCGATACAGGAGGGCGTTTCCATGGCGGGCTGGGAATGGGGCTTCAGCGCTGCTCGCGGACAATCTCCGTGCCGATGCCTTCCGGAGTGAAGATTTCCAGCAGGAGGGTGTGCGGCACGCGGCCGTCAATGAAGTGCACCTTGCGCACGCCCGCGTTCAGGGCGTCCACCGCGCTCTTCACCTTGGGTATCATGCCGCCGGAAATCACGCCCTCCTCCATGAGCTGGAGCGCTTCCTTGCGGTTGACACTCTGGATGAGCGTGGAGGGGTCCGAGGGGTCGCCCATGAGGCCGGGAACATCGGAGATGAAGATGAGCTTCACGGGCTTGAGCTCGCGCGCCAGGGCGGCGGCGGCCAAATCTGCGTTCACGTTGAGGGACTGGTTGGTGCCGAGCTCGCGGGCGAGCGGGGAAATCACGGGGGTGAGCTGCAGGGAGAGCGCCTCCTCCACGCGGGACAGCAGGCAGCTGATGACATGGCCCACCATGCCGATATCCAGGGGATTGCCGTCCGCATCGTACTCGCGGATTTTCTCTCCCACGAAAACATTGGTGCCGGGAATGCCCACGGCCTTGCCGCCTGCGGCGCGCATCATATCCACGAGATCCGGGTTGATGTGGGCGCTGAGCGTGCTCTCCACAATATCGATGGCCTCCTTGGTGGTAACGCGCAGGCCGTTGATGAATTTGGCCTCCAGCCCGGCTTCCGCCATGGCCTTGGTGATGGCCTTGCCGCCGCCGTGCACCACCACGGGGTTGAGCCCCATGGCCTCCATGACCACAATGTCGCGCATGAGCGATTTCACCAGCTCAGGGTCGTCCATGGCGGAGCCGCCGAACTTGATGAGCACCGTCTTGTCACGGTAGGCCTGCATGTACGGCAGGGCCTCTATCAGGATATCCGCCTTGGAGATTTCCTCTTGCAGGTGGTTGATGTTACGCTTCTTGATCATGGTGGTTCGTCAGATGTATCTCTTGAGTTTGAAGAAGAGCAGCGGCAGCCCCGCCGCCACCAGCATGAGTGCTATGGAGAGCCAGAAGCCCCAGGTGGTGTGCAGGAAGGGCATGTGGTCGAAGTTCATGCCGAAGATGCTTGCAATGAGCGTGGGCGGCAGGAACACCACGCTCATGATGGTGAACACCTTGAAGATGTCGTTCTGCTCAATGTTGATGAGCCCGAGCACGGCATCCAGCATGAAGTTCACCTTGTTGGAGAGGAAGGAGGCGTATTCCGAGAGGGAGTTCACGTCCCTGGATACCGGGCGCAGCGGCACGTACAGGCTGTCGTGCGTGCCCATGCAGGAATCCTCGTTCCCGGCGTAGGTGATGAGGCGCAGCAGGTTCACCAGGGCATCACGCTGGCGGGTGATGAGGTCACCCACGCGGCCCAGCTCCTCCAGGGCGTCTCTCAGGTCGTCCGTGTCGGGGTCCTCCTCGTCGCCCTTGCGGCGGGCGTGGCGGGAGCCGAAAATCTTCTTGGAGATGGCATCCAGGTCCGTGCCGAAACGCTCCAGCACGTCTGCCTGGCGGTCCACGATGGTTTCCAGCAGCCCCACAAAGACCAGATCCCGGTTGGTGGAGCGGGTGCGCAGCAGCTGGTGGGAGAACACGCGGAAGGAGTAGGAATCCGTGTGGCGCACGGTCACCAGCACGCGGTCTTTGATGATGAAGGTGATTTCCGCGATGATGGGGTCGTCCGTCTCCACGCGGGAGAGCACGGAGGTGGTCATGAAACGGCCGCCGTCCTCGCAGTAGAGACGGGAGGTTGCCTCAATTTCTCGCTGCTCATCCTTGGTGGGCATCTCGATGGCGCAAATGTCCTCTGCGTACTTGAGCTCCTCTGCGGTGGGGGTCAGCAGGTCAATCCAAAAAATATCGCCGCGGCGGGCTTCCTGTTCCTCCAGGCCCGCAGAGCGATTGATGCCTTCATCCGACTGTGTGTAAATACGAATCATGCGCCTTCTTCAGGGGTTTGAATGCGTCTTACAGCACACCATGCGCCGCTGGCGGAAAGTTTACGCCCGAAGCCCCCGAAAGGCAAGCCCAAAGCGGCGTTGCGCGCAAAAAAAAGCGCAAAAAATCATTCATCCTCCCCCTGGGTCCAATCCGCGCGGGGGTGGGCCTTGAGGTAGGCCTCCTTCAGGCGTGATTTGGTGACGTGGGTGTAGATTTGGGTGGTGGAGAGGGAGGCGTGGCCCAGCAGCTCCTGCACGGAGCGGAGGTCCGCCCCGGCATCCAGCATGTGGGTGGCAAAGGTGTGGCGCAATTTGTGCGGGGAGATGTGGAAGGGAATATCGGAGCAGCGCAGGTACTTGTCGAGCATGAGCTGGATGCTGCGGCCGGTCATGCGGCGGCGCAGGCGGCTCAGGAAAAGCGGGCCGCCCTGCTCCACCCCCGCCATCTCCCGGTACTTGGCAATGGCTTCGCGCGCGTAGTCGCCCACGGGTATGATGCGCACCTTGCGTCCCTTGCCGAGCACGCGCACGCAGTCCTCGTCGTCCCGCAGGGCATCCGCGTTGAGGCTCACGAGCTCGCTGAGGCGCATGCCGCAGGAGTAGAAAAGCTCCAAAATGGCAGCATCGCGGTAGGGGAGCCAGGGCGGGCTCTTCTTGTCCGGAGGGGTATGAAGGGGGAGGGAGAGGAGCTGCTCCATCTGGTGGAGGTTGAGATGCACGGGCAGGCTGTGGGAGGCCTTGGGCAGGGCCACGCTCTCCAGCGGGTTGGCCTGCAGGCCCTCCCGCCGCATGAGGTAGATGTAGAAGGAGCGCAGGGCGGCAAAGCGCAGGCGAATGGTGGCGGGCTTGAGCTCCTGGTTGAGCGCATCATACAGCCAGGTGCGGAAATCCGCAGTGGCGCAGTCGTGCCATTCCGTGAAGCGCGGCCCCATCCACGCGCGGAACTGCACGAGCGAGCGCCTGTACGCCTCCACGGTGCGCGGGGATGCGTTCCTCTCCGCCTCCATGAATTCCAGGAAGCGGATGCACAGAACATCCGGCGCAGGCTGTTCGTCTTCCTCCATCTCCCGCTATCCTACCACAAAACACGGACCGTGCAAATTCTATATTCCGGCAGGCCGTAACGCTCTGACAGGAGCTCTGCCGCGATATCCGCCGCCGTATCGGCCGCGAGTGAGCCAAAAAGAAACGCGCACCCGCGGGAAGGGAGAAAACCGCGGGTGCGCGCCATCCTGCAGCAGAATTCTACTTCTGCGTGGTAACCAGGATGCAGGGCTGGCCGCTGAGCGTGTGGTAGAGCTCATGCAGGCGTGCCGCCTTGACCGCGGAATCCGAGCTGCAGGAGGTGTTCCCGAGAACACCCAAGGCCCCCAGGATACCCAGCAGGGCACCTGCCAACACCTTGGCCCACACCTCCTTCACGCCCCATCCGCGGAGCAATCCGGCCAGCCATGTCTGTCTTTCTGTTTCCGTACTCATGACATTGAATGCCCGGCGGCCAAGAACCGCCGAACGGGCTGCACCATACGCCGGCAACCCGCCGCAGGCAAGCGTCCCCTGCCCCGGCGCAGCATGTGCCCGCCGGCGGGCACATGTTGCGCGCACATGTTCCTCCGGCACGCGCGCATTCCCCACCAATACTGAAAATTGTGGTTGCAAAGGCGCGGGAAATGTGATAGATTGCGGGCTGACATTTCCTCTCACATGGCCAAGAAAGAGAAAAACGAAAGCGCCGCAAGCCCAGTCAACCTGTCGGATTTGGCTGATTTTCAGTTCGGTCCCTCCTGGGTGCACGATGAAGCAAACCGGCAGACAGACTTCTCCGGATTCCGAGAACCGCGCGAACGCCGGCCCATGCGCCGCGACAACCGCGAGGACGGTGAACGCCGCTCACCCAGACCCGCGTTTGCAGACCGCCGCGGGCCGCGCCCCCCACGCGACCGCGAGGCCGGACGCCCGCCGCGCCGCGACGGCAGGGAGAACCGCCCGCCGCGCGAACTGCCGAAGCCTGCAGAGGGCTTCCGCGTGGAACTGCGCCCGGCCAACAGCATCCTGGAAATCTTTGCCTCCGAAATCCAAAAGCAGAAGCGCACCCTGTCCCTGCTGGATTTGGCGCGCGTGGTGATGGCCGACCGCTCCCGCTACGATTTGGTGTTCATGAAGCTGGAGAACGGCCCCAAGCTCATCCACTCCACCAAGGGAGACGGAGCCTGCTGGCTCACGGAGCAGGAGGCCGCCGACTACCTTTGGAACGCGCCCTGGTTTGCGGAGCTCTACACCGTGAAACAGGTGGAAGCGGAGGCCCCCAAGGGCACTTTCACCGCCATCGCCAGCATCAACGGGGAAATCATCGGCCCGGTCAACTGGCACGGCTACCAAGCCGCCATGATGCAGCTCTACCGCACCAAGTACAGCTCCATGCCGCTGGATGTCTACCGCAACAAGATCACGCTCGACAAATCAGAGGAGGCGGTGGCCGCCTGGCTGGAATCCGCATCCCGCAAGAATGTGTGGATTCCCACCCGCGAAGGCGCGCAGGAGCTGGAGCTGGCGGATGCCCAGGCCGTGGAGGCCGATTTCCGCGAGCACCACTACGCAGAGGTGTACGAGGTGGTGGACAAGGTGTTCGTCAATGCCGCCACGGAGCGCCGCAGGCTCAGCTCCGGGCTTGCCGCACACGTCTCCATCCAGTCCGGCAAGTTCCACCAGAACCCGCAGATGCTCATCCCGAACCTCTGCCACGGCCTGGCACGCCACCACGTGCCCATCTTCAAGTGGCACGACAACCACTTCACCGGTCCCAGCCGCATCAAGGTCATCCCGGAGGGTACCGTGCTGGCAGACCGCATGACCGCCATCGTGAACTGGAGCAAGGAGAATTCCGGCAAGAAGGCGGATGAGATGTTCGCCGAGCTTTCCGGCGTGCCCGTCGGTACGGACGATGCCTCCCGCCAGGCCGCGCACGATGCCCATGCTCCTTACGTGTCGGACATGATTTGGCTGCTGGAGCAGGGCTACATTGTGGTCACCAGCGACAACGCCGTGTGGTTCCCCAAGGGAGAGGCCGCACCCCAGCCCACCACCAAGCCCGCCAAGGGCAAGCCCCGCAAGCGCCCGCAGCAGAAAAAGCCCGCCGCGGACAAGAAACCGGAGGAGAAGGCCAAGCCCGCCAAGAAAACGGGCAAGAAGAAGCCTGAAGCTGCGCAGGAGCCCCCTGCCCCGGCAGAAGCGGCACCCGCTCCCGCAGAGGAAAAGGAGCCAGCCCCGGTAGAGGAAGCCCCGGCCCCTGAGGCATAGTATTCTCCACACAAGCTCTTCCAGGCGCGCACCACAAGTGCGCGCCTGTTTTTTGCCGACAGGCGGGCGCAGAGGAATAAGTATTGAGCGGCAATCAAATTGCGATTATAACGAAAAGGGGCGACTCGAACGAATCTTGGGAATGAAGAGTGGATGCTGGCGATAATACCAATGATTGGGAGCGTACGTACTTGGAGATCACCAACGACGGAGAATTAAATCAGGGCGTTCGCGTAATGCAGCGAGCCGTACCGGGCGAACCTGATTATCCCATTCTATCGGCCGCAGACTACATATATCATAACTTGTAACCCGCTTTCCATATTCCGGCAACCAGGGATGGGCCGATTGATAGCTTATGATTCTTTGGGGCACATGTGCACGGCGGGAGGCGCGCATCATGGGAGGCGGTCAGAACCGGAAGGTGGCACCGGCGAAAATTTCATGCCAGCGCATGGAGCGGCCGCTCAGTTTGGTGGAGGCATCCGTATCACAGGAGCGGCAGCGGATGTGGGGTTCCGTGGTGCTGCCGTAGTAGCGGTAGCCTACGTCCAGGGTAATCTGGGGGTGGAGGGTGAA
This sequence comes from Akkermansia sp., assembly GCA_045641125.1. Lineage (GTDB taxonomy): Bacteria > Verrucomicrobiota > Verrucomicrobiia > Verrucomicrobiales > Akkermansiaceae > Akkermansia. The sequence continues at coordinate 6,741 of JAZUGI010000095.1, forward strand.
GGAGAACCCGGCACTGCCGGCATAGGCAAGGCCCAGGCTGCGGTGAGTGTTGTCCTCTTCCTTATAGAAGCTGCCGATGACGGGATGGCTGCTTTCCTCCCGGTTCCCCTTGTTGTTGACAGCGAAGGCGGAGATATCCACACCGGCGGCGGCTTCTGCAAAGAAGGAAACACGCTCAACGAGCGGCAGGGTGCAGCGGTAGCCGAGCAGGAGGTTGGCGCGAGAGCGCGTGAAACGGTAGCGCTCCCGCCATTCCTCCCCGCCCTGCCGCATGGTGGCATAGTGGGCATCCGTGGCGCTCAAGGCGTATCCCACGGATGCGGTGAAGGCGTGTATTTTTGAGACCTGGCGTGCGTACCGGAACTCCCCGCCGATGACATCCAGCGCAAACTCGCTGGAGGGAGCTGCGCTGAACGCGTACACGAAGCGCGCGGAGATGTCGTTCTTGAACTCCGGCTTTTCAAAGGTGATGCCCTTGCGGAAGAACGGAAAGAAAGCGCTGGTGGGCACGGGAGCCTGCGCCGCGTCCTGCGCTGCCGCCGCGCAGGCGGAAAGGCAGAGCAGGAGCGATGCGGAACGCAGGGAAATCATACGCATGCGTTACGGGCTTCAGAAGCGAGTACCCACGCCGAGGTGCACCTCATGCCAGCGCATGGAACGGGCCTGCAGCTTGGTGCGGGCATAGTGGTGGCGGGAGCTGTAGGAGACATCCGGCTCTGCGGTGCTGCCGAAATACTGGTAGGCAACATCCACATACCCGGTGCGGCTGAAGCGGAAGGAGAAGCCAACGGTTCCGGCGTAGGCAAAGCCCGCCGTGGCCTTGGTGCGCATGTCCTCGTAGTAGTACCCGTGGTGGTAGTAATAGTGGTCGTTGTCGGAGACGTGAAGCATGGAGATGTCCAGGCCGGCCTTGGCCCCGGCGTAGAAATAGACGCTGTGGCCGGGATTGAGCGGCACGCGGACCTCATAGCCCGGCATAAAGGAGAGGCGGCTGCGGTAGAAGCGGTAGTGCTCCATCCACTGGTGCTGCTGGTCGTCCATGGCTGCCAGGCGGATGCGGTCGGAGCCGCCGGCGTAGGTGATATCGAAGGTGAGTGCCTGGTGCGGGGTGAAGAACCACGCGCCCTGCAGGGCCACACCGAAGACATCCGAGGCGAACTCATTGCTCGGGGAGCCGTTGAAGCCGTAAAACATGTGCATGGAGAAGCCGAAGCGCTGCACATCATGGAAGGCTACGCCGCTCTCCGTGTAGGGTACGTTCATGGCATCCGGAGCGGGCACGGCGGTTTCCATGATGGGGGAGGCTTCCGCAGCCGCGGCGGGTGCGGAAAGGGTGACGGGCTGCTGCACGGGCTGCTGAACCGCAGCGGGTGCGGCGGGGGCGGCTACGGATGCCCCGTAGACGGGGACGCCTGCGGGCAGCGGGGCGGCAATGGAGACTGCCGGCAGCAGGGCCAGCAGGGAGATGCATGTGGTTTTCATGATGATTGCTTTTCTTGTGGGGAGGATGCGCAGGCAGCCTCCGTAACGAGGCGCGCGGCGCGGCGGCTTTTATTCAAAGACACCGGAAAAACTATGGCTGCTCAAGCTTCTGCCTCCATGAGCGCATGAGCACGGCAAAGGGCTTTTGGGAGCCCACGTTGTTCCTGTATGGATTCACGGTGAAGGCCTTGGAGTACTCGCCGTGCAGCATGTGGGCCAGGCAGGTCATTTCGTTGGCAAAGGTGGGATCCTTCTTCACCTTGCGGGCGGCATCGTGGAAGGAGAGCGGGTCGGAAACGGCCAATTCGGGGTCCTCCCCGTGCTTGCGGAAGGCATCGAAAGCGGCGCGCGCCACCATGGCGAGCTCCTGCTGGACCTCAAGCTCGGCCTTCTCGCCGGAAGTGAGCTCCATCTTGGAAAGGCGCTGCATGCACTGCCGGGCCTCATCCAGCTTGCCGCCGGCCAGCACGCGCTGCAGGCGCTCGCGCAGCATGGGGACGGCGCGGTGGGCAATATCCAGCTTGTAGCGGTTGAGGATGGTAGACATCTCCCTCAGGCTGCCGCTGCTGTTCTCTGCCAGGGAGGCGGCTTTTTCCGCCAGGTCCTGGGCCTCATCCGTGAGTCCCATATCCATGGCGCGGGAGGCGGTCAGCAGATAGGCAACGGTGCGCAGCATGGGCTGGCCCAACCCACCGATGGCCTCCGCATCCGGAATCTCCTCTGCCTTGACCATCTGCAGGACCTGCTCCATCTCCTGCCAGTTGCCCTGGGCCAGGAGCTTGTCCGCCTTGGCGGCATCCAGGTGGCGGCCTGCGCAAGCAATGCATTTGGCGGCCCCCTCCGCGGATTCCGACTGCATGGTGAGCAGGGCGGCTCCCATAAGCCCGGCGCGGGCACCCACGGCGGGATCCTGTGCGCGTTCCGCGAGCGCGGCATACTGTTTGGCGGCCTCCTTCCACTTGGCGGAAAGGAGGGTGTTCTCCGCCTTGGTGATATCCTGCCAATCCTGCACGCTGCACTCTGCGGGAACGTTGATGTAGCGCTGCACCACCTGCACGGTGGTGGAGCACACCACGGTGGTGGCCAGGATGATGCCCAGGACGGCGGCACCGCCGAGTATCATCATTTCCCGCCTCTTCTCTGCGAGCCACATGCGCGTGGCGCGGCGCTGCCCCACCTTGGAGAGGTGTTCCGCCACCTCCGCCAGCTCGGCAAGCACTTCGTTGTAGTCGCCGGGGCGGTCGTCCGGCTTGAAGGCGGACATGCGATCCACAAAGTCGCACAGCTCCACATCCAGGTGCGGGTAGGTGCTGCGCATGGAGGGGTATGTCTCCTTAAGCTCCAGAAGCGAGCTGACAGAGTGGAATTCGCCGTGCAGCTTGTCCTCGCCCGTGAGCAGGTTGCGCAGGGTCATGCCCAGCGCGTAGATATCGCTGCGCACGTCCTCGCGCTCGCGGCGCAGGGTCTCCGGCGGCACATAGAACGGGGTGGCCCAGATGATTTCCTCCTTGTCCTCCTCGTCCTGGTGGTTTTCCATGGAGAGGCCGAAATCCAGCACCTTGGCCTGCTTGTTCTTGGTGATGATGACGTTGCCGGGCTTGACATCGCGGTGAAGCAGGCCGGCTTCGTGCGCGGCCTTGAGGCCGAGCGCGACCTGACGGATGATTTCCACCGCCTGGTTGGGCAGCAGGAATTTGCGGCGGTCGATGATGAACTCCAGGTTCTCGCCGTCCACCAGCTCCATGGCAATGTAGAACTGGCCGCGCGCCCAGCCGGCGGAGTACACGGACACCACGTTCTCATGCCGCACCTTGGCCATGAGCGAGCATTCGCTCTCGAACTTGCGGATGCGGTCCTCCTGGTCCCGGTAGTCGTCGTTGAGCAGCTTGATGGCCACGGGGCGGCCGAGCGCGGGGTCGTACGCGCGCATGACCACGCTCATGCCGCCGATGCCGAGGATGCTCTCCAGCCTGTAGTTGGCGAGCTGCGTGTGGGCATGACCCTCCTTGCCGCACTTGGGGCAAGTGACATCCGCGAGGAAGCCCAGGGAGGATGAATCCACGGATTCACCGCAATCCGGGCATATCCACGCGTCTGCCTGGTTATCGGCCATGAACGGGGTGCGTTAGCCGAGTTTGGGGAGGGAAGCGGCGGCCACGGCCTGACCGTGGCGCTTCGTCTTCTCGTCCGGCACGCAGAGGTTGATGGAGAGCTCCGGGAATTCGCCCTTGAGCACCTCGTTCGCCTTGTCGATGATGAGCTGGCCGCCGTCTCCCGTGGCCACGCGGCCCAGGAACAGCAGGTTGCGGATGCCGTAGAAGTTGGCGAAGTAGGCGATGGTGTAACCGAACTCCACGCCGATGGTCTCGTAGATCTTGCGGGCGCGCTCGTCGCCCTCCGCCATGGCGGCCTGCACCTTCTTGAGCTGCTCCGGGAACGGCATGTCACCGAAGTTGAAGCCCGCACGGGGAGCCAGGCGGGCCACCGCCTGCTGGGAGAAGTACATGGCGCCCACGCCCTTGTCCTTGGACCACTCGTCCACGCCGCCGTCCTCCTGGTAGTCCACGGGGACGAAGGCGAGCTCGTTGAGCCAGGGCATGATGTGGCCCTCCGGGTCAACGTATCCGGCGGCCAGGGAGGTACCCATGGCAATGCCGAGCACGGCATCGTCGTTCATACCCATGGCGCCTGCCAGGGCGGTCACCTCGCCGTCGTTCACCACCTCAAAGGGAACCTCCTTGCCCATGCGCTCGGACCAGCGGTCCTTCAGGGTGTAGAACATGCGGCGGATAACGCGCTGGAAATCCTCCTTGGAGATACCGCGGAAGAGGGAACCCACGCGGGGCTCGCTGTTCACATACACGCCGGCGGCGGAACCGCCGATGGCATCCACCTGCGGCAGGTGCTTGGCCGCGCGGATGAGGGAATCGTCCACGCCCTCCAGCTGGTAGTTTGGATCCTTCTGGTGGTAGGGGTCCCACACCACCTCCTCGGAGAAGACAACCTCACCGTTGACCACGGCGGCGGCCTTGCGGTCGGAGCCGCCCAGGTCAAAGCCGATGCGGTAGCCGTCCAGGTTGCGGCCGAGAGCCACGGAGGTGGATTTCTCCTCCGGCAGC
>JAZUGI010000096.1:0-7923 GCA_045641125.1 Akkermansia sp.
CGCGTCTCCATACCGAACCCCGCTCCGCGGGGTGGATGACGTCTCCCGTTGCACGACTCTGAACCACCAATATGCGCTTCGCGTTTCATCCACCCCTCCATACAAAATCATGGGTTCCAAACAATTGTCGGGACACATGGGCCCGCCATCCACCCGCCTGCGGCCTTGCAAATGCCGCGGGAGGATGGTACACTGTCGGGGAACACGAGCACGCAAGATGAAGGCAACAATGACACTCAGCCTGGTGCTGGCAGCCGGCATGGCCGGGGCCGCAATGTACGGGGCGCAGCCCCCCATGAGCCCAACCGCGGAAACCGCGCAGCACCCTGCCCGCGCCTGGGCGGAATACCCCCGCTGGTCCCTGCTCACCCCGCAGCAGCTGGAGACTGATATGCGCAGCGCCATGGAGCACGCCCGGAACATCATGGATGCCATCAGCTCCGTGAAACCGGAGGAGGCCTCGTTCGAAAACGTCTTCCGCGCCTACGAATCCGTGGGGATTACGCTGAAAACGCCGGAACTGCTGATGCTGAACCTGGGTGCCACCATGGATTCCCCCGCCCTGCGCGCCCTGCAGGAGAAGATGACACCGGAGCTGACCGCGTTCCGCGCTTCCATCACCGCAGACGACCGCATGTGGGCGGTAATCAAGAACGCAGCCGCACAGCCCTGGGTGGCAGGGCTTTCCCCCGCCAAGCAGCGATACGTGCAGCAGGTGTGCGATGAGTTCCGGGAGAGCGGCGCAGACCTGCCCGCCGACAAGAAGGCCCGCAAGGCACAGGTGGAGGCGCGCATCGGCAAGCTGGTGCTGCAGTACAACAGCCTGCTCATGGATGCCATGGAGGCGTGGAGCCACGTGTTCACCGACAAGGCGGAACTGGCCGGCATGCAGGAGGATTGGCTGGAGCGCTCTGCCGCCCTGGCCCGGGAGAAGGGCTTCGGCACAAAGGAGCAGCCGCAGTGGATGGTGACCCTGCGCGGCGCCTGCAGCGCGGCAGAGGTGCAGGCCCGCTGCACCGTGCCCGCCACCCGCAAGCTTGTGTGGCAAGGCCGCCAAACCGTGGGCTGCGGGCGCTTCGACACGGCTCCCGTCATTGCGGAAATCATGCTGCTGCGCCAAGAGCTGGCGGAGCTCAGCGGTTTTGCAAACTATGCGGACATGGTGACCGCCCACCGCATGGTCAAGAACGGCCAAACCGCCCTGGATTTCGTGGACAACCTGATTGCGCAGCTCAAGCCGGAGTTCGAGCGGGAGACGCGGCAACTGCTGGATTTCGCCGCACAGCAGCTGGGCCACCCGGTGGAGCAGCTGGAGCCTTGGGACGAATCGCATTACGAGCACCTGCTCAAGCTGCAGAAATACCAGTTCGACAGCGAATCCCTGCGCCCGTACTTTGAGGTTTCTGCCACCATCCGCGGCCTGTTCAGCGTGGCATCCTCCATGTACGGCCTGGAATTCCGGGAGCAACCCACCGCCTGCTGCCAGCCGGGCCAGCCCGTTCCCGCCGGCACCGCCGAGGCGTGGCACCCGGATGTGCGCCTCTTCGAGGTGTACGACACCCGCACCGGGCACCACCTCGGCTCCTTTTACATGGATCTCTACGCCCGCACCGGCAAGCGCTCCGGTGCTTGGCAGGACACGATTTTCTGCGGCGAGCCCGCGGCAGGCGGAGAGCCGCACCGCCCGCACCTGGCCCTCATCTGCGCCAATTTCAAGCCCGCCGCTCCCGGCAAGCCCGCCCTGCTCAGTCATTTGGAGGTTAGGACGCTCTTCCACGAGTTCGGCCACCTGATGCACTCCATACTCAGCGACACGGAGATGCAATCCGACAGCGGCTGCAGCGTGGCCTGGGACTTCGTGGAGCTGCCCAGCAAGCTCAACGAGTACTGGGTGTGGTCCCCGGCGGTGCTCAAGAGCTTCGCCAAGCACTATGAAACCGGGGAGCCGATTCCCGATAGCCTGCTGGGCTCGCTCATTGCCGCCAAGCGTTTCTTGCTCGCCACAAACAAGATTGACCAGCTGGGCTCCGCCCGCCTGGACCTGCTCATGCACATGCACTATGGCGCCATGTTCCAAGGCAAGAACCTGGACGAGGTGAGCCGCAGCGTGGTGGCAGAAACGCGCTACCCCTATGTTGGCCCCTGCCCTCTCTCCCCCATGCGCACGCTCAACCACTGCTTCATGGGCGGCTACGCTGCCGGTTACTACTCCTACAAGTGGGCGGAGATGCTGGCGGCAGACGCCTTCACACGCTTTGACAAGAAAGACCTGCTCAACCCCGCCGCCGGCTGCGCCTACCGGGAAGCCATCCTCTCCAAGGGCGATTCCTGCCCGGCGGAGGAGCTTTTCCGCGCCTTCACAGGCCATGCCCCCGGCCCGGAGGCCCTTCTGCGGGAGCTTCTGGATGAGTAGTCCCCGGCATACCCGCTTTTTCAGCATCAAGCCGGGTGCAGCGCTTTCCCTCCCCTGAAATGGCTTTCCTGCGAATCCCGCCGCAAGCAAGCGGCGGGATTTTTCCCTCCCCTACCGCTTAGAAGAGGTCCACCACGTATTCGTCTCGCAGGGAGCCGGAGGTGATGCGCACCCAGTACACACCCACGTTCATGCCATCCTTCTTGAGGAACTGGGAATAATCCGGCTCAAAAATGATGCTGTTGGCCACGGGATAGGAACCGTTGTCCTGGTGCACATAGACCTTCTTGACAGGAATCTTGGTGGCGGCGGCAAGCTCCTTTTCAGAGGGCGCGGCCTTGAGGCTCCTGGGCAGGCGCCACATTTCCACCTGGGCGGAGCCGCCCACAGACTTGCCCTGCGCGGGGTAGTAGCTCCAACCATCCCCCTGCAGGTAGTTTGCGGGGAAAAAGCCGCGGCCGGGATAGCTGCGGGCGGTTTTCTGGGGCGTGCCGCTGGTATCCTGCGTGCGCATGGCATGGAAACCGCCATCCACGCCGAAAGCGGTCTTGCGGGACTGGGGATAGAGAATCCACGCGCGGTGGCCGCGGCGCTCCCGGTTGTTGCCGCCCTGGTCATCAATGTACCCCACCACGGAAGCCGCGGGCGGGATAATACGGGAGTTCATGTGCAGGTTGCACTTGTCCGTGGAGTGGCCCAGGCCGTGGGAAATGGTGCCGGCCTTCTTGCAGGCCTCCGCAGCATCCTGGGCATCCTTGCGGTAGCCGGGATCATAGGACATGGAGGTGGTCACGTTGCAGAGAAGGCGGTAGGCGTTCACCATGTTGAGGGCATCCTGCTGCTCGGCGGAAGCTCCGCGGCCGGGCTTGGTGGCCAGGATATCCTTGACCTTCTTCTCCAATTCCTTCTTCCCGATGGGGTAGAGCTGGCGGTTCACGGGAACGCTGTCCGGATCCGCGATGCCCTTGATTTCAGAAATGGCCTTCTTGCCCAGGTCGGCATAGGCCACGCGGAGGTCGCCCATCATGGAAACGGCCTGGGCCTCCTCTGCCACCTTGGCCTTGTTGATGGCATCCACAAAGACGCGCGCGGGCGTTTTGGAATCGGAAACAAGCCATTTCATGAAATCCGCATCCTTCTTCCTGGCCGCGTCATCCAGCCCCTCTGCACTGCGCTGCGCGAGCGTGATACATGCCTGCACCGCCAGCGCCTGCTTGGCCAGGGAGCCCTTCACCGCCGGCTTCCAGCACGGGCATTGCGTATCATTGAAAGCATCCGGGAAAGCCTCCTTGAGCAGGCGGCCCAGTTCATCCTTCAACTCGGCGTAAGTACCCTGCTCCGCGTGCTTCTTGATAAGTGCGCGCAGCTGCTTGGCGGCCTCCTTGTCCTTGGCGGATTCCGGCCCCAGGGAAAGGGCCTTGGGTTCGGCTGTTTCCGCAGCGGGCTCCGCCGCCGCGTCATCCTGCGCGGCGCACGGCACATTCATTCCCAACCCCAGAACGGCGCCCAGCGCCAACGAGCAAATGGCATGGTATATCTTCACGCCGCACACCATACCACCCGCACCCCACGGGGTCAAGATAATACGGCGGGTTTCACAAGGGAGCATGCCCGCCAAAGGGCGGGTGGCCGGCGGCGCGCGATTACCTCCTGCGCCTGTGCGCCGCCATTGCCGCCAGCGCTAGCACGGCAAGCGTGCCTGTGGCGGGTTCCGGTATGCGCGGCAGGGTGGGGCTCAGCCATGTGAAATCGCCGATGTAGACATCTTCGCCAAAATACTTCTTGTCGCCGTACATTTCCGTGCTTTCAATGTGCAGCACATTGCGCTTCACCGTCCTGCCCCACACCACGACATCCATGTCCCGCGCCTCGCAACTGACCGTGAAGAGGCCGTGCTGGTCCACCCTCTCATCGTCTGAATCCGTGAGGTACATTTTGGTAATGGCACCATCAATGCACTCCACGCCCCACAGGGTGAGGGCATGGCCCCAGGTGGTGGAGTAGACGCCCAAGGTAACACCGCAACCGGTGGTAAGCGCATGCAGGATGGCATTTGTGGTATTCTCTGCGGTACTGTAGTATTCATCCACAAATATCTGCTCCGAGCAATCCACGGTGCTCACCAGGTTCCGGTAGTAGCCGCCGTGCTCCATGCCGTATTCGGAGAGATGGTACTCCGCCGTGTCGATAGTGCCGTCCAGGTACCAATGGAAGCCATCGACTTCATAGCCGCCGTACTCCTTTTTATCTTGGTTCCAGTTGCCGAAGGATTTGACAAAATCGCTCCAAATGGCATCATTGCCCAAGGGAGCGCCGCTGGCAATGGCCAGCTCCGCATTGCGGTCCTGCCACCAGGAGAGCACATTGGATGCGGCTGCGGCCCAGCAAAGGTAATCGTCCACACCATCGAACCGTTTGTTGGCATCATACCACCCCGATTGTGCGTTCACCCCCTGCACCCATATCTCCTCTGCCGGAGAAAGGGAGGCAAGGCACACCGCCAGAATAGGCACAACGCACGGTTTCACAGGAATCATCGTATACCCGTTGCCCTGGCATGGCAAGCGCGAATGACGTATCGCCCCGGATTTGCCGTTCCGTGGCATCCGGCATCAGAACCCCGACTCCCGGTAGTAAAGGCCATGCCGCCACATGCGTCTGCCTCAAGCCCGCGCTTGATGAGGAGCTCGGCTTGTTCCGGTATGGAAAGGTGGGGTTTGCGGTATTCCATGAAAAAAAAACCCTCCCCATGTTCGCAGTTGAAGGAATCAACGGATTCCAACCCTAGGCGGGGGAGGTTATCTGAGGTCAGTATACATGCTTCCCCTAGCTTGTCAAGGGGTAAAATTCAAAAAAATGTTGTGTGCGGCAAAAGCGCGCAGTGCGGGTAAATCGCCTGCCTCGGCGTAGCGCAACGCGCGAAGACGGGTAAATCATTTGCGGCGCCTTGCTGCCAGGGCCGCAAGCGCAAGCAAGGACAACGTGCCGGTTGTGGGTTCCGGGGTGGGAACAAGTGCCGTGAACACGGGGCGGCCCTGCTTGTCTATGCTCATGGTTTGGCTGCCGTAACCGCCCATGAGCAGGTAGATGTCCCTATCTGCTGTTTCCTCGGTCAACTTGGCATCCCCCAGGTTGAAAGAGATGCCGTTGGTCTCGGGATTGAAGCCTTCCGGCAGGGTGATGTCGGAGGCGTCAAAGGTGACGTCAGCCATATCCACGGAGCAGTGGAAGAGGTCGGAGAGGTTGAAGTAGTAGATACCCTCCACCAGCTCGTATGAGGTCTGGGAGAGCTTGATGGTGACATCGTTGAGCGTGATGGTGTTCTCCCCCACGGAGATTTTGTTGTCTGCCGTGATGGTCATGCCCTTGATCATCAGGTCCGCCTGCGACTGGATTTCCAACCCGTCCGCCAGGCTGCTGGCACGCCCTGTTCCGAGAATGAGGCCGTCGGACACGGTGAGCTCTTTCATCAGGCCGGGGTACACAGGGCCAATTATCGGCTGAGGGCTGACAGACACGGCCTGTTCCCCCTGTGTGGCGTTGAGCGGCTGGATGATCGGCCTGTGGAGAGCCTGGATGGTTGTGCCGCCCACCTCGATGCGACCATTGTAGGCGTACGAATCCACGACTTGGCAGTTGCTGTCGATTTTCGTTTCCCCGAAGAGGTGTACGCTCTTGCCCTCGTTCACGGTCACTTTGCCGCCAATGGTACCGTTGCCGATGGCGGAGTCTGCCTTCAAGACGAGGTCGTGCATGAAGGTGTGCCCGTTCAGGTCAACCCTGGTGTCCTTGCCGATGGTGACGGTGCGACGCGGTTCCAAGAAGGTCATCATTATATCGTGGTCCAGCACAAGTCTGCCGTTGGAGACGGTGGTGTCGCCAATCAGGTTCAAGCCCTTGGTGAGGGTGTGCCCGCCCAGGTCCAGGGTAGAAGTGTAGAAAGTATAGGAGGGGTATTTTTGATTGACGACGCCGATGGAGATGTCCCCGGTTCCGCCGAGGTCGCCGCAGAGGGAGACCTGCTGGTCGCCTTCGGCAAATGTCACGGCGCCGTTGACCGAGCCGTTGCCGATGACAGAGTCCAAACCAAGCGAGACATCGCAGGAAACGGTGCCGCCGCCCAGGTCCAAGGCGGCCCCGCCCTCCACGGTGACGCCGCCCGTGATGGTGGAGTTCTCCCGCAGGTTCAGGCGAGAGCCGGCAGCCACGGTCCAGCCGCCCGTGATGGTGACATCCCTGAGGGTGACGGTGTGCGCGCCCACGGAGATTCTGTTGTTGGCGGCGAGGGTCAGGCCCTGCAACAACAGGTCTTCCGTGGAATCAATCATCAGGCCGCTCGCCATGCTGGCGGCCTGCCCCTGGCCGCAGATGGTGTCCGTGTCCAGGGTGAGATTGACCAGCAGGCCGGGCTGGGTCTGCAAGAGCGCGGTGATAGTGGCGCTCCCCGCCAGCATGAAGTCGCCGGGTTCAAGCAGTTCCGTGCTGGAGTCCAGCACCTTCATGACGAGGGACTTGCCCTCGTCCTCCAGGGTGACGAGGGCCTTGGCGGCATCCGCCTCCCCGCCATGGGAGACATTCACCACCTTGTAGGGCCCTTCCCCGAACCCCGTGATGTCAAGCCGCGATTCCACCAGTGTGACGGTGCGCCCGGCCAGCAGGGCCAAATCCGTCATAGCGTCCGCCTTGATGCCGAGCGTGAGGTTCGCCATGTTGAACGCCTTCCACGGATTGTCTCCCGAAAGCGACACCATGGGGGTATCCGCTGCGGCCAGCCCGTCCACCAGGTGGAAATTGAGAATCTGCGTACCGGTCAGGGATACGGCCTGGATGCCGCAGCCGTATATGTCGACAGAATTCTCCGATAATTCAACACGGCATTCCCCACCCGCAACATGATTCAAGGTCATGGCATGGCCCTGGTATGTCTCACCGTCGATGAGGATGCTAGCGCCCTCCCCCACCAGGTGAACCTCATTGCGCCATACTGTCAAACCAGAAAGTCCCGTGGCGCTCCCCCCGATGACACTGGGGGCGCAGCCGGCATCCAAGCACGTTACGTAGACTTTGTTTGTCTCAACGTTCACATTCTCCTGTGCCCTGGAGTAGCCGCCGTAGATGCAGCCGCCCACACTCCCGCCGGAGACGATGACCGTGTTGCCGTTGGGGTCGTCAACCACCTTGGTGCAATAGCCGCCGCACAAGTCCTGCCGAACGGTTCCCCCCGACATCTTGACCGTATTATATTGTGTTTCTGCATCATTGTGCCATCCGCCGTACGCGTTTTGCACAATACCTCCCAGTATGGTTACGGTTGCTTTTTCTTTGTTTGGAATGCCATCCAATGAACCGTAGACATTGCCCAGCTCCGCAAACTGTGCATTGGGATCCTCGAAAATCACGAGGTCCCCGTACTCGGAGCGAATAGAGTTGCCATGGTCGATCTTTCCTCCCGCATAACCGGTGTTGGCGTACGTGTTCCCGCCCAGCAGGGCGGCGGTGAGCATGGTGAT
>JAZUGI010000097.1:0-1549 GCA_045641125.1 Akkermansia sp.
CGAGCAGGCCAACCTGTCTGCCGAAACCGGGCGCTACGTGCCGCTGGTGATGAAGGTGTCGCCCGACATGTCGGAGCGGCAGATAGCGGAGTTGTGCCAGGTGTTCCTGGACTGCCAGCTGGACGGCCTCATCTGCACCAACACCACCACCTCCCGCGAGGGCGTGGAGGGCCACCCCGCAGCAGGGGAGAGCGGCGGCCTTTCCGGCAAACCCCTCTACAACCGCGCCAACGAGACCCTGGAGGCTTTCGCCCAAGGCCTCCACGGTGAAATCCCCATCATCGGCACCGGCGGCATCTTCACCGCCGAGGATGCCGTGGGCAAGATCCGCGCCGGTGCCTCCCTGGTGCAGCTCTATTCCGGCTTCATCTACAACGGCCCGCCCCTGGTGCATGCCGCCGCCGCCGCCATTCGCGATATGGCACGCTGACGCGCGCAAAAAACTTGCGCGGGGATGCATTTGCTGGTTGCAGAAGGGGGTGAAGTGTGCTAGCATACAGGCTGATACGCATCTTTCACCCCCATTAACCATGAAACGTTCACTGATTGCCATCGCCCTGTCGGCCTGCCTTGTCTCCACAGCCGCAGCCAAGCAGCTTTACAACATCACCCTTTCCGACACCAGCCGCTACACAAACTGCTCTGTCATCATCCAGGGCAGCACCGAAACCAAGTTCAACGGCATCGACAAGGAGGGATTCGTCATCTCCAAGACGGTGAAGAACGATGAAATCCTGGTGATGGCTCCCGTGGAGAAGGAGGAGCCCGCCCCGAAGCCTAAGGCGGAGGAACAGCCCCAGGATGAGGTGAAGCAGGACCAGCCCGCACCCCAGGCTGAGGAGCAGCCCCAAGAGGAAACACCCGCGGCAGAGACGCCCCAGGAGCAGGCCCAGCCCGCGCCGCTGGAGTTCGGCGCCATCGCGGATTCCCTCCACAAGCAGCTCGATGAGGCCGACAAGGCCATCGCCGCCATCAAGGCTCCCAAGTTCTCGCTGGAGCGCCGCGCCAAGCGCGATCGCGAGACGGTGGACCGCAAGCTGGCGGACGTGGAGAAGCTGGCCCAGCAGGTGACGGATGCTCGCGCTGCGCTCGAGGCCTCTAACACGAACCCCTACACCTTTGAAATCGTCACCGCGGAGCAGCGCACCCAGCTTGAAGCGGACGGCAAGGCCGCGTATGATGCCATGGTGGCGGACATGAAGACCGGCAAGAACAGCCGCCGCGTGGGCGGTCTCTCCAAGTTCGAGGAGATGCGCACGCGCTTCCAGGGCGTTCCGGAGTACAAGCAGGCTCACTCTTGGTACATTTCCACCCTCAAGGAACTCCACAAGAAGTGGGGCAAGATGCGCGACAACGAGGACAACCGCCGCCGCAAGTATGTGGGCGAGCGCCGCGAGAAGCTGGACCAGGAGGACCAGAAGGAGATAGAGAAGGTCACCAAGATGCTGGAGGACGAGAACGAGAAGTACGAGACCGCCTGGATCACGCCCTCCCCGCACAACGCCCGCATGCTGGAAACCGCCGTCTCCCGCATTGAGGACGCCCTGCG
>JAZUGI010000098.1:0-4838 GCA_045641125.1 Akkermansia sp.
TCGGCTTCGGTGCCTGCACCAACACCCGCGCCTGCGAGGCCGAATGTCCGAAGTGCGTCAGCATCTCCAACATCGCCCGCCTCAACCGCCAGTTCATCAAGGCCAAGCTGAGCGACTAACCGCCCCCGCTGGCCATCCACAGCCAAGCCCCCCGCCGAATGGCGGGGGGCTTGCTGTTTACTTGGGCACTGGGGCGCAGCCTCCTAGGGTTTCCTAGGGGTCCCTAGGGTTCCCTAGGGCTGCCTATCCTCAGCAGCCACCAGCCACCGCGCGCAGCCTCCTAGGAGCCCCTAGGGTTGCCTAGGGTTCCCTAGGATGGCCTATCCTCAGCAGCCACCAGCCAGCCATCGCGCGCAGCCTTCCTAGGGTTCCCTAGGGCTGCCTACCCCAGCCACCCGGCAGCCACCAGCCGCCCACCGCGCGCAGCCGCCCTATCACCGCCTCAGCACCGCATACCGGTTCTGAGCAGGTTCCAGCCGCAGCGCCACGTGTATCCACCGGGGTCCTTCGGCCGTGGTGTCGTAGAGGATGAGCTGGTCATAGGGCAGGTCGCCACCCTTCAGGATATCCACCAGGCGCTGGTTCTTGCGGCGGTCCTGCCCCACGGCGCTGATGTCCGCAGCCAGCCCCTTGATGTGATAGGAGTCCGGCACGCCGCTCACCAGCTTGTTCAGCTCGCGGCAGCGGTAGCCGCTCTGCACGACGATGGGTTCGCCGAAAGCCTCACGCAGCGGGTCAAGCAGGTTGTCAACGAGAAAGGCCAGGTTCGAAGCCCGCTCAATGTCGGGCAGGTTGTCGATGTGGCGGAGCTTCGCCGTCACCGAATGACACAGTTCAGGAAGAGAGAAGTATTTCATTGTCGGTAAGATTATTGCCATCAGGCCATGAGCACCAGCATCGTCAGGCAAAGGCAAAGCAGCTTTGCACGCTCATAGAGCCCAGAATGGCAGTGAGCACAGTGATGATAAACTGTAGTACAGATTTCCATTTGTCTTTCATTAGCAAGAAGTTATTTAAGAGTAAGAAAAGGGCCATCGCGCGCAGTGGAGCATCGCGCGCAGCCATCGCGCGCAGCCTCCTAGGATTCCCTAGGGGTCCCTAGGGTTCCCTAGGGCAGCCTACCCTCAGCAGCTAACAGCCAGCATCGCGCGCAGCCTCCTAGGAGTCCCTAGGGTTCCCTAGGGTTGCCTATCCTCAGCAGCTAACAGCCAGCATCGCGCGCAGCCTACCTAGGGGTCCCTAGGGTTCCCTAGGGCTGCCTACCCTCAGCAGCCACCAGCCCCCTCCCCCCTCCTTGGGAGGGGGGAGGGGGGAGGCTCCTTACGCCATCAGGTCGCTGGGCACGCGTTTCACGCTGTAGGCAGCGCGGCAGTACTTGATAAGCTCGGCCTCGGGGCGGAAGCGGATGTTCATGCTCTCGATGTAGCTGCTGGGGTCGAAGTCATCGGCAGCAATGGCGCTCACCGGGAAGCAGCGGCTCTTCAGCGATGCCTGCATGGCACCCAGCTCGTTGAGCACCACGCGCTGGCCAGCCAGCAGGGCTTTCTTGATGTACTCCTTGGCGGCGGTGAGCACGGCCACCACGTCGGCTTTCGTCACCGTGGTTGAGAACTGGATGTCCTCAGCAAGCTCCTTGAACGAGTAGTCGCCCGTCTTCACGGCCTTGTCGCAAGCATAGTCGGTACCCTCGGCACCGGCAGGATTTGAACAACTGGAAACTTTGTAAGTGATTGGCATAATAAGAATGAAGAATGAAAAATGAAAAATGAAAAATGAAAAATAAACACACTGCCTGAGGAAAGAGAGGCACCGCCTTGCCCGCACCCGTCCGGTTTGGTGACCCGAAGGCTGTGCGCACAAGCCTTCGGCGGATCCGTGCCGCCTCACCCGGGGGGGCGAGCCAGACCGTGCCCTTTGCTTCCCAAAAGCGATGCAAAGGTAGTCCCATCCCCTCGCACCACATTAACAGGGACACGCCCCGCACGAAAAAAGTGAAAATTTCTTCCTTTTTCTTCGTTCAAAAGCGAATGAAACCCTATATTTGCACAGCAAAGCCCATCCGCCATGAAGACACAGGACACCACATTCATCCCGCAGACGAACGACTACCGCAGCCTCAAGGCCTATCAGAAGGCCGAGTGCATCTACGACGTCACCTATCACTTCGCCCACCGCTTTCTGGAGAAGGGCGACCGCACCATCGACCAGATGGTGCAGGCGGCACGCAGCGGCAAGCAGAACATCGCTGAGGGCGTGGCGGCCGGCAACACCAGTCGCGAGACTGAGATCAAGCTCACCAACGTGGCGAAGGCCAGCCTGCAGGAGCTGCTCATCGACTACGAGGACTACCTGCGCGTGCGCGGCCTCGAGCAGTGGAGCACCGACAGCGACAAGTACCAGCAGGCACGCCGCGCGTGCGGGGCGCACAACGACTCCGCCTACTACCGTGCCGCCCTGCCCGACCGCTCCGACGAGGCCATCGCCAACATCGCCATCACCCTCATCCATCAGGCCGACATCCTGCTGCAAGGCCTCATCGAAGCCCAGAAAGAGCAGTTCCTGCAGAAAGGCGGCATCCGCGAAGAGATGTCCCGCGCCCGCCGCGAGCAATTCGGGAAGAAGTGAGGGGCGGGCGCAGCCTTCCTAGGAACACCGCGCGCAGCCTCCTAGGATCCCCTAGGGATTCCTAGGATTCCCTAGGGGTGCCTAGCCTCAGCCGCCAACAGCCTACCCACCGCGCGCAGCCTCCTGGCCTTGGCCGTTAGCAGCCGGGGCTGCCGAAGAGCAGGAACACCTGCTCTGCCTGATGGCAGGTGAAGGTGGAGCTGCCTTTCTGGTGATGCAGGCGGGCGAGCGCTGCGGTCAGGCCGCGGCAGCAGCGCAGCTCATAGCTCAGCTGTGCCATGGCGCTGCGGTCATCGGCCGCCTCCGGGTAGTAGAGGCGTGCCAGCGCCAGCTTGCGCACGCCATGCCCGCCCGTGGCGCGGTGCAGGCTGTCGATGAGACGGATGTCCTCGGGGTGCAGCAGATGGCCGTCCTGCGGCCCGGGGCTGTCGCCCTCGGCCAGACGAGCCAGCAGCTCCGGCCGGGGCCATGTGTTCTGGCGTTTCCATTCACTGAAGGGCATGCCGCGACGGGCTGCCCGTGTAGTCGGTTTTTTCTTCTTCTGATGTTGCATGATAGTGTCGGCAGCCACGCTGCCAGTGAAAAAAGTTGAACAATAAGGGGGGAGGAGCGGGCGCAGCCCACCTAGGAGCATCGCGCGCAGCCTACCTAGGATTCCCTAGGGTTGCCTAGCCTCAGCAGCCAACAGCCAGCCATCGCGCGCAGCCTCCTAGGGTTCCCTAGGGGTCCCTAGGATTCCCTAGGGGTTCCTAGGGTTCCCTAGGGTTGCCTAGGAAGGCCTAGGGTTGCCTAGGAAAGCCTAGCCGCCTAGCCTCGGCTGCCGTCTGGCAGCAGTGGCAGCAGGCGCTTGTCGGGCAGGAAGGGCACGCGGTACTGCCTGACGAGCTGGGCGGGGCTGAAGCCGCGCTGGGCGGCCTCCTCGGGCGTGCAGAGGTCGCTGCGCACGGAGAGGCGCAGACGGCCCAGGCCGTCGAGCTGCACGATGTAGCCCTCGGCCAGTGCGGCGCGGATGTAGTGCGTCATGGCCTCCATGCAGCCAATGACGTCCGCTCGCGTCAGCGAGCACGAGCGCGTGATGTCGTCGGCCAGCTCGGACAGCGTGTAGGTGCCCGGGCTGACGACCCGCGCGATGAGCGAGCCAGGAAACACCCCCTCGCCCGAGGGATCGTAGATTCGAGATAACTGAAATTGTAGTGCCATAATGTTTTTTGGTTTAAAAAAGATTACTGTTAAGTGAAACTCTCGGCCGAAGGTTGCCACGCCCTCGGCCGAGGGCGAGGCGAAGCTCGGCCAAAGGGGGGCACGGGCTTCCTAGGAGTGCCTAGGAATCCCTAGGGGTTCCTAGGGTTCCCTAGGGTTGCCTAGGGTTCCCTAGGGCTGCCTAGCCTCGGCAGCCAACAGCCCATCGGGCGCAGCTTCCTAGTGCCATCGGGCGCGGCCTCCTAGGATTCCCTAGGGGTTCCTAGGATTCCCTAGGGTTGCCTACTAGCCTCGGCAGCTAACAGCCCATCGTGCGCAGCCTCCTAGGGTTGCCTAGCCTCGGCAGCTAACAGCCCATCGTGCGCAGCTTCCTAGGGTTGCCTAGGAATCCCTAGGGTTCCCTAGGAGGGCCTAGCCTAGCCCAGCCGAGCCTCGGCTGCCAGCCGGAGGCCTTGCCAGCAAGTCCGCCAGGTCGGTGTTGGGAGGGTAGCGCTCCAGGCTGTCCACCAGCGTGTAGCGGAGGCCCTGCACGGGCTGCAGGTGCTCGCGCCAGGTGGCGAGCATGCCGCTGTCCGGCCACACCAGCACGCGCCGCTCCGCCAGACACCCCAGGCGGTCGGCCGACAGCATGGCGCAGCCGCCCGTGGCCAGCCACAGGCACTGGGGGTAGCGGGCGGCGCACACCACGGCGGTCTTCTCGCTCTCCACCAGACACACCACGTCCGTGGGACGCGCGGCCAGCAGATGCTCGCCGAAGAGGCACTTCGGCGGCTGGTAGTCGGGCGCATACACGCCGCGCCGCTTCAGCTCGGCATGCACCCAGCCGGGATGGCCCCGGCGGTGGCCGTCGGCACCGTAGTGCATGATCTTGCCGGCGCGGGCGTGGCCATCGATGCCGATCTGCCAGAAGATGACGCCGCCGTCGCGCGTGGCCCCCAGGCGGTAGTCGTCATAGACGCGGCGCACGGGGCGCTCGTCGCCCAGGGTGGCCATGAGCCAGCACACGAACTGCG
>JAZUGI010000099.1:0-12448 GCA_045641125.1 Akkermansia sp.
ATGCAGGGGAAGAGGGGCAGCACAAAGCATGCCAGCACCATGAGGGCCAGGAACACCTGGGACGCCACGGCGGCGCGGTTCTTCATGAGCCGGCGGCGCGCATCGCTCCAGAGCGAGTTTCCCTGTTGGTATTCGGTCATGAGTTGGAGCGGAGACGGGGGTTGAGGGCCACGAGCGCAAGGTCCACGGCGAGGTTGGCGGCCACGATGAGCACGCCGTAGCAGAGCACCAGACCCTGGATGAGGAAGTAGTCGCGGTCGGTGGTGGCGTTCACGAAATGCAGGCCCATGCCCGGCACCTGGAAGCAGCTCTCCACCACAAAGGAACCCGTGATGAGCGCGGCGAAGGCCGGCCCCAGGTACGATACGGCGGGCAGCAGCCCGCTGCGCAGGGCGTGCACAAAGAGAATGCGCGCAGCCCCCACGCCCTTGGCGCGCGCCGTGCGGATGAAATCTGCGGAGAGCACCTCCGCCATGCCGCCGCGGGTGAGACGCGCAATGTAGGCGGCATTCACCAGGCCGAGGGTGAGGGCGGGCAGCGCGGCGCAGAGGGCGTCATCCCACCCGGCCACGCTGAGCCCCGGCACATGCATGCCCAGGGTGAGGCCGAAGACGGGGGCAATCACGAACGCGGGGATACAGATGCCCGCCATGG
Organism: Akkermansia sp.; assembly: GCA_045641125.1. Lineage (GTDB taxonomy): Bacteria > Verrucomicrobiota > Verrucomicrobiia > Verrucomicrobiales > Akkermansiaceae > Akkermansia. The sequence goes on from JAZUGI010000099.1 coordinate 655, forward strand.
CGCAAAGCATGATGAAGGCATCCGGCCAGCGGTTGCGCCAGTAGGCCGCCAGCATGCCCGCAGGAATGCCCACCACCACGGCAATCAGCATGCCCAGCACGCCCAGCCACAGGGAAACCGGGAAAGCCTGGGCGATAATGTCGCTCACCTGCACGCCCTCGCGCACCAGGGAGGGGCCGAAATCACCGTGCAGGATGATACCCTTCCAGTAGTTGAGATACTGCACCCAGGCGGATTGGTCCAGCCCGTAGAGGTTGTTGAGCTGGTCCATGATGTGCTGGGGGAGCTTGCGCTCGCCCAGGAAGGGGTTGCCGGGCAGCTGGCGCACCAGGAAGAAAGTGATGGTCTGCAGCACGACAATCACGAGAGCCCCCTGGCAGAACCGCTTGAAGAGCATGCGTATCATGGCTGCGGTCGGCGCCCCACTTCCACGGCGTCCAGGGGATGGTCGTCCAGCAGGCGCGGTTCCCAGCCGCGCACATCTGCGGATTTGAGATAGGTTCTGCTGCTCCAGTAGAGGGGGATGACGGGAAGCTCGCGCAGCACGGCGGACTCCGCCTGCATGAGAGCCTGCGTGCGTTCATCCTCGGAGGTGGCGGAACGTGCGCGGGAGAGCGCGTCATCGCACACGGGGCTGCTCCATCCGGTGCAGTTGTTGCCGCCGCCGCCGCGCCAGAGCTCCACAAAGGTGGCGGGGTCCAGGTAGTCCCCGCTCCAGGAGGAGGAGGAGATATCATACTCCATGTTCTGCTGGGCGGCCTTGTAGGCGGTCCACTCGCAGGAGCGTATCTCCACGTGGATGCCGAGCACCTTCTCCCACATGGCCTGCATGCTTTCCGCCATCACGCGCTGCACATCGCGGGAGGTGGTCATAAGCTCCAGCGTGGGGAAGCCCTTGCCGCCGGGGAATCCCGCTTGGGCCAGGAGCTCGCGTGCCTCCTGCTCGCGCTGCTGCGCGGAAAGCGCGGCCTCCGGCCTGGGCGGCAGGGCATACCCGGCGCCCGGCGGCGTGAAGGTATAGGCGGGCGTGCCCGCGCCGCGCACCACATCGTTCACCAGGGAATCGCGGTCCACGGCCAAATAGAGGGCGCGGCGCACCAGCGGATTGTCCAGCGGCGGGCGCGTGGTGTTCAAGCGGTAGAAGACGGTGGCGTAGTATGGATCCTGGCAGAAGAGCTTCCCGCCGCGCTCACGCGCCATGGAGATGAGCTCCGGCGGCACGTTGTTGGTGATATGCAGCTTGCCATCGAAAAACATGCGGGTTTCCGTGTAGCCGTTGACGATGGGCATGAAGCGGATGCCGCGGTTGCGCACCTCCCCAGCCCTCCAGTAGCGCGGGTTGGCGTGCACCTCCAGGAAATCATTGTAGCGGTGGCTGTGCAGCAGGTACGCGCCGTTGCCCACCCAGTTCTCTGGGCGGGTCCACAGGCTGCGGCGGTCCAGCATGCCGCCGTGGGCCTCCACCGCGTGCGCCGGTATGGGAAACCAGGTGTAGTGCTGCACCAGCTTGGGCAGGTGCGGCGTGGGCCCGTCCAGGGTGAGGCGGAGGGTGCGGGCGTCCAAGGCCTCCACCCCCACCTGCTCCCACGGGCATTCGCCGCGGTTGAAGGCCTCCGCATTGCGGATGGGATAGAGCATCTCCGCGTACTTGCCGCCGAACTGCGGGTGCAGCAGGCGTTGGTAGGCGTATGCGAAATCATGCGCGGTCACGGGGTGCCCATCGCTCCACTGCGCATCCCGCAGGTGGAAGGTCCACACGCTGGCATCCGCGTTGTGCTCCCAGGACTCCGCCATGCCGGGGTGTTCGGCGGGCATCAGCCCCTCCAGCAGGGCGCAGATAATCTTGCCGTCCGCCACCGCGGTGGCCTTGTGGGGGTCCAGGCTCTGGGGCTCCTGGTTGTTGCCCACAATCAGGATACCCTGCTCCGCCGCGCGCTCCGCGCTGCTGCGGGAATCACCACAGGCGGCCAGTGCCAGGGCAAGCGCAATGGGGAGCAGCAGGCGCACGGCTCAGGGCTTCTTCTTGTCTTTCTCCTCCGGTGCCGGAGGGGGTGTCGGCTCGCGGCGCACAATGTTCACGCGCGTCCCCATGGGGCACTCCCTGAAGAGGCGCTGGGCCGTGGCGCGGTGCAGGCGGATGCAACCGTGGGAGGAGGGCTTGGAGCGCATGGGGCCCTGGTGCATGCCGATACCATCATTGGTAAGGCGCATGAAGAAGGGCATGGGAGAATCCGGATACAGGTTGGATTCATGGTAGCGCTCCTTGCCGATAATGCGGAAATTGCCGGTGGGGGTGGGCTTGCTGCGCTTCCCGGTGCAGACCGGGAAGGAGAACAGCACGCATTCTCCCTGAATAAGCTCACCGTGCTGTGTGGCCAGATTGATTTCCACATGCTTGGGGCCTGTAGGCACTGGGGGCGGCGGTTCCGGCTCCGTCTTTTTGGCAGTGGTGCACTGTGTGAGCAGGGCGGTGCTCAGAACGCACATCAGGGTGAGAAGTCTACGCATGCGTACAGGGTAGCATCCCGCGCCCCGCCTGTCAATATCGGGATTGCACAATCACATGTGCGCCCGTGTGTCCCAATGGTTGATTTCTGTTTTAGGGTTACACCCCGCCTTTCCGGACGGGGCTAAGGGTGAGTCGCCATGGGAAAGGCTCCGCATCTTGCGCGCCCTTTGGGCGCGTTCCTGCGCAAAGCCGCGCCTTGCGTTTCATCAGCCCCGCCACTCAAATTCACAGGTGCCCCCAATTCATTGTGTCACACGATTCTCTTGGAGCAATCACTCCGCTTCCGCCTTGAATTTCTCACGGAAGGTGACGCACATGAAGATGATGCCGATGCAGACGGCGAGGCAGCCGTAGAGGATGAAGGTGCTGACGGATGCGGGGTCATCCACCATGGAGGTGAGGTAGACGATGAGCATGTTGCCGATGGTGCTGGTGAGGTACCAGAAGCTGAGAACGATGCTCTTGAGGTTCTTGCCGGCGGCGGTGTAGGCGTACTCCAGGCCGGTGGTGCTCACCAGGATTTCAGAGATGGTGATGATGATGTAGGGGAGGCACTGCCAGAGGATGGAAAGGTTTTCCCCGGCATCAATGCGGGTCTGGATCCAGGCCACCACGCCGTAGCCCAGGCCGGCGAGCACAATGCCGCAGCCCATGCGGCGCAGGGGCTGGCTCCACCTGCCGATGTACGGATAGATGAAAAGCGTGACCAGCGGCACCATAATCATGATGAGCAGCGGGTTGAAGCTCTGCATCTCCTCTGCACCGAACGTGAAGGAGGAGCCGAACAGGGAGAAGCTCAGCGCTTCCATCTTGGACCCCTGGAGCACCCAGCTGGTGGTGGTCTGGTCGTACAGGCTCCAGAAGGGGATAATCATGAGGAAGACAATGAGCACGCGCACCATGTTGCGGGCACCGTGAATCTGCTCCTCAGAGTAGCGGGCGTTGGTCACCTCCGCCGGATTGAAGAGAAGGCTGCCGGAAACGCCGATAAAGCCGCGCATGCCGAAGGAGGCCGCCATGCGGAGCCCCGCAACCACCAGGGCGACGATATAGAGGATGATGGCAGCAAGCCCGCAGAGGCCGGCCCCGGTTTCACCCAAGCCGCAAAGCGTGCCCAGCTGCGTGGCTCCCTGGTTGGTCCAGTAGCCGAGCAGCACCAGCAGCGGGGCCATGACGATGAAGGCCGCGATGCCGATGAGCGTGTTGGAGCTTTGCTTCACCTCTTCCGCCCCGTACTTTTCACAGGCGTACTGCGCGCCCTTGAACACGCGGGTCAGCAGGCAGGGCAGGAAATGCGGCTGCGTGGGCTGGCGGTGGTGGTAGGTCTTGCGCCCGCACCACAGCAGGAAGGTGGATACGGCCATGAAGATTCCCGGCACGGCAAAGGCCCAGCTGTACCCCATGCTCTGGCGTATCCACGGAATCACCAGGAACGCAAAGAAGGAGCCCAGGTTGATGGACCAGTAGAATGCCGCGTACACGCGGGTCATGATCTTGGAGTCGGTCTGGTCCTGCACCTGGTCGCCGATGAAGGCGGAGACGCAGGGCTTGATGCCGCCGGTGCCCACGGCGATGGTGAAGAGACCGATGAAGAGGATGATTCTGCGCGTGTCGATGCTGTCGGCAAAGTCCGCCGTGGCCAGGATGAAGTTGCCGAGGCAGTAGATGAGCGAGATGTACAGGATGGTGCGGTAGCGGCCCAGGAAGCGGTCTGCAATCCACGCACCGAGAAGCGGCAGGATGTAGATGACGGCCAGGAACAGGTGCCCCACCTCCACGGCCTCCTGCTGGGTCATGGCCAGCATGCTGGTCATGTACAGCGTGAGGATGCTGCGCATGCCGTAGAAGCTGAAGCGCTCGCAGGCTTCATTGCCGATAATGAATTTGCCTTGCGGGGGGAACGCGCTCATGGCTGTGTCTACCGGGTAAGATTACTGGCGCAGCTTCACCGACTCGGCAAGATTCACATTGTAAGTCTTGTAGGCGTTCTGAATCCAGTCCACGAGGATTTCGCCGCGCAGGCGGGCGTTCTCCGCAGGGATGGCGCGGAAGGACTTGAGAGCGGAGTACTCCGCGCTGCTCTCAACGGTGCGCCCGGTGACTGCGGTGATACTGGCACCCTCTGCAGAGATGGAGATGGGGGCGAGCTTTCCGGTGGGCACGCTGATGAGCGCCATGGCATCCACACCGGTGGGCAGCTGCTCCGCAGAGCTGCCGATGTTGGTGGGGCCGAAGTCCTTCACGGTGGCACCGGCGGCCTCTGCCTTGGCAAAGGCGGCGGCCACACCGCCCTCCGGCAGGGCTGCCTCCATATCGGCAAAGAGCTTCTTGGCGGTCACCTCCAGCGCGTTCTCCGCGCGCTGCTTCTTCAAGTCGGCCAGGGCCTTGTCCTTGGCGGCGTCGAACTCCACCACCTCGGGCTGCTCAATGGCCTCCACGCGGATGAAGATGAGCTTGTTGTCCTTGGAAAGGAAGTAGCCGCGGACCTGCTTGATACTCACACGCTGTTCCAGGTTGCCGGCCTTGAGGTTGGTCTCGTACTGCTCCACGGTGGGGGCGGTGTCCACCTCTGCAAAGGCCACCTCCGCCAGGGGCATGGTCTTGCCGTTGTAGTCCACCTCCACCTTGAGCTCGGCGGGAGCATCCGCCAGGGTGGTGAGGGCGGTGGTGGTGTGGCTCTTGCCATCCGCCGTCTTGTAGGTGAAGGGTTCGTACTCGTTGTTTTCGGCAGCGCCCTCCAGCAGCTGGTCAAAGCCCTTGCCGTCCGCGCGGGAAAGGTCCTCCATGAGCATATCCGCCGTGGCAATCAGGGATTCCATGTTGGCACCCTCCGCCGGGGCGAGCGTGTACACGGAGACAATGCGGCGCTCGTCGCTCTTGTAATTCTCGCGGTTCTCATCCCAAAACGCGCGCAGCTCCTCCTCGGAGGGTGCGGCCGGCTCGCTCACCGAGCCGGCGGGAAGCCACGCGTTCTTGCCGCGCAGGGTCTGGTACACGGCATCCACCAGGCCGGACACGGTCTTGCCCTGGTAGCGCACATCTCCGGTGAAGATGTTGTTCAGGCACTCCAGCACAATGAGGTCGGACACCACGCTGCGGAAAGCGGTCTCCTGGGCGTTGTTGCTCAGGCCGCGCACGCGGTCGTATCCGGTGAGACGGTGGTAGAGGTCCTGGTCAAAGGTGCCGTCGTCCTTCTGGAACGGGGGCATGGCCTTGATGTAGGCATCCACCTGCTCCTTGGAGGGCATGATGCCCAGCTCCTGGCCCACCTGCTGAATGATGGCGCGGTTCACGGCCACGTTCACGCCGCCGTCATCCGCGTAACCGAAGCTCATCACCTGCACCATGCTGCCGATGAAGTCCATGTACTCCTGATACTCCGGGTGCTCCTGAAGCCAGGCATTCATGGCGGCGAGCTCGTCGTCGCTCATGTTGTCGTCCTCGTTGGCATCAAACTTGTTGCGCACCTTCTGACTGGCGGTGGAGTAGAGGGAGTGCAGGTAGGATTCCCCGTTCTCACCCAGGTTGACCGTCTCCTGGTAGTCGTAGCCCACCCCGTTCACCTGGATGTAGTAGTTCGAGCCGAACATGTTGCCCTTGTCACCGTAGTCCATGAACAGGAAGCCCAGGCCCAGCGCGGCCACCACAATCAGCACCAACAACGAGTTCCGGCGGATAAATTCAAGTACGCTCATATCGATTCTATGTGAAGATGTTCCAGTATGCGCGCGCGTTTGCGCACGCTAACGCGCTTTATTATACACGCTTTCCCGCCACTTGCAAGCAAGAATGCCGCATCTTGCATGTTTTTATGCAGATTTTGCCGTTTCCAACCGTTTTTGGACGCTCCGCGCGGGGGCGGTGTCACACCCTGCACTATGCCAGAATTCACATCAGCCTTCAGCGGGCTCGATTGCCCGCGCAAACTCACCCTCAAGGAACTCGTGCGCTCCGTGCGCTTCATGATTGCCGCCGAATACGAGGCGGTTCAGCTCTATGAGCAACTTGCCGAATCCACGGACAACCAGCTGGCGCGCAAGGTGCTGCTGGATATCGCAGACGAGGAGAAGCAGCATGTGGGCGAATTCCGCCGCCTGCTGAGCATCCTGGCCCCGCAGGACGAGATGCTGTACTGCGCCGGCATGCAAGAGACGGACGACCTGGTGGCCAGCGTGCGCGACCGTTTCGGCGGCGAGCAGCAAGACCCGCCCTGCGCGGACGGGGGATGTGCGAAGTGAAGAGCGGGGGTCCGCGGGCTTACAGCTCCGGGTCCCAGCCGTTCTTCATCAAGTCGTCGTACAGCTTTTTCGCCTCGTCCTTGAGGTCCTGCTCCGCCATGCGCAGGTACATGGCGGATTCCGCCTGGTCTGCCTCCAGGTTGGGGCCGCCCTTGGCGGCAAGGTAGGCGAGGTAGACGAGGGCTTCCGGCACGTTGCGCGCCATGGCGTCTTGGAGGGTCTGCTTGGCCTTGTAGGCATCTGCGGGGATGCCGCCCAGCCCCTTGTACTGAACGTACGCCATCAGGATGATGGCACCGGAGATACCGCTGTTGGCGGCTTCCAGCATGAGCGGCAGCGCGGCCTTCTCATCCTTGGCCACCCCCTGCCCCTTGAGCAGCATGATGGCTTGGGAAAGGGAGCACATGGGGTCGCCCGCGCGCGCGCCCTCTACAAAGTTGCGGTAGGCGCGGGTGTCGTCCTTGGCGAAACCGTACTTGCCGTCATGGTATGACATGCCGAGCATGTAGCGGGCCTGCGAGAGACCGTTCATGGCGGCCAGGCGGATCAGCTTGCGGCCCATCTTGTCATCATGGGGGATGCCGAGGCCCTTCACGGACTCCGGCTGCTTGGGTTCCGTGAGCAGGCAGCCCAGCAGGAACACGGCGGCGGGGGAGTGCATCTTCACGGCCTCCTGCAGCAGCTGGTAGCTCTCCTGGGGCATGCTGGCGGAGCAGGCGGCGGAGAGCGCGTACACGGCTTCCGCATTGCCCATCTTCACGGCCTTCTGCAGCCATTCGGAGCGTTCCTGGTCGGTGGGGGCCTGCATGCCCAGGTAGTAGACAACGTGGTGGTTGCCGCGCTCAATCTCGGATTTGACCTCCGGCTTGTCCTTGGAGTCGAAACCGGTCAGGCGGCCGGTGAGCTGCAGCCACTTGAAGCGGGTCATGAACTGCCCGCCCTTGCAGGCGGCAAGCATATCCTTGCGGGCCTGGGCCTCGTTCTTGGGCGTGCCGATGCCGTTGGTGCGGGCAAGCGCCACGTTCAGCATGGCGGGGGCGTACCCGGCGTCCGCAGCCTTCTTCACCAGGGCAAAGGCCTCCTTCATCGGCTGGCTCTGCAGCTCATCCTGCGTCAGGCCGGTAAGGGCCTTGTCGCCCAGGTACTGCATGGCGGGGGCAACACCCTCCGCCGCGGCCTTGCGCATCCATGCATCGATGGCGAATTCATCGTTTGTGGCATCCACGATAGCCTTCATGGCGGGCAGGAAATCGTAGTTGCAGGATTTGGCCTCCTCCTGCAGACGCTCCTTGAACGCGGCGTATTCGGCGGGATGGGCGGCGGGGGAGCTGTCTGCGGCTATTTCATCCTGGGTGGAGGCGGACGGGGCATCCTGCGCGGGCTTCTGCTGAGCCACGGGCTGCTTCAAGGTGGTGGATTCGGAAGGCAGTACATCCTTGAGGGAATCCAGCAGGGCATCCTGCGCAAAAAGGGCGGGGGCGGCGGCGCACAGGCCGGCCTGAATCAGCACGCTTGTCTTCATGCCGGGCATTGTAGGCACGCGGGTGCGCGCTGGCAAGCCCATTCCGTGTCTGTTTACAGGAGACCCACCGCTATCTCGTCCGCCACCAGGCGTCCGCGCCGCGTGAGCAGCAGGGCCCCGTCCGTCCCGCGACGCGCCAGGCCCTCCCGCTCCAGCATGGCGAGGAACGGGGCATCCTTCCCGCGCAGCATGGCGGCAGGCAGGCCGGTATCCATGCGCAGCATGAGCCCCAGCAGCTCCGTGCGGCGGTCCTGCGCGGAAAGGCGCTCCGCCGTGCCGGGTGGAAGTTTCCCCTGCCCCAGCGCGGCAATGTAGGCGGCGGTGTCGCCCGCGTTCTCGTAGCGCGTGCCGCCCACCGTGCCGCAGGCGCCGGGCCCCAGGCCGAAATAATCCTTGCCGAGCCAACACGCCATGTTGTGCAGGGATTCCGCGCCGGGGCGGGCGTAGTTGGAAATCTCGTAATGGCGGAATCCGGCGGCTGTGAGGATGTCCTCCGCCATCTCGAAAAGGGCGGCATCGCGCTCGTCATCTCCGCTTCCGGCATATTGGCTGTGGAAAGGGGTACCCTCCTCCAGCGTGAGGCTGTAGGCGGAAACGTGGTCCACGCCCAGGCGCACGGCCTCCCGCAGGGAATGCTCCCACTCCGCGGGGGTCTGCCCCGGCAGGGCGAACATAAGATCGATGTTGATGTGCGGCATGCCCGCATCCTGCAGCAGGCGCACGCTCTCCTCCACGTCTGCGGGGCTGTGCTCGCGCCCCAGCAACTGCAGCAGGCGCGGCTCCAAACTCTGCACGCCCAGGGACACGCGGTTGATGCCCAGCTGCCGCCACTGCCGAACCTTGGCGGCGGTGAAGGTGGCGGGGTTGGCCTCAAAGCTCCATTCCTGCACGCGTGAGAAATCCACGCTCCCGCGCAGCCCCTCCACCAGGCGCTCCAGATGGGTGGGAGAGAGCATGCTCGGCGTGCCGCCGCCAAAGTACACCGTGCGCGGCGCAAAACCCGCTGGCAAACGCAGCTGCGCCTCCCGCGCCACCGCCTGTACAAAGCCGCGCATGTCCGTGCTGCCCGGCGTGTGCTTGAAAAACGCGCAGTACGGGCAGACTCGGTGGCAGAACGGTATGTGGATGTACAGGGATTCCACCATGGGGAGGGGAAAATGCGGTGTTGTCGCGGCATTCTAGCCCTTTTCCCGGCAAAAATTCAATGAGAATTCCTGTTTTTTTGCAAAAATGAGAAATTTTGCTTGCATAAACGCGGGCTTTATGGTTAACTTCCGCCGCACACAGCGTCGCCGCTGTAGCTCAGTGGTAGAGCAACGCATTCGTAATGCGTGGGTCGTCAGTTCAAATCTGACCAGCGGCTTCACCGCATTCCCATGCGGGTGTGCTTACAGACACAGTGCCTCCGTAGCTCAGTTGGTAGAGCAGTTGACTCTTAATCAATTTGTCCGCGGTTCGAGCCCGCGCGGGGGTACCAGTCTGTAAGCCCACGGCTGTGAGCGAAACACATCATGCCTCCGTAGCTCAGTTGGTAGAGCAGTTGACTCTTAATCAATTTGTCCGCGGTTCGAGCCCGCGCGGGGGTACGAAAAAGGGGAAGGTTCCGGAAAGGACCTTCCCCTGTTTTGTTGTTCGGCTTTTAGTGAAACGCGAAGGGTGCCCCATTCATTCAGCGGGGCACGCAAGGTTCCAGCCCTCGTCCCCGTGGTAAATCATGCGGCGGGTCATCCCGCCGTCGATGCAGATGTTTTCACCGGTAATGAACCCGGCCCTGGAGGAACAAAGGAAAAGCACCATCTCCGCAATGTCTGCGGGCGTACCCACGCGGCCGGCGGGCTGCTGCAGGGCATCTGCGCCGGAGTATTCGCGGCCGCCGGTTTCAATCCAGCCCGGGGAGATGGAGTTCACGCGCGCGCGGCCGGCCAGGCTGGCGGCCAGGGCATGCGTGAGCGCGGATATACCGCCCTTGGCGGCGGTGTAGCTCTCCGTCTGGGCCTGGCTCATGCGGTCGCGAGAGGACGAAATGTTGACCACGGAGGCACCGGGTGCCAGATGCCGGGCCAGCAGCTTGCACAGGTAGAACGGGGCGGTCACTCCCACCGCCAGCGCGCGGGTGAACTCCTCATAACTGCAGGAATCCAGCCCTGCCATGGGCGGCGGCGCGTTGTTCACAATGCAGTCCACGCGGGCATGGCGCTGCACCACCTGCCGTGCGAAACGCTCCAGGGTCTCCTTGTCCGCCACATCACCCACAAAATGCGGGCCGGGAGCGGTATCAATCACGCAAACGTGCGCGCCCTCCCCTTGGAAACGCCGCGCTGTCTCCAGACCAATTCCGTGGGCACCACCTGTCACCACCACTACCTTGCCTTGAAATTCCATGCCTCCCACCATACACCACACCCACGCCCAACGCAAACGAAATCGGCACAGCCAACACAAGTGCACATGTGCCCAAAATATTGGATTCAAGTGGGGAAAAACCACATGTTTCCCAAAGAAATTGGGGAACATGTGGATTCATCACGTTGAACCATAGGCTTGAAAATCCGGCCCGGAACTGATAGTCTCCCTTTAACCTCAACTTCATCCCTCTATGGGATGGCAATGGATTCATATTATGAAAATCATATCGACAATTCTAAAGGGATGCAAACAATTTTCCCTCATGCCAAGACTGGTCGCCTTTGCGGCTGCCTTGTGCATAATGGGTTGCAGTAGCACCGGAGATGCATCCGCGACTGAAAAGGCAAAGGAAGATGCCCGCTCCCTTAACGATGCCTTGCGGGGGCGGGGCGGCACCGTTCCGCAAGATGCTTTCCTGAAAGCCGTGGTGGACAATGATGTCCAAGCCGTGAGGGAAATGGCGAAGGAAAATCCTTCCGTGCTGTCCAAGGGCTACCGATACAGCGCGGGAATGCCCTATGCCATCTTAACGCGCGCCCCCATGGAAATAGCCCTCTCACTCCACAAGCCCGAAATGATTGCCACCCTGTTGGAATTGGAGGCACCCTGCGATGCCGACGAAATCTGCGCCGGCATATGGTGTATTCAGGATGGACCGCCCAACACCACGGCCGATGATAGAAAGAAAACGCTGGATATCTTGTTCCAATACAAGCCGGGGCTGCTGAAAGACAAGGATTTTTGCTACGATTTAATGGACAGAACCATCAATTTCCCCTCTCCCGAAGTTTTGGAATATTTGCTGAACAAGGGAATTTCCGCCAAACTGGAGAAGGTCGACAAGATTAACAACACGCCGCCGATGACTCTGCTTGATATAGCCTATATGGTCGGCTCGGATGAGTGCGTCAAAATCTTGCGCGCGCACGGAGCCAAAAAGCACCCAAATTTCGATTCTTCCGTGTATCCGAACCCGAGAGAGAGCCTCATCATCGTACCGCCACCCGGTTACACTCCCTAACGGCAGAGCTGCATCTGGCCTAATAAGCGCCTAGCTGGTTTTCTTCATATTAATGCCCCAATACCTATATAGCCCATCTGAAAAAATCCGAGAAGACG
>JAZUGI010000100.1:0-31039 GCA_045641125.1 Akkermansia sp.
TATCCGGTTGCAAGTCTCTGAACCACCAAGATGCGCCTTGCGTATCATCTCCCCCACCACCCGAATTCATAGGTTCCCAAAATTCTTTGGGACACATGTGGCGGCTTTGCGCGGAAATGCCCCTATGATGACCCAAAAAGAAAAAAAGCGCGCCGACCAAAATGGCCGGCGCGCCTGAAAGTGGTGATTGTGCTTCTGAATCCTATCAGGCGGCAATGCCGAAGTGGCGCTGGATGTCCTCGAAAATGCGGTCGCGCAGACGGCGGGCCTTTTCGATATCACGCGTCTTCAAGGAGAAGCGCAGGCGTTCTGCTGTGGCATCCGGCTTGTGGACGGTGACATGGCACCACCACACACCGCGGTTGTTCCACAGATGGTGGTTCAGGTTCTCATCGTTGATACGAAGAGCAATCTTTGTATGTTGCGGAGTCATGATCTTTAATGCTTGTTAAAGCAGGATTGGTTGAGTTGCACCCGCCACCGGAAACTTTTTTCGAAGGTGGGCACCTGCTGTTGGTGTATAGACACCGCAAGTGACCGAACCGTTCAAAAAAATTTTAGTAGAGGATGCCGGCCTTCTTCAAGGTGTTGAGCGCGCCGTTCTTGGAGATGGTGCGCAGGGCCTTGCAGGAAAGCTTCATGCGGATATAGCCGCCCTTGCCGCCGTTGAGCTCGGGCACCCAGATGCGCTTCTCCTGGAGGTTCGGGTAAACCGTGCGGTTGACGGTCTTGGTCACGTGGCGACCGATACCGCCCTTCTTCTTGGCAAGACCGGAACGGTGGATGCGGCGGCCCTTGTGGGGCATGGCAAACGTAATATTGCAGATTCTGGACATAATTTTTTCTGGCGGTTAAAGTTCTTGTGGGCGGTTATTATACACGGGTTTCCCACCGCGTCAAGCAAAACTATCCGATTTTTCCAAAAAACTCTCCCAAACGGGCCGCAACCGCCCCCGCCGTAGGGCGCAAAATCTTGTGGACACGCACGCGCGCATGCGGTAAAATGCCTAGTGAACGGTGGAATGTGTCCGCAGACAAAATTTAGTTTCAAAATTAAAACAAAAAAGAAAAAGCCGTGCGCCTGAACGGATGAAAGGCCGGGATGCAGCAAGGCATCTCTCCCGAAGAAAGCAATGAAAACGAAAAAAGGAATCATGGTGGCCATTCTGGCCTGCTCCTCCCTGTTGGTAACCTCCTGCTACGAAGCGTACCCTGCGTACGGCGGCGTGTCCGTTGGCGCGGGTCCCGGCGGCGTGGGAGTCTCCGCTTCCGCGGAATGGACCAATGCAAGCTACGATGCCAGCGGCTACCCGATATACGGCTACAGCTACGGGCGCCCCGTGTACGGCTACACGGCGGCCGGCGTGGCCATCTTCACCTTGGCGGCGCTCACCACCGCGTACTACCTGCCCTGCTGGGGATGTGCCCACTGGTGCCACCGCCATGACGTCTATATCCACTACTGCCCGCGCCACCACCACAAGTGCTGGGCGCCGGACCGCTGCCCGCGCGGCCACCACCCGCATGTGCGTCCGCACCACGATGGGCCGCACCCCGGCAAGGGCGTGCGCGTGAAAGAACCCAGCCACCGCGGTGTGCCGGATAGCGGGCGCCCCCCGCAGCACGGCATGCAGCCCGGCAGGGACCAGCGCGGCATGAACAACATGCAGCAACCCAACCGCGCCAACGGCCGCATGCAGCCCGGCATGAACAACATGCAGCAGCCCAACCGCACCAACGGCCGCATGCAGCCGAACATCATGCAGCCCAACCGCACCAACGGCCGCATGCAGCCGAACATCATGCAGCCCAACCGCGCCAACGGCCGCATGCAGCCGAACATCATGCAGCCCAACCGCGCCAACAACCGCATGCAGCCGAACATCATGCAGCCCAACCGCGCCAACAACCGCATACAGCCCGGCATGAACAACATGCAGCGAAACGGCATACAGCGCGGCATGCAGCCTGCCAACATGCAGCGCGGCGGCTTCCAGCCGGCATCGCGTCCCAACCGCATGCAGACCATCAGCTCTCCAAGCGGGGCCATGCGCAACTTCGGTTCCGGCGGTGCAGCCAACCGCTCGGCGTTCACCGGCAGCAGGGCCGCCGCCCCCTCCTTCGGGGGTAGCCGCACCGCCTCTCCGTCCTTTGGCGGCTCACGCGGCATGAGCGCCCCGCGCAGCATGGGCGGTGCACGCGGCATGAGCGCCCCGCGCGGTGGCGCGGGTGGCTTCGGTCCCCGCGGACGCCGCTGACCAAGCGCCGCACTTGAACATTCGCCCCGGTTCCCGCAAGGTGGGAACCGGGGCTTTGTTATCATCTCATCACTACCAAAAACCTGCACAGGGCAGGTGAAAGGCTGGGTGCCTTGGCACTATAGGTTGCGGCCGAAGGCAAGGCGGTCGTACTGCTCGTTGGCGAAGCGGTGGCGCGGGTGGTTGGCGTGCATGTAGGCATCATGCAGCGGGTGGGAGGGATCGCTCGCAATGCGCTGCGCCTCCCGGCGGTCGTCTGCCGCGGAGCCTTGGCGGATGGGGGCCTCCTGCCCCTGCTGGGCCATGGCGAGCACCAGGCGGGCGAAATCCGCATTGGCGCGCAGGGCGGGATTCTCCACCAATTTCTGCACATCGATACCGGTGTTCTCCGCCATGTGGTGGAGGAACCCGGCCACGGTCTCCATGTTGTGCTCGTACTCGTGGCCCCATTCCTGCTGCAGGTCGGCCTCTGCGGCCTCAATGGCGGCCTCCTCCCTCTTGCGGTAGTCGTTGAGGAAGTTGCGGCCCTCCTGGGCGTAGCGGGCCACCATGGCCTCCATGGCCTTGGGCGGCACACCGTAGTCGAACGCCACGCGGGAGAGGCTGTCGGCCAGCTGCTCGTCCCAAATCTCATCCGGCGTGTCCTCCGGGCGAGCGATGCGGAACTCGTCCGCGTTCTCCGGCAGGCCCACGGCAGAGCGGAAGGCCTGCATGCGCGCATCGTCGTCCGCCTCCGGGTACCCCTTGAGCTTCTCCAGGTGGGCGTAGCTCTTGGCCAGGGCCTCCGGGCGCCTGAACTTGGCGAGCGTGGCGGCGTACGGCTGCAATTCGTCAAACCGACTGTACCATTCGGGCGTGAAGGCCCCGTCCTCCCCCAGAAGGGAGGGAATGGCGGTTTCCGGTTCGGCGGCGGTCGGGGCGGCGGGAGCGGCCCCCTCTTCAGTTGTCTGGTTCTTGTTCATGGTCGTTTTGGTTCTGCATTGCCTCCCGCCTGGCCAGTTCCATCTGGCGGCGAATGACAAGGAAGACTTCTCTGTGGGCATCACGCCTCATGGCGTCGAGCGGATCGTACGCACCGGCCTTGCCCTGAAAGACGGGCAGCCCGGTTTCGAAACGCTCCTCCAGCACGGCGAGGGCCTGCTCGCCCAGGGGAGTGCCGAACACGGCGAGGATGAGGCGGCGGTTGGCACGCGCCTGTTCGGCGGCGTGGTTGCGGGGGTAGATCATACTTGTTGGTTGGGTTGGGGTTGATTCTGCTGCTGGGCGAGGGTGAGGGCGGCGGCATCCGCCTCCCTGCGGCGGCGCAGGCGTTTCACGCTGCTTTCCGCGCGCAGGATTTCCTCCGGCACGCCGTCCATGCGGGCGCTCAGGCGGAAGGCGCGGTCCAGGTCCACATGGTCTGCCACGGCGGGTTCCAGCGCGGCCAGGGACTGCAGGCGCTGGAGCGTGCGCTGCATGCCCTCTGCCTGCAGGCGGCGCATCACCATGGCAATGCGGCCCTGGTACACCACCTGCGGCTCCGGCACCTCCGCCTCACCGCGCGCGTTCTTACGCAGCACCGTGGAAGGCGGCTGGGGGAAGCGCCCCATGCGGAACAGAAGCGCAAACACGCGCTCCATCAGCGGGCGGAAATCGCTCGCGAACAGCGTAAACGACGGTGAGAACAGCATCACGCGCTCGTTCTCCCGCGCATAAACCTCCGCCGCGCTCATCTGCCGGCTCTGCTCGCTCCAGAGCTCCAGCATGGGCACAAAGAACGCGCGGTTGATGGCATCCTGCTTCTGGCGCAGGCGGTCCATGCCCACATCGTACCTGCCGGAGGTGGCCCACTCGCGCGGGAAACCGAGGCTGGCGCTCTCCGGGTTGATGAGGGTTCGGCCGCCGGCGCGCAGGTCCACCTCACCGCTCTGGTTGGCGAGCTCCAAAATGCGCGGGAACGCGGCTACCTCACCCAGCATATCCAGAATGCGGTTGAGGAACTGCGCCTGCCGGATATCCGGGTACACCAGGCGCGCGGGCGCCAGGCCGTACGCGCCATCTCCCCAGCGCAGGAAGCGGGTGACCATGTAGGGCATCTCCCGGTAGCCGCCCTCCTCCACCACCAGGTTGTCGTCCAAGCTGTAGTAGAGGCTCTCGAACGGCATGTTGCGGGCATCCTCCCTCTTGCGGTTGCGGTTGCGGCGCGGGCGTACCACATGCAGGAAGCGCAGGCTGCCGGTGTGCGGGTCCGCGCCGTTCTCCAGCATGCCGCGCGCATGCGGGCCCAGCGCCTTGCGGCCGAACTGCGTCTCCGCCTGGTGCGGGGTGAGCGTGAACTCGCGCATGTAGGTATCCAGCGAGCCCTCGTCATCCTCCGCGCACACAAACTGCCCGCACGCCACATGGCGGAACAGCAAGCCGCCGCTGCGCGAGCTGCCGCAGAACAGGCTGCCAGTGCCCAGACCCACGCGGTCCAGGAAGCACTCGTGCAGCTCTGTGTAGAAATTGCTGCGCGCCAGCTCCGCAAAGGCTATCTCCGAGCACCGGTTGTACCAGGATTCCGCCTCGTCCCCGGCCTCCGGGTCCGCGCAGCTCCACTTGAACCAAATCTCATGGCCGGGGGTAATGTAGCTCATGTGCCCGCTGGCCAGCTTCTGGCACGCCTCCACCGCCGTGGTGTCCCCCAGCGCGGTGAAAGAGGATGCATCCGCCACGGGGGAATCATGGTCCTGCCGCGCGGGCAGCACATAGCGGCGCAGGGTGTCCCACCAGCCCTCCCACGGGGCGCGGGCGGCCTTGAGACTGTTGTAGGTGTTGAGCAGGGAGTCCATCAGCCCAGGGTGTTGTTGCCGTTGCCCGCGCCGTTCACGCCGCGCGGCTCGGCGGGGCGGCTGCCGCTCAGCAGGGTGGAGAGTAGGCCGCGCCTGCGCGCACCGCTCTGCTCGTATGCGGCGCGTGCGGTTTCAGTATCGTTTGCTGCCACCACGGGTATGGTGTTTTCCGTGGGGATGGATTTAGGTTTGGTGAATCCCATGGTATTGGTTCTTTCTATGATTGGGGTTGTACGAATGACCGCCAGCGGCGGATATGCGGGGCGGGGCTGCGCAGGCCGCGCCGGAAACAGAGCATGGGCAGCGGGGGAAGTCCCGCGCCCAGGCGCCGCGCCAGCTCCAGGTCCCCCGCCAGCAGGTGCACATACCACGCATCTGCATCTGCGGGGGAAACGCCCAGCTCCTCCCACTCCGCCGCACGGGCAGCCGCCACCGGTTTCAGCAGGGCCACCAGCTGCGGGGTCCAGACCACAATCCCCGCCGGGTTGCCGCCCAGCGCTGCCAAATCCTCCCGCAGGCTGCGGGTGGAGCCGGCGTAATATCGGCGGGCGGTGTGGCGGGCATCGTTGTCCATGCACCGCACCATACCCCACCCCGCACATTCCTGACAAATGCAAAAGCGCCGCCGTTACACCTGCCCGCGCGGGCAGGTATAACAGCGGCCCGCCTTCCCGTTGCGCGCCGCACGGCTTCGTGGAATCATGCCGGCACTATGAGTGACAACACCTCAACCACCCCGGCGCCCAGCGCGCTGGATATCTGCAACATCGCCCTCAGCAAACTGGGGGAATCCCCCATCATGAGCATTGATGCCAACGCCACGCTCCCCCAGCGCATGTGCTACCTGCACTACCACCCCGTGCGCAGGGAGGTCCTCTGCGTCAACAGGTGGTCCTTCGCCCTCAAAACCGCCACCCTGCACAGCAACGAGCAGGGCGGCTCCGCAGAGCACGCCGTGCCCCACACCCTACCGGTGGACTGCCTGCGCGTGCTGGAGGTGGGCAGCCCCGGCTGGACCCTGCGCGGCCGCTGCGTCTTCTGCCCTGCGCAGGATGTGCACCTGCGCTACATTGCTGATGTGGAGGACACCTCCCTCTTCGACCCGCTGTTCATCGAGGCCTTCGCCCTGCGCCTGGCATGCAAGATGTGCATCCCTATCGTCAACAGCACCACCATGCGCCAATCCCTGCTGGAAGAGTACCAGCGCATTGCCCTGCCCCAGGCCAGCCACTTCAACGCCGTGCAGGAACACTCCAACGATGAATCACACCCCCTCTACCGCCTCTGGCGCCAAAGCCTGGGCAGAAACTGACAACAACCCACCATTTTTACCACACCATGAAAGCGATTGACTTTGCATGCAGGCTCCTGGCGCGCTTGGCGCAGGACGACATGCCGGACGCCTCCCGCCGCGTGCTGCTGGCCGTGGCAGCAGGCCTGCCGGAAGCGGCGGATATATCACGCCTCACCGGCATGCCCCCCGCCACCTGCGCCAAACTGCTGCGCGGCCTGTGCAAATCCGGGTTCCTGTTCTGCAACGACCCCGTGCACACAGGCTACGCGCTCACCCCCTGCGGACGCGCCAAGGTGGCGGATTTGCTCAACTTCCTGCCCCGCAACCATGCGTAAGAAGAAGCACCTCACCATTGAGGAGAAGCGCGACTGGCTCGCAGAGGTTTTCCGAGACCCCGACGGCATCTACTCCCAGGCAGACAAGTTCAAGGCCATGGTGGAAGACACCCGCCTGGCGGAACTGGAAGCCCAAATGGAGCGCCCGGCCCAGCCACAACAAGCGGAAATCCCCGCAGACATCCTGGCCCACCTCCCCCCGCCGCTACACTAAACCTCAAAGCCCACCCGGCACAAGCCGGATGGGCTTCCTGCATATCTGCGCGGCGGCGGATGCCTAGGAGCCTATCATGTTGAAAGTGGCGGGGACCTCACCCACGGAGGTGCCGTTCACGCGCAGGTTGCATGATGCCTGGTTCACGCTGCCGAAATTGAATGTGGCGTTGAGCGTTTCCGTCTCCCCCGCTATGTCCACCCATTCCTCATCGTAGGTGATTCGGAACACGGCGGTGGCAGATTGTGCAGACGTGGGGCTGTAGTTGTAGGAGAGCCGCCCCGTCAGGGTGTTGCCGTTCAGCGTGCGCGTCACCAGGCACTCGCCCGTGCCTTCAAAGCGGAAGGCGTATGCGGTTTCGCCCTGGAGCGACACGATGCGGCCTTTCAGCAATTGGTTCGGGTCATCGGACTGTGTTTTGGGGTCGGTGGAGCCGGGATGGTAGCCCCAGCCCTTGTCGGTGCCCCCCCCCCCGCCGCCACCTCCTCCCCCGCCACCACCGCCGCCACCACAGGCGGAGAGGGTAAGGGCTGCCGTGATTCCTGCCAGGAGTCTGATGATGCGTGATGTTTTCATATAGGTGAACTTTTCCTTTCTATGGTTGATGGTTCTTAGAAGCGGCAGGTGGCACCCACCGAGGCGTTGTGGCTGTTGTTGTGCTTCGCGCCCTCAAATGTGTAGGCGGCGTTCACGCTCCAGTGCTCGCCCAGGCTGTACGCGCCGCCCACGGTGATGCTGCCGCCGATGCGGCCGGGGTTGGCCCCGCGCTGCCGGATACCCACATCCGCCTGCGGGTTGTGGCGTACCATATCGCCCTGCAGGGCGGCCTCTGCAAACACCACGCCGCTGCTGATGCGGTGCGTGATACCCGCGCCGAGCTCACCGCGCAGATTCTGAACAGAGCCCGTGCGCAGGTCCTCGATGCGACCGCTGTCCGTGGCCAGGTATTCCAAGCCACCGTAGAAGTTCAGGGCAGTGCTTTCCGTAAGCTGCAGCACATCGTTCACGCGGGCGTTGAGGGTGCCGCTGTTCTGCGTCCAGCGCTCGCGGGAGTACCCGAGCTGGCCGCGAGTCTCTGCCTTGCCGTAGGCTGCGGAGCCCTCGATCCAGACCGTATTGGTGCCGGAGGACGCCACGCGCGAGCGTCCGAAGGCGCCGGCGTGCTGGGCATCCTGCCTCAGGCGGCTCATACCGAAGGTGTTCACGCGGTTCCACGTGTGGCCGATGGCGATACCCGCCGAACCATGGTTGCCCACCATGGTTTCAAGGCCCAGGGAAGCCCCTGTGAGCTGATGGTCCGCCCCGGCATGGCCGCGGTTGCTGCTCTGGCGAGTGGTGCTGCCGAAGGCGTTCGCCCACACGGCGGTTCTGCCGTTGCCCAGCGAGCGCAGGTTGCCGTGCGAGCCGTTCAGCGTGCCGGCAAAGGCGCGCGCAGACTGCGCCACGCCCCAATCCGCCTGCACCATGGCATCCGTCACCCCGTTCACCGCTGTTTCCGTGAGCGGAGCCTCTGTGTACTGCACCTCTGGTACGGAGCCGATAACAATAGCCCCGTCTTCCCCTGCAGGCTCGCCTTCAACCGCCAACCCTGCGGGCACACCCTGCGCGGCTACGCGCTGCAGGGCCGTAGACACATTCAGCTTCTGCTGAAGCGTGATGGCACTGCCGGTGTTGGTGATGGTGTACCCCGCCTCGCTCAAGTTGAAGAGCGTGTACAGGCTCTTGCCGGAGGTGTTGCTGATACCGCCGGTAGCGGTGGCCAGCGTGTATGTTGTACCCTTGGCAAGGCTGCCCGAGTACTCCAAAGAGCCGCCGCCGAGGGTGAGACTGCCGTGCACGGCAAAGGCATTGCCGCTTTGCGCAGCCGCTCCCATAGTGAGCGTGCTGCCGTCCTTGGTGGCCAGATTGCCGTGGAACTCCGCTCCGCTGTTGGCGGTCAGTTTGCGGGAAAGCTCGTACACCGCACCGGGGCGCAGGTGCATGTGCGCCCCGCTTGCCAGAGAGATGTCCCCATTCACTGTAACACCGGCCAACAATGCCGCCTTATTCCTTACAGACACGGCCCCCATGAGCGAGCCCGTCTCTAACAGGGCAAGTTGTCCGCAGGAAACGCTCACGTTGTCGATTTTGTTCTCACCTTTCAGCTCCACACGAGAGTCTCCAGTTTTTTCCAGCGTCTTGCCTATGATATTGGAGGCAATGCACCCCTGCTCCACGATGGCCTCTCCCGTTATGGTGATGGTGCCGCCCTCGATGTTGCCTTTGGTAAGTTTCAAACTTTCTGTTGTAAGCGAACCTTTGAGGGTAAGTTTCTCTGCATACAGCAATTCGCCGCTGTGCCCCTGTACACCCCTTTGCGTTGACACGATCAGGCTCTTCACCTGGCCTCCATTGCCGGCTGCAAGCGTGGCATTGCCTTGTACAGTCACATCGTTTTGCCCCAAATTATTGCCATTGAGCATGAGGGATGACCCTCCCCACATTTTCACAGAGCCCGTACCGAGTGCATTGTTAGCCTGCACATTCACCGCGCCCTGGCGGATTTCGGTTCCACCCGTATAAGTATTGGAAGTTTTGATGTTCAGTGTACCACTGCTGGACATAACCAGGCTTGCGTTCCCTGTCACGGTGCCTTTGCCTTCCCAAGTGATGGAGCCGTTGCCTGTCACAGTCATGCTGCCGGGACTCACCTCGCCGCTCATGGTTATCATGCATGAGCCAGAGAATGTGACCATAGAGCCATCCGTATATCCGCTGCCTCCCACTGTCCATGTAACATTGTGGGAGAATGAGATTTCTCCCGATGGCTGCGAAACGGAGAGCACTAGATTGCCACCACGCTTGAACAATTGAAAATCATTATTCAACCCGGTAACCGTCAAAAGTGTGGTGCTGCCGCCTATACTGCCGGCGGAAACAAGAGTGTGCTCGCCGTATCCGTAGCTACCGCTCAGTGCCAAGGTAGTCTTGTCTGACAGCGTCAGTGCCCCCGTGACAATCAATCGATTGTCATCCAAACTCAGCGTACCGCCCTTCAACGCAAGCGTTCCGTCGATGGTGGCTGCGGAAGGCATAATTGTAACGGTGGCTCCTGCGGCAATCGTCAGATTACCGCTGATGCCCCCGCTCTTCAACTGAATATTCTGTCCGCTGGAAAGGGTAAGCCCGTTACCCGTATCCAGGGTACCGCCATTGATGGTAATATCCGATTTGAGCCCCCCTCCAAGTGTCAATGTGTCGCTCAAGATGGTGGTGCTGCCCGTATAGGTCTTGGCCCCGCTCAATGTCACATTACCGCTGGTGGTCAGGGACGTGCTGCCGCTCATGCTGGCGGTTATCGTGCCGGCAGAAGCCGTGACTGCGGCATTAGAGATGCTGCCGCCCAGCATTGCCGCCTTGGTGAGCTTCACCGTGCCGCCCGTGGTGTTCACCGTGGTGGCATCGTCTACTGTGAGCGTGCCGCCCTTCTGGGTCACCGTGGCTCCAGCATTCCATGCATGGATATCGCTGGAGGCAACCGTGTCGCTGCCGGTCAGCAGATAGTCGCTGTAATCAACCGTACCTCCAGCGGTGGCCACGCCATTGGTGCCCAGGGTCAGCTCCAATCCCGTGGGCAGGTTACCGTGGGTGATGATGGCACCGCCGTTCACAGTGCTGCCGCCGCTTACCAGGGTCACGCTGTAGCCGCCGCTCTTGGTAAATCCGCTGTTCCCCGTGTTACCGTTCACGTCCACATGCGTGGCGGCACCTTGGGTGAGCGTAAGCCCTGAAGCGTTGAACGTGCCGCTCATGGTGAGCGCACCCGTATTGCTGATGGCTTTGGAAAGGGCCAGGGCAGTGCCGCTTGCCACCTTCAGCGTGCTGTTGCCGCTTGCAGTAATGGTGTTGGCAAAGCCGCCCGCTGCAATTTCCAGCGCGCCTCCCGCTAATTTCACTGTTCCCGTTCCCAGAGCAGACTTGTTGCCCACATGCAGCATACCGCTGCTGATTGTAGTACCGCCCGTGTAACTGTTAGCCATATTGATGATTAGAGTTCCGTTGCCGGACTTGGTAAGCACCATGCCCCCCGCCAACTTGCCGGAGCCGCTCCAGATATAATCGTGACCGCTGCTGTTTTTGACGCTCACGCTCTTGGGTGCCAGCGTACCCACCAGCGTCACTGCGCCTGCGCTGCCGGTGTCATCGAACACTACATCCACACCGTTCTTGTACCGGTATACATAGCCTCGCTGTTTCCAGTTCTCATCCGTGGTATTCCATACCATGCTCTCGGAACCGCTCCATGTGGCAGTCACCAGTTCCGGGGGGGCGGGTGCAACGTAGTACAAAGTTCCATCTTTCCAACTTAAATCCGATTTCGTTGCCTCCAATCCGGAAACGTTAATCTTCGCCCAGTTCCAAGTGGACGGAACATCTCCGTCCTCAAGCTGCAACAAGGCGTATTCTTGCCCCATTTCTATAATTCCATCGCTCGACAACAACAGGGAAAGCGCACCGCCTTGGTTGAATGTTCCCGTCAGCGTCAGCGCAGCTGCGGCCTGATTCGCCTTCCCCAACGTGAATGACAAAGAGCTGCCGCTTTGCATGTTCAAGGCAGACGCAGTAATATTGTTCACGCCCCGCAAGTCTAGTCTGGCACCGGAATTCAAGGTGACATTATACCCGGTTTGGTCCAACGTACCGTTCACCAAGCACAGGGTGGCGTTGGAATTCGCAGCCACATTGATACCGTTGCCTTTGTAGATGGCACCGTCTTCTATCCTCAAGCGACCGCCGTACAGGTTGGTGGTGGCGTACACCTCGGTTGTCATAGAGGCTTGCAATTCACCGAGCGTGTAGTTCGCTTTCAACGCCGCCAAATCCTCCTTGGCATGCTTACCGCTGAATACAATATCCCCCGCGCCCTTCTGCGTGACGCCTTTCTTGTCTAGGTAGTTCGCATTGAACGACACCAGAGTCCCCTCCTTGGCATACAGCGCATCGTGGAAGACAATCTCCTGCCCCTGCCCCGCAGAAAGCACCAGATTGCCGCCCGTGCAACACACTCCCATAAGCCGTGTTGTTTCCCCATCTGTCACATGATTACCGCGGAATTCCACATAATCGTTTCCCTCTATATGCAAGCTGCCGCCCGTCTCCACATAAACTGCGCCGCCGCCATAGACTGTTGCAAGGCTGACCGGTTGAATGCCACTCCGCTTGGAAACGTAGAAATTCGCGTTCATCACGGAGCGCACCCAGGCATCAAAGGTGATGTACTCACCCAAGGGGTCCGGGTAGTTGATGGTCACGGTACCCTGCGTGGTGGAGAGCACCTGGGCCTCAAGCGTGGTGAAGTTGAACTGGATTTCCTGAGCGGAACCGACGAGGCCGTTGCCCTGGGGGTCAAGGCCGAGAGCGGCCATAGTGGACGAGGAGGTGGTGGCCTCCAGGCTCTCGAAGGTGATGTAGAGCCACCCCATGGTGGGCAAACCGTCCTCGTGGTAGAGCTCATCCGTGCGGTAGGTGAAGGTGCAGCCGTAGTCCGCACCGGCGAAGTTGCAGTAGCCCTCCACATAGACGGAGTTCTCAAGCGCACCCTTTGCCTGGGGCAGGTTGGTCTCCGGCACGATGATTGTCTCGGCAAGACCAAGAACGTGGAGTTCCTTCTTACCCTTGCGGAAATCGTTCAGGGTAACGAGAAAATCGTTGGATTTCCACATGCTCACGCCGGCAGAGGCATTGCCGGAGAATACCACACTGGCGTTCCCCGATACAACAATATCCGAACCGCAAACAGCGCCCCCCGAGCCCGCTGCTGTATTACCGGCAAAAATCACGCTCCCGTTGTCATTCAGGCTCACCCTGCTAGATTCGGCATATATCGCGCCGCCATCATCACTACATGAATTCCCGCCAAACGTCACGCTCTCGTTGTGCGACATGGCCATGCTACCGGCGGTAAAGACATATACCGCGCCGCCATCGTCGCTGCAAGCGTTTCCATTGAACGTCACGCTCTCATTGTGCGCCATGATTACGCAGCCAGAGCAAGCATATATCGCGCCGCCATCATCATCGGTAGAGTTCCCGCTGAACATCACGCTCCCGTTGTTTGTCAGGGACACCTCGCTGTAGAAGGCAGCTATCGCGCCACCATCCGAATGAGCGAAGTTTCCGTTGAACTCTATTCCGACATTGGATGACAAGTTGATAGCATTGGAGGAATCACCATATATTGCGCCGCCATCTCCCGAATCTCCCATAGCGGCATTTTCCCTAAATATCACGCTTCCATTGTCTTTCAGGGTAATGGCACTGCACTTGCTTCCGTATATCACACCACCATTGCCATTTGTGGAGTTAGCATTGAATTCCGCATAATCGTTGTCCTCTATGCGCAGACTACCGCCTGGCTCCACATAAACAGCACCGCCACCGCAGAATGTTGCAACGTCTACCGGCTGGGCCCAGCTTCGCCGGGCAACGTAGAAATTTGCATCCAGTATGGAACGCATCCACGCATCGAAAGTGATGTATTCACCCAAGGAATCAGGATAGTTGATGGTCACGGTTCCTTGAGTTGAGGAAAGAACCTGTGTTTCTAACGTGGTGAAATCCAACTGCAATTCCACGGCAGAGCCTACAAGACCGTTGCCCTGCGGATCCATGCCGAGCGCTGCCATGGTGGATTGCGAGGTAACGGACTCCAGACTCTCAAATGTGACGTAGAGCCATGCCGTGGTGGGCAGGCCGTCCTCGCGGTATAGCTCATCCGTGCGGTAGACAAAAGTGCAGCCGTACTCCGCGCCGGCGAAAGTGCAGTTACCCTCTACATAAACGGAGTTCTCAAGCGCACCTTTTGCCTGAGGCAAGTTCATTACCGGCACAATAACTGTCTCGGCGAGGCCCAGTACGTGAAATTCCTTCGTTCCCTTGTGGAAATCGTCCAACGTAACGACAAAGTCGTTGGTTGGAGCATTGCCACAGCCAGCAGATGTGTTGCCGGAGAACACCACGCTGCCGTTGCCGGAGACGACAATCTCTGAGCCATAGATCGCGCCGCCAGCGGCAGACCCAAGATCAGAGGAAGCAGAGTTCCGGGAAAAAATCAGTTCCTTGAAATTTTCCAGAATGAGTTGGAAATCAGCCTCGAGTGCACCGCCATAAGCGGGCGAGCCAATCTGGGAAAAAGCCAGAACATGCGAGCGCTGGGAACCATCTCCCCAGTACTGGTGAGCCCCGTCCATTCTGTACAAACTTTCCGAAATATCCGCACCGATTATAAATGCTTTATAATCAGAATGCATGTACGTAGAGAGCCGGCAACTTCCAGTAACATCGACTGTTATGTAACCGGAAGGCACATCTGCGTATGCAGCGGAACAGAAAGCCAAGCAAGACAGCACGGCACGGAAGAGTTTTCGGGGCAGATGTAGTTTCATAGTAATGAGATGCTGGTGAAATTATTGGTGTTTCTTGTGGAGGGGCTATTGCTCCCGGGGAGCTCTCTGCCGAAAGAGTTTCTATACCTTTAGGCTTATGTAGCATTTAGACAGCATTTATATACCGTATTGTTACGTTTCATGCAAGCGTATTTTTAGTTTTGTACATTTTTATTATTTCTCGACTCGACACCTCATTACGCACTGCCCCCAGTCTTTTTCTCTTCGTCCGCAGGTTTCCCTGATTTCCGGAGAAGGATCAAAATAACCTGAGCATAACCTTCAGTTGTAAGATGCAATTATCGCTGCATCTGATGCTCTACTGCGGCATACGGCCCACAGAGGTGAGCCGCATTGAACCGGAGCGGGATATCGACTGGCAGAACGGGAGCGTGGTGGTGCGGCCCACCACCAGCAAGACGGGCGGCGGCCGCGTGGTGCCGCTGCGCAAGGCGGGCAATATCGCCATTCGCACGATACCGCGGTGCTGGCAGCACCGCTGGCGGTCACTGCGCCAAGCCGCAGGCTGGGGCAGGGAGCACGCCCGCCCCTGGCGGCAGGATGTTTGCCGCCACACCTTTGCCACCTACCATGCGGCCTGCTACCGGAACTTCCCTGCCCTACAGCAGGAAATGGGGCACCGGGATTCCTCTCTGCTGCGCACGCGGTACATCTACGCGGGGCGGGAGAGCGGGGAGGCCGCGCGGCGGTTTTTCGGAGGATTGTTGTGATGGCTCAGCACCAGGAGAGGCCGACGGCCTTGCGGATGCGGGCGAGGGTGACCTGGGCCTCTTCACGGGCGCGGGCGGCACCGCGGGTGAGAACATCATCCACGTATGCGGGGTTGGCGAGGATCCACTCGCGACGCTCGCGCGCGGTGCGGAAGTATTCCCAGTAGGCCTCGAAAAGGTCTTTCTTGAACTGGCCGTAGCCCACGCCGCCGGCCTGGTGGGCAGCCACCATGGCGTCGTACTGCTCCGGGGTGGCGAAAAGTTTGTAGAGGGCCAGGATGATGGAGCCTTCCGTGGGCTTGGGGTCCTCCAGCGGGGTGGCATCGGTGACCACCTTCTTGTTGATGAGCTTGCGGGTGGCCTTCTCCTCACCGAAGATGGGGAGGGTGTTGCCGTAGCTCTTGCTCATCTTCTGGCCGTCCAGCCCGGGAACGACGGCGGTGACCTCGCTGATGATGGGGTCCGGGAGCTTGAAGAGCTCCTCGCCGAAGGTGTCGTTCATCTTGCCGGCGAGGTCGCGCGTGACCTCCAGGTGCTGTTTCTGGTCCTTGCCCACGGGCACGGCATCACTGTTGTAGAGCAGGATATCCGCAGCCATGAGGGCGGGGTAGGCGAACAGTGCGTGAGAGGCGGCGAAGCCGTGCGCCATCTTGTCCTTGTAGGAATGGCAGCGCTCCAGCAGGCCCATGGGGCACACGGTGGAGAGAATCCAGGCGAGCTCGTTCACCTCCGGCACGGCGGATTGGGCGAAGAAGGTGCACTTTTCCGGGTCCAGCCCGCAGGCGAGGAGGTCCACGGCCAGGCCGCGCGTGTTCTCGCGCAGGGCCTGGGCGCTCTCCATGGTGGTCATGGCGTGGTAGTTGGCGATGAAGTAGAAGCCTTCGCCCTTCTCCTGCAACTCCACGGCGGGTTTGATGGCGCCGAAGTAGTTGCCGATGTGGAGCTGTCCGCTGGGTTGCAATCCTGTCAGGAATCTCATAATGGGAAAGTGGTGGTGGTTATTTGGGAGCGGTGGCGGGGCTGTCCCCCTGGGTGAGCAGGGCGTGCAGGAAGCGCCCCAGGCTGTCTGCGGTGTAGGCGCCCTCAATGGTGCGCAGCTTCACGCCTTCCGTGTAGAAGATGGTTGTGGGCACCTTGTTGATGCCGTAGTCCGTGGCGAGCGCGGGGTAGGCGTCCGCGTTCACCTCCACCACCTGCACGTTGCCCTTCTCTGCCTGCGCCAGCTCCTGCAGGGACTGCTTCATCTTGGCGCAGTGGGGGCACCAGGGGGCGGTGAAGCAGAGGACGAGGCTGCGCCCGGAGACGCCGGTCACCTGCTTGATATCGTCTCCCTTGTAGGTGCTGTACAGCTCATACTTGGGTGCGGTTTTCAACCCGGAGGGGGCGGTGGAGGCATCCGTGCGCACCATGGATTCAATGGATTCCAGCTGGGGGTTTGGCGCGGGCTTGGTGGAGGTGGTGAACTGGGCGGCGCGCTCCGCCTGCACCTCATCGGATTCATCACACCCGGGGAGGGCAGTCAGCAGAATGGCCGCAGCCAGGGTCTTGAGCGCCGCTTTCACGCCGCCCATCATGCCACAACACGCCCCTTTAGTCAAACGATAATCGCTTTGACACCGCGTGCGGCCTGTGGTATCATGCGGCTTCCCCAATCAGAAGCATGGCTATGACCTTATACGAAGAACTGGAATGGCGCGGGCTGGTGAACCAGATATCCAGCCCGGACTTGATAGAGAAGCTCAACAAGGGCGGCCTCACGTTCTATATAGGCACGGACCCGACGGCGGACAGCCTGCACCTGGGGCACTATTCCAGCTTCCTGATCACGCGGCGCCTGCAGCGCGCGGGGCACCACCCCATCCTGCTGGTGGGGCTGGCCACCGGGCTCATTGGCGACCCGCGCGGCACCGTGGAGCGCGAGCTCAAGCAGAAGGAGGAGGTTTTCCGCAACTACGAGGCCCTCAAGGCCCAGGTGGAGCGCATCTTCGGGTTCGAGGTCGTCAACAACCTCGACTGGATCAAGGAGCTCAACGTCATCGACTTCTTCCGCGACTACGGCAAGTACATCAACGTGGGCTACATGCTCACCAAGGACCATGTGCGTCGCCAGATGGAGAGCGGCATCTCCTACGCGGAGTTCTCCTACATGCTCATCCAGGCCATTGATTTCAAGCACCTGCACGAGACGCGCGGGGTGGACCTGCAGGTGGCGGGGAGCGACCAGTGGGGCAACATCACCACCGGCATCGAGCTCATCCGCAAGACCTCCGGGGATGAGGTGTACGCCTTCACCATGCCGCTGGTCACGGATTCCCAGGGCAACAAGTTCGGCAAGAGCGAGGGCAACGCCCTGTGGCTGGACAAGGCCAAGACCAGCCCGTACGAGCTCTACCAGTTCCTCATCAACGCGGAAGACAGCTGCGTGATTTCCTACCTGAAGCGGCTCACCTTCCTCACGCCGGAAGAGATTACGGAAATAGAGGCGCAGCACGCGGAGCACCCGGAACAGCGCGTGGCACAGAAAGCCCTGGCACGCGAAATCATCACGGACCTCCACGGGGAGGAGGAATTCCTCCACGCCGTGGAAATCAGTGAAAAGCTTTTCGCGGGAGACTTCAAGAGCCTCAGCCTGCGCGATATCAAGGCCGGCATGAAAAACGTGCCGCATGTGAGCATCACCCCCGGCCCGCTGGCGGAGGTGCTGGTGGGCTCCGGCATCTGCTCCTCCAAGCGCGAGGCGCGTGAATTCATCGGCAACGGCGCCATCTCCCTCAACGGAGAGGTGGTGAAGGATGCCGCATACCCCGTGGATGCCACCGCCGCACTGGAAGGCAGCGTCATCATCATCCGCCGCGGCAAGAAGAAGTTCTACATGGGCGAAATCGCCTGATTTTCCGCCACCCCATGAAGCTGCGCCTGCTCCTCCCCGCCCTGTGCGCGCTGCCCGCTGCCGCAGTTGCGGAGCCGGGCGCGCTCATGCCGGCGTGGATGCTGGCGGCAATAGGGGAAGACCCCTATGCCACCATAGCGGAAGCCGCTTTCCCGCTGCCGCCCACAGAGGCGCAGTTGAATGCGCTCTCCCCCATGCAGCGCCTGAAGCTGGAGACCGATGTGAAGAGCGTGCTGCTGCGCCGCCAGCTGCAGCGCAAGGCGGATGCCGGGCGCATTACCGAGGCCAACAACTTTGCCGCCGCCGGCTACGCCCGCTCCCTGGGCTGCCCGCAAGCCTTCACGGATTTGCTCCAGATTATGGGCAACGGCAACCTCAACGGCCGCCGGGACTACGCCGCCAACCAGGCGCTGGAGCACTGGGCGGAGCTGCTGGGAATTGATGTGCCCTCCATGAGCGTGATGGCCCAGTACGCGGACCTTCCGCAGGACAAGTACGAGGAAATCATCGCCTGGCTGCCCATGCCCGTGCTTTTCCGCATGCTGCCGCCCGGCACACCGCTCAAACCCTATACGGAGCAGGAAAACGCGGAGCTCACCGCCATCTTGACAGAAATGGCCAAGCGGTACGAGAGCGTTACGGACGCCGCCACTGCAGAGGCCATGGCCCCGCAGGTGCTGCCCGTCATTTCCTACCTGCAGCAGGCGGGTCTCCTTGCCGGGCGCGACCCCGCAAGCGTCACCCCGCAACTCAAGGAAGCCGCGCAAGCCTACCAGAAGCAGCGCGTGCGGCTCATCCACGAGCATTTCTACGGTTCACTCCGCCTGAGAGCCATCGATTTCTTCATCTTCTGACGCGACTGCGCGGGAGCGTATGAATCCGGCCTTGCAATTTGGGTGCGGGGCGTGTATCCTCTGCCCGCAATTCCGCTGTCTTTCCTACCATGAAAACCGCATTCACCCTGTTGTGCGCCCTCACCGTGTGGGGCGCCATGAGCATCCAGCCCTCCCTTGCAGAGGACGCCGCGCCGCAAGCAGCCGAAACGGAGCCCCTGCCCGCCGTGCCGGCTTCCCTGAAGGACAAGACCTTTGTCAACAACGCCAAGCTCAACACCAAGGCCAAGGTCTACTTCATCTACAAATCCCGCAGCACCTGCGGCATCTGCGTGGCGGAATGCCCCGCCATTGTGGCCACCCACAAGCAGATGCAGAAGACCAAGGAGGCGGAGATTGTGATGCTCAACGGCGACGTGGATGCCAAGGCGGCGGCCAAGTGGGCGCGCAAGGCCAAGATGAAATTCCCCGTGGTCGCCCCCGGGGATGGCGCAGGGGTGCCTTTCCCCTATTCCGGGGCCAACACCCTGCCCTTCATGGTGGCCGTGGATGCAGAGGGCAAGAAGCTCGGCCAGGCCAACGGGGAGGATGTGGCCAAATTTGTGGCCGACTGGCAAAAGTACCTGCCGGACAAAGACAAGAAGAAGGGCAAGAAGTAGGCCGGGGGCCCTAATTTATGTCATGGGGAAGTCTGCCCTTGCCTTTTAGGCGTCTTTCAGGTATTATCCGCCCACGCGAAATTTACCGCCTTTCTCACCATGGATATCAAGATAGACAAGATTAGCGAGTGCGAGGCCACTCTGACAGCCACTGCCACTGCGGACGAAGTGAACACCATCCGCGACACCGTTGTGGCCACCTACATGAAGAACGCCAACATCCCCGGCTTCCGCCCCGGCAAGGCCCCCAAGAGCGTGGTGGCCAAGCGCTACGCGGAACCCGTGCGCGAGGAGGTGGAATACCGCCTCAAGTCTGATATCCAGGAGCAGAGCCTGCAGCAGAACGAGGACCTGAAGGTGCTCGATTTCGGCCAGCCGGATGCCGGCTTCCAGGAGGACGGCTCCTACAGCTTCAGCACCAAGCTCACCATCGTTCCCAACTTCGAGCTCCCCGAATACATGGGCCTGGAGGTCACCGTCCCCTCCTCCAAGGTGACGGACGAGGAGGTGCAGGACGCCCTGCAGAAGTACGCAGAGGGCTCCGCCACGCATGAGCCCGTGGAGCGCGCCGCCGCCATGGGCGATGTGGCCGTCATCGATTTCACCACCACCGTGGAGGGCAAGCCCACCGCAGAGTTCTGCGGCAAGCCCGTTGGTTTCATGGAGGGCCGCGAGGGCCACTGGCTCGCCATGAAGGAGGATGCCTTCATGCCCGGCCTTGCCGAGGGCGTGGTCGGCCTTTCCGTGGGCGACACCAAGGACATCACCCTCACCATGAAGGAGGATTTCCCGATTGCCGAGCTCGCCTCCAAGGAGGTGACCTTCCACTGCACCGTCAAGGAGGTGCGTGAGAAGCGCGTGCCGGAAATCACCGAGGAGCTCTTTGCCGAGGCCCTGCCCGGCAAGACCCTGGACGACATCCGCGGCATTGTGCGCGGCAATCTGGAGGGCCGCAAGCAGCAGGAGATTGACGAGGCCAAGGCCGACCAGATTTCCGAGCAGCTGGCGGACAAGCTCACCTTCCCCCTGCCGGAGGCCCTGGTGGACCGCGAGAACGAGAACACCGTGCAGCGCAAGATTTACGAGGCCATCCAGAAGGGTGAGTACGACGTCATCGAGAAGTCCAAGGGCGACGACTACAAGGCCGAGTGCCGCAAGGAGACCGAGCGCAACCTGCGCGTGTACTTTGCCCTGCAGGAGATTGCCCGCAAGGAGAACCTCGGCGTCTCTGAGAACGAGCTTCTCAACGCCGTGGCCGGCATGGCCCAGCAGGCCGGGGAGAAGAACCTCAAGAACTTCATCCGCAAGCTCTACAGGGAGAACCGCATGACCGGCGTGCGCCTGTCCGTGCTCACCTCCAAGGTGCTGGACCTCCTGGCCAAGAACGCCAAGGTCACCGAGGAGGCGTAACTTCCCTCCACCGTTTTTTCCAAGGCCCGCCCGGCACCCTGCCGGGCGGGCCTTGTTTCTTGCATTCGCATGTAATGGAAGCGTGCGTAGAAGATTCACCTTGACTTATGCCTAAACAACAGTACAATTATGCGCACCAATACTATTTGCGACACACCTACGATGAATACAGCATCACAAGAAAAAACATTCCTGTATAAGGGTGCTGCTCTAGTTATATGGGGGGTGGCGACACTCGTTTTTCTTTTATCTACCTTTTATCGCTCCCTGTTCAATCAATATTTACCTTCCTATTCCTATTATGCGCTCTCCCTGGTTTCATGGGGTGCCTTTCTTTATTTTGCATGCAGGGCACAATGGAAGCACCGAATGGCAATGTGGGCGAGCCTTGCCATCGCTACCCTGAGTATGGCTCTATACCCCACCGTATTTGCAAAATTCTGCTCACCTTACCATTGGCATCACATCTATTTGACAGACAGCCTTCTCTACCGGGTTGAAACGGAAGCCCCCCTTGTGGCGCTCACCTTTGATGACGGTCCAATAGAAGGCAAAACGGAACAATTGCTAGAAGTCTTGGCAAAGCACAAAGCTCACGCCACATTCTTTATGGTTGGGCAAAACATCCTTTCCAATGCTTCCCTAGTAAAACGCATAGTGGAACAAGGCCACTCCATAGGCAACCACACTTGGGACCACACCCGCCTTGACGAACTGAACGACGAGAACTATATTCAAGGATTACGGGAGACGAGTGAGGCAATTGCCAGCGTTGCTGGCGTTTCTGAAATCATGATGCGCCCGCCCGGCGGAATTATGGACCCCCATCAGGGATGGATAGCAGCAAAAAAACTGCACCTGCCCATATGCATGTGGAGCCTTCAATCAAATGATACGGTTTACCCAAAGGAGACCCATACAACTACCATTGTACCCCATCTGATGAAATCGGTTAAGCCGGGCGACATCATCTTGATGCATGACCACTCGATTTCTCCAGAAATATTGGATGCTCTCCTGTTTGCACTGGAAAAAAGGGGGCTCAAAGGCGTGTCTGTCCCGGAATTAACAGCGGCAAAAAACGCGCCTTTGAACTAAGCATACGGGGCTGCTGCCATAACGTTCGAATTTCAAGAGAGACTCCGCCACATGGAATACACCTCTGCAACATTCTGGCTCTGCCTGCTGCCCGCCCTGGCGGTATTGTTGCTGGGTGACCGCCTGCTGAAGGAGCGGGAGGGGGCGCAAAACCTGTTCCACCGCATCATGATGCTGCTGGTGAGCGTGGTGCTCATATCCCTTTCCGGGTGGGCAACACTGGGCATCTTTGCTGCGGTGTCCTTGGCCGCATACGGGCTTTGCCACTGGGGGCTGCGGCTGGGACCGCGCGGAAGGCGCGGGGTGCTGGCTCTCTCCATCCCCCTGCTCCTTCTGCCGCTGCTTTACTACAAGTACGGCTACTTCATCGGCGTGAACGTGTTCCGGGAGCAATGGGACACGCTCAAGGACCTGGTGATACCGCTGGGTATCTCTTTCTACACCTTCCAAATCATCGGTTTCTGTATTGATACGCTCACCAAGGGACTGCCCATGCCGGGGCTGCTGGACTACCTGAACTTCTGCGCGTTCTTCCCGCGCTTTGTGGCGGGGCCCATCGAGCGGCGCGCGGAACTACTGCCGCAAATGCAGCGCATGGAGCTGACCTTCACCACGGAGAACGTGAACCTGGGGCTGCGCTATATCATTCTTGGCCTGTTTTTCAAGATGGCGCTGGCGGATAACCTGGCATACGCCTTCTGGGACAAGTTCAACTGGGGCAACGCGTGGATGGTGTGGTGCAACAACCTCATTTTCACCTTCCGCATCTACTTCGACTTTGCGGGTTACGCCCTTTCCGCATACGGACTTGCCAAATGCATGGGTATCACCCTGCGCATGAACTTCATGAGCCCCTACACCGCCACCAATGTGCGTGATTTCTGGCGGCGCTGGCACACCTCGCTCACCAGCTGGTTCACGGAGTACATCTACTTTCCCATGGGCGGCAGCCGCACCAAGCGCTGGGCGCTCAACATGCTGATTGTCTTCCTCATCTCCGGCCTGTGGCACGGGGCCGCGTGGAACTTCGTCATTTGGGGCGGTCTGGCAGGCGTGGCCCTGGTCATCCACCGCGTATTCCGCAATGCAGGCTTGCATCTCTGGGCACCGCTCGGCTGGGTGCTCACCTTCGGCATGACCGTGCTCACCTGGATGTTCTTCTACGATACGGACGCGGATATGCTCTCCAAGCACCTGCAGTGGATATTCACACCGGATGCATACGATA
Source organism: Akkermansia sp. (assembly GCA_045641125.1). Taxonomy (GTDB): domain Bacteria; phylum Verrucomicrobiota; class Verrucomicrobiia; order Verrucomicrobiales; family Akkermansiaceae; genus Akkermansia. The sequence continues at coordinate 23,185 of JAZUGI010000100.1, forward strand.
TCAACAACTTCGTGGCAGCCTGCGCATGGAAATTCCGTACCCTGCATTCCGCGTGCATCATCCCCATGCTGCTCCTCTCCCTTGCCGTACTGGCCTGCGAGTTCCTGGCGGTGCGGAAGCGTGAGGAGGAGCCGTACAGCATTCTTCTCCACCCGTACGCATGCGGGGTGGAGGTGTTTCTTCTCATCACCCTGCAAAGCGGGGTGACCAACCAGTTTATCTACGCCGCCTTCTGATGCCATGAAACGCCTTCTCCTCATCATCGGTTGCGCCGCGCTCCTGGCCCTGGCATGCATTCAGCTCTACAGCCGTTTCATCGACCGGGACATGCAGTTTTTCCTGAAAGTGGCGGAAGCATCCGATGGATGGGCTGAACAGCTCCATGCAGCGGAGAGGCCGGTATACGTGCTGGCTGGCGGCTCGGAAGCCCGCAGCGGAGTGGATCCGCAAATCATGCTCGACGAGTTCGGCATACCCCTCATCAATGCTGCGGAGGGAGCCGGACACGGCTTGCAAGCCAATGCGAACGTGGCATTCAAGTATCTCAAGCCGGGAGACACCCTCATCCTGAGCATCCTGAGTACCGATGATGTCAACGTACCGCCATCCGCATCGGGGATGAAATTGAACGCCTACCGAATGGGAGCAAGGCTTTTCAACTCCGGCCTGATTGAGCCCAGCATGAGAAATGCCGGAAACTTCCTTTCATCCGACATGCGGAGCATGTTCACTTTGCTCACTCGCTACTTCGGCAAGGCCGGGCGCCTGTACAAATACGATGAACAAACGGTCGTCCATCCTTCCGGATGGATGGAGGTCCAGTGCCGGGAAATGGACAAGTTCACCCCCGAAAAGTTACCTCCTGGCACAAAGCTGCCAATTATAAATGAGACCTCCCTGATAATAGAAACTCTGCGGAAGTTGCAAGGCCATTGTCAGGGAAATAATATTTCCCTCATCGTTTCAATACCTGTTGGATGCAACGACACCAACTTGCGACCGCTGTGCGCCATGCTGGCACTGAGTATCACGCGGCATGGTATTCCCGTACTCAAAGACGAGCGCCTAGGCAGTTTGCCAGTTCCCTCTGATTTCGCAGATACCCCTGATCATTTAAACTCTGCAGCAGCGAGAACAAACACGCGTATGCTGGGGTGTCTTATCAAAGAAAAACAATATTGGACCGAGCAAGAATTGCTTGATACGCTGCAAGGCATGGGCTATCAGGCAGACGGCACACCTCAACCATAAAACATCATGCAATTCCCCATCCTCACGGCGGAAGAAGCTGCCAAACTCATCCATAATGGCGAAATCGTCGGCATCAGCGGCCTCACCCCTGCGGGGGCCGTTAAAGTGGTGCCGGGAGCCATTGCCCGCAGGGCAGAGGCGGAACACGCCGCAGGAAGGGAATTCAAAATCGCTCTCTTCACAGGCGGCTCCAACACGCAGGAGGTGGACGGCGCGCTTTCCAACGCCCACGCGCTCATCAGCCGTGCCCCTTTCCAGTCCAACCCGGACATGCGCGGCCACATCAACGTGCCGGACATGCACTACTATGACCTGCACCTCTCCGTGGTGACCCAGAACATGCGCTACGGCCACCTGCCCAGGGTGCAGACCGCCATTGTAGAAGTATGCGATGTGACTGACGAGGGGGAGCTCACCTTCACCACCGGAGCCAACAACGCCGCAGGCTTCTGCATGCTGGCAGACCGAATCATCCTGGAGCTGAACACCTATCACAATCCCAGGCTCAAGGAGATACACGACATCTACCTGCCGAAGGATTATGCCGAGCGCGAGGCCATCGGCATTTACCGCCCGTGGGACCGCATCGGCACCCGAACGCTCAAGGTAGACCCCAAGAAGATAGCGGGTGTGGTGAAAACCCACCTGCCGGACGGCGTGAAACCCTTCAAGCCCGGCAATGAGGTGACGGACCGCATTGGGCAGAACATTGCCTCCTTCCTGGAGCACGAGTACCAAACCGGCCGCATACCCGCAGATTTTCCCCCGCTGCAGAGCGGTATCGGCAACGTGGCAAACGCCGTGCTGGCCGCCATGGGGGAATCCCGTATCCTGCCTCCCTTCTCCATGTACACGGAGGTGGCGCAGGACACCGTGTTCCAGCTGCTCAAGAGCGGCCGCTGCAAATTTCTCTCCAGCAGCGCCATCACCTTCACCGAGCCGTTCATGGCAGAGTTCATGAAGGATTTCGACTACTACAAGGAGCGCGTACTGCTGCGCCCCACGGAAATTTCCAACCACCCGGAGGTTATCCGCCGCATGGGTGTCATCAGCATGAACACCGCGCTGGAGGCGGACATCTTCGGCCACGTCAACTCCTCCCACCTGTTCGGCACCAAGATGGTGAACGGCATAGGCGGCGCATGCGATTTCGCCCGCGCGGCCGCGCTCACCATCTTCTCCTGCCCCAGCGTGGCCAAGGAGGGTGCCATCTCCGCCATTGTGCCCATGGTCTCCCATGTGGACCAGCCGGAGCACGATGTGGACATCATTGCCACGGAACAGGGCGTGGCGGACCTGCGCGGGCTGGATCCGCGCCAACGGGCGGAAGTCATCATCGAGAACTGCGCCCACCCGGACTACCGCCCCCTGCTGCACCGCTACGTGGAGATGACACCCACCGGGCATATTCCCCACAACCTGGAACACTGCTTTGATTTCCACACCGCCTATCTCAAAACCGGAGATATGCGCAATGCGGCAGACTCCCTGAATTGCTAGCGGATTGTTTCCCTCCTTAGACCTTTTCGTGCTTGGCGTATGCCATTCCCAATAGGAAAGGCATGTAATCGCGAACAAAGTTCACCAGCGGAATTGTTGCAAACAGGGCCAAGATAAACAAGACGCAATTGTAAGGCGGCTGGGTATTCATGGCGTATTTCAGGATATTGACCACCCAAAAATGAATGGGGAACACAGCCAGAGAGTTGATACCATACCAAAGAGAAAGCGAGCGGAACCAGTCCAGGATCCCTCTCGCGCCTGCCGAAACCTTTGACACGAAAAAGCGGCCCAACATCATCACCAGGCAAAAGCCCGCAATTGCACCGGCTATAGCCAGAATATAATTTCCGTACCTGTCGTCATACATGAGGATGTCCTCTGAATTGCACAAAGCGGAGCATCCATATACCAGCACCATGACTGCAAAAAACATCCCCCACCACCAGCGAGATTCCCGCTCCGCGCATTTCGCGTAGAGCGGGCGGCCCACATAGCCTACCAGCACAAAGAACGCACCCATCAAAGCAATATCCAGGGTCAGGGGAAGGCGTTGTCCGCCGCAACAATGCCAGGCATACGAAGCTGAAACCAAGAGTGCTGCCAACGCCAGTAGTTTTTTACTCCCCTTGATGATTTTCAGCGACACGAACACGAGCATATCTGAAAAAAACAGGCACGGCAGAAACCACAGGCGCCCGGAGATTCCCTCATACACGGTCTTATCGTTCACGCATTCAATAATGCTCACAAAGGCCTTGTCCAGCTCCACATGATTGTGCAAAAAGGGCATGGCCAGCCAAGACAACGCCAGGTTGACAAGCTCAAACAGGAAGTAAGGCACCAGCAACCGCATGAAGCGTGTTTTGAGGTACCTCTTGACCGAGTATTTGCCGACACTACCTGCCAAATGAAGCAAATAACCGTTAAGCAAGAAGAAAAACGGCATATGGAACCCAAGGATGAGGGACTGGCAGACTGAGGAAAAGGCATCCGGTTGCTTGAGAAAGGCAGCGTGGTGCATCACCACCAGTATCATCACCCACCCGCGGACCAAATCAATTTGGTCTGATCGAGTAGAGCAAGGAACGCTGAGTGAGAACAGTTTCTTTGCCATGTATAGGAAATCCATGATGCGCGTCTAGTGTATAGCAATCACCCCAACGCATCAAGGTTTTTCATGTATGGAAACGAGCTTGACACAATCAGCATGTCATTCTAGTATAACGCAGAGCATGGAGGGTAGGCGCCTAAAGGTTTTAATTGGCTGTTACGCCTGCGATCCCGGGTATGGTTCAGAGCCCGGGATGGGGTGGAATTTCGTGAGCAACATTGCCAAGTACCATGAAGTGCACGCCATCGTGGAGGAGGGCGAGTTCAAGGAAACGCTCACCAAGTTTGCGGCGGAGCACCCGGAAGCGGTGGAGCACATCACCTTCCACTTTGTGCCGCGCACGCACCACAACCTGCTGCGCAAGATATGGCCCCCGAGCTACTACTGGTTCTACCGCGCCTGGCACAGAAAGGCGTATGAACTGGCCGTGGAGCTGGACAAGAAGGAAAACTTTGATATCGTACACCAGGTGACCATCTCCGGCTTCCGCTGCCCCGGCTACCTGTGGAAGCTGGGAAAACCCTTTGTGTGGGGACCGCTTGGAGGATTCACGGACACGCCGTGGTGCCTGCTGGGCAGCTTGGGCTTGGGCGGGGCTATCCACTTTGCCGTGCGCAACATCGTGAACGGCTTCCAAAAGCGCTGGGGGCGCGAGGCCCGCGCCGCCGCGCAGCATGCCGCCGCCATTCTCACCAGCACCACGCAGGCCGTGGATGAAATCAAGCGCTTCTGGAAGAAAGACGCCGTCCTCATGAACGAGGTAGGGCTGGAAAAATACGAGGGCACGGAGGGCTTCACGCCATCCGTACACGAGCCCGGCACACCGCTTCGCATCTGCTGGGCGGGTGAGCACATCCCCCGCAAGGCTCTGGACCTTCTGCTGCGTGCCCTGCCCAAGTGCAAAGAGAAGATGGAACTGCACGTGCTCAGCAAGGGCCCGCGCATGGAGGCTTGGAAAGCGCTCTCCCACAAGCTGGGACTGGACGATGTGGTGACCTTCCACGGCTTCGTGCCGCGTGAGGAAGCCTTCCGCATTATGTCCACCAGCCATGTATTCTGCATCACCAGCGTGCGGGAGGACACCTCCACCGTGGTCTTCGAGGCGTTCCGCTACGGGTTGCCCATCATCGCGCTGGACCACTGCGGCTTCGCCACGGTTATCACCCCCCACAGTGGCATCACGATTCCCATACACTCCCGCTCCCAGGTGATAGCAGACTACGCCCGCCACCTGGACTACCTGGCCACATGCGAGAACAAACGCCGCCAGCTCTCCCAAGGCGCGCTGAAGCGCTGCAGGGATTTCACGTGGAATGCCAAGATGGAGGTTATCAACCGTCTCTACGCAGCAGAAGCCGACAAGGCGTGAGCGGCCGAATCATTTTTTTGCGGCAGGACGCAACCATTTAGCCGCGGGTTCCTCAATCAAACGGCAGGAAAGCACGGAACACACGGCCGTGCACAGGAACACGGCAGCCACCGCCCACCAGTTCCGCGTGAATCCCACCACCACAAAGATGTTGATGAAAATCTCATGGTAGAGGAAAGCCGGGTAGGAATAGTCATGGCGCAACGTATGGCGGCCCAAACGATATGCAACCCCCAAGGAAACGAAGCAGATGAGTACGCCCATGACAATCTCGCTGTACAGGCCGGGAACGGGGATGTTCCACCACAGGGCGTTGCCCTTCACCCACACGATATACGCAGCAAGCAAAAGCCAGCAGTATTTGCGCAATACGGGAATCACCCGCCGCCTGAACACATAGGCAAACATGCCGATATAAAAAGCGTACATATACGGGACAAAACACACGTAAAGAAGCCTTGCAGCTATTCCGTTAAGATTGGAAAAAAGCCAGCCTGAGAGAATATTCACACCTACCAGCGCTGCCAACAGAAGCAGCCATGCGGGCATGCTCCATCCACTCAAACGCCTGTATGAAAGGAGCATAACGGCGTACATGCAAAGCTGCAAAGGAATCATCCATAGCACACCGTTAGGGTTACCTATACCATATGCCTTCAAATCAGGCGGGGTGTAGAACTGGAAAAAGCTGAGTTGGGCCGCTATCCATTTGCACCATGACAATGGGGACACAGGTATGTCATACAGGCGGGTGAGAATGACCACAGCCACAGAGGAAACAAGGAAACAAGCCCAAAGGCCCGGATAGATGCGCGCAAGCCTTCTGCGCCAAAAGTCGCGCCAGTTGCTGCCGCTGCGTTCAATGGAAGAGGAAACCAGATATCCGCTCATGACAAAAAGAATGAGCAATCCAGGGAAAATGCAGAACTGGCGCAAAAGGTTGGCACAAGGGGGAGAAAGCCACATGAGCGTATGGACAAGCACCACGCAGAAAGCAGCGAACAAGCGTAGCCAATCCATGCTGTTAGCGCGGAAATCAAACTGTTCTGCATGCGAGCTCATTCCTCTGAAACGCTTCTGCAGCCCCAGCGGGCTGTGGGGTGGTTGATGCGGATTTCCGTGCGGGCGGTGTCTTCTCCCAAGAAGATGGAGTAGGAAGTTGGGGGCGTGCAGCGGCGGTCTGTGAGACGGCGCTTGAGGTTGCACCAGCGGAAGGCCAGGCCGTGGCGGCGGCTCACATACCAGGGCAGGAGCCTCTGCTCTTCCTCCCACTCCCGGCGGGAGGTCTCGCTCCAGGCCAGGTTGTCGCCTGTAACGGTGAAGGATGTGGTGAGCAGCTCCGGGCACACGGCGCAGGGAACGCCGTGATTCACAATATCGCGGTAGAACACCACATCCGCCAGGGCGCGGTACTTGGTGTTGAAGCGGATGCCGTGGCTGCGGAAGGGCTCCGCGCGGTGAAAGCAGGAGCAGGTGATAATCTCGCACACGGTGGCGCTGGTCCAGCGGTGCGGCCGGATGGGGCGGCGGTGGCAGATGTAGCGCTGGTCCTTGTCCACTATCACATAGGTACCCAGCACAATATCCGCCTTGGGATGCGCTGCAAGGGCCACAGAAACGCCCAGGAGGGCATCCGGCAGGTATTGCTCGTCACAGTTGATATGGGCGGTTACAGCGGCTTCTGCGGGCATCTTGGCCCACGCCGTGTTGATGGCATCGTACATACCCTTGTCCGGGCAGCTCTCGTAGGTAAAGGTGTAGCCGGGAATGCCCTCATGCTCGTTGCGCCACTGCTCCAGCCAGGCCGGGGAGCCATCTGTGGAGGCGCCGTCCTGCACATGGTGGTGCACCTCCACGCCCTGCCCCACCTGGTCAGCCACGGAGCGTATGCAGCGGCGCAGCCAGGGAAGCGCGTTGTAGGAGGGAGTGACGATGTAGAAAAGCATGGGTGGATTTCCGATGTACTATGTACTAAGTACTATTTTTTATTAAAGGAGGCCGGGCTGATGAAACAACCCGGCCTCCGAGATGATTTGGCGCAATATGCTCAATCAGGAGAACACGCCCACGGCCTCGGAGGCGCAGGCAATCATGTAATCGCGGTTGAGCTTGGCGATGTTGTCCACGGTGATACCCTTCGGGCAGGCGGCCTCGCACTCGTACTGGTTGGTGCAGTTGCCGAAGCCCATGGCATCCATCTGGCGCACCATGGCGAGCACGCGCTTGTTCTTCTCCGGCTGGCCCTGGGGCAGCAGGTTGAGGTGCGCGGCCTTGGCGGAGGTGAAGAGCATGGCGGAGCTGTTCTTGCAGCTGGCCACGCAGGCACCGCAGCCGATACAGGCGGCGGCGTCGAACGCGGCGTCCGCCGTCTTCTTGCGCACGGGCACGTTGTTGGCGTTCGGCGCGGAACCGGTGCGGATGTCCACAAAGCCGCCGGCGGCAATGATCTTGTCCAGGGCGGAGCGGTCCACCATCAGGTCGCGCAGCAGCGGGGACGCCTTGGCGCGGAACGGCTCGATCCAGATGGTGTCACCGTCCTTGAACTGGCGCATGTGCAGCTGGCAGGTGGTAACGTGCTTGCCGCCGTGGGGCACACCGTTGATGGTGAGCGAGCACATACC